>NZ_AHMO02000008.1:1156250-1463333 GCF_000243715.2 Leptospira broomii serovar Hurstbridge str. 5399
ATAAGGTCTTATCCCTAGACAAAAATAATGTTCTAGCCAATTGTTGATCGATCGTGCTGGCGCCCCTTAATTTCCTAAAGAAAACGACTGCCTGCAAAACCGAAGACTGAATGTCCGAAACGGAATAGCCGGCGTGTCTATGGAATCTTGCGTCTTCGACTTCGACCAGATAGTTAGTACTGCCGGATGGCAGCTCGTCCAATCGCACCCAATCGGGTTCCAGTATTACCGATTCTAAATTTTCTGGCAGATAGACCAAACGATTCTCCGAAAACAAAATCTGTTTTTCCGGAAAAGTCTCAAAGTATATGAGTCCTACGGTTAATAGGAGAATAATTATTCGAACAAAACTTTGTTTCATCTTTTGATATAAATGCGAATCCGAAATACTTGTAGAAGTCATCATATTCGTTTATCATAGATCAAAAAGACTTCGTCTTCCTTTTGTTCGCATAATACTAGCTTCCATTGAGCGTTATCGAAGGACGGATAAGCTAATTGCCCGTCGGCTAGCGACGGTAGATCCGACTGGCCGATCAAAAAAGGTACGATCGTAAGGTAAATTCTTTGAATCAAATTCTTTCGAAAAAAGGAATCATTAAGTCGAGGTCCCCCTTCCAAAAGAATATTCTTAAATTCAAAATCGCTTAACTTTTGCATCACCTGTATCGTATCAATATCATCGTAGCCTAATACGACGATTTCCGCAAGATCGGAAAGATTAGAGCGAATTGAAGATTCGTTGTGTTTTGTACAGAACAGGAGCGGTTTCTTTCGGGAATTTTGAAAAACTTTTCGGTCTTCCGGCAATGTTCCATTTCGAACCAATAAAATCGGGCGCGGTTCGTTCACTTGATCCACATAACGTAAATGAGTTACCGGATCGTCGTTTACTAAGCTATTTTTTCCTAAAATCAATCCGTCTGAAACGGCACGGATTTCATCCATTCTTTTCTTATCGTTCCTGGAAGAAAGACCGTACCACTTTCCGTCCGGACGAGAAACTTTTCCGTCCAGGGTCATTGCCATATTTACGGATAGATAAGGAAGATTCATTCGGTGCGAGTCGCAAGCGTTTCTGCGAGTAACTTCGTCACTTTACCTCGGCAAGTACCGCATCCGGTACAACAAAGGGTATCCTGCATCAACTTTCCAAGCGTATCGTTACCTCTACGAATGGAACTTACTATTTCCTCTTCGGACACCTGATTGCAAACGCAGACTTTGCGAGGTCGCATTAATGCATTTAAATCAATCTGATTAAAATCGGAGGAATTCATGAGCCGTTTAAATATTGGACTCCAAAACGGAAGGCTTCTTTCAAGACTACCGATGAAACAGCTTCATGCAAGAGAATTTTTTGCAAAATATTTCTCGTTGACAGAGATGTTTTAGCACATATTTTCCTTTGAAATTTCTTTAGAAGGACATCAATCCGTATATGCAAGTTACCAAACGCGCCCCCATGAGAGAAATCCTGGGTTGGTGCATGTTCGACTTTGCCAACTCCAGTTATACAACGGTAATCATAAGCGTAACGTACGGGGTGGTTTTCAGCCAACTAATCGTCCCGCCTTCAACAAATTCGAATAATCCTTATGAAACGGGAAATTTTCTCTGGGGTCTCGCGTTAGCGTTTTCCTATCTGATTGTAGTCATTACCGGACCCATCTTTGGAGCGGTTACTGATTATTCCGCGAAGAAAAAAGCATTTTTATTTTGGAGCTATATTCTTTGTGTAATTACGACGGCAGCCCTTTGGTTCGTAGTTTCGCCCGGTCAATTTGGCTTAGCCTTCTTATTAATAATTCTTTCAAATTTCTTTTTTGCTTCGGGAGAAAATTTCACTTCCAGCTTTCTTCCTTTTCTAGGTCCTAAACATGAGCTTGGAAAAATTTCGGGATACGCGTGGGGAATCGGTTATTTTGGCGGAATTGCCGCCGTTGCCCTTGTAGATACCTTAGGAGAGCCGGTCCCATCCAATTATGATAGCATGCGGTTGGTAGGCCCGTACACCGCCTTTTTCTTTTTGGTCGCCGGAATTCCGACTTTCTTACTTCTAAAGGAATACTCCACAGGAAGTCCAAAACCGGTAGGAGTCAGTTATTTAAAGATCGGATTTGATCGAGTACAAAGTACTTTTAAAGACATTCAGCACTTCCGAGACATGGCCGTATATCTTATTTCCCTATTTTTTGCAATGGCAGCGTTAGGCGTAGTTATTAGCTTTGCATTCATCTACGGGACCCAGGAAATCCAGATGGAAAAAGAACATAGAATTACGATGTTTCTTTTCATTCAATTGTTCGCTGCGGTCGGAGCGGTATTATTCGGCTTTATCCAAGATAAGATAGGAGCATTAAAAACATTTAATATTACTTTGGTATTATGGATCGTTTGCCTTTTACTAATTTATTGGGTCCGAGAAGTCGCAACCTTTATTAATTCGTTCGGTATCCATGTATCCGTCCAATGGACATTCGTAGGAATTACGATTTTAGCGGGCACAGGTTTGGGTTCTACCCAATCCGCAAGCAGGGCTATTGTGGGAATTTTTTCGCCCGAATCAAAATCGGGCGAATTCTACGGCTTATGGGGACTCTCCGGAAAGGTAGCCGCGGCATTCGGACTGGTGGCGATAAGTGTTTTGCAGACACTTCTATCCCTACGTAACGCATTCTTGGCGGTCAGTGTTTTCTTTCTGGTCGCGTTAATCGTAAATCTATTTGTGAACGAAGAAAGAGGAATTAAAAAATCGGATGAATATGATAAACGGCATAAGCATCATTAATTCGAAAATCCTTTAAGCCGAGAAATCCTACCGGTACTCGCTTGCCAGAAATCCCGAATCGTGCTATATTTTTCGTATGGCAGGAATCGAATTTCAAACGGAAGATGAATTTGAATCCCACCAAAGCCAAAGACGTTTGGCTTTGATAACCATGGATGAGCTCACTCAAACAAAGCTGGATTTATTGGAAGCAGGTAAAGAAGTTCCAAAGTTCCTAAATTATGCGATTTCATACCTGAATAGAAAATACCTGACGGACGAAAAAGTAATCAGCGACCTGATAGTCAGACGTGATTCAGGACTATAAACGGATCTTTATTACGTTAGAATCTAATTCTAAATCCCGTTTCATAGAATATCCGTTAACTCGAATGCAATGATCTAATTCCGTTTCTCCTCTATTTTTTCTTGGCTTTTTTCTTCGCTAAGACTTTCTTTTTAGGTAATTTTTTCTTAGCAGCGGCTTTTTTCGCGGGGGACTTCTTACGGGCAGTGGCTCTTTTCTTCCCATCCTCGCTAAGAGTTAAACTCGGGTCACGATCTAGAGTTTTGATCAGAGAAGAATGACGAAATCGAAGCGCCGACCAATCATCATCAATCGCAATCAAACGGACGCCCTCATATCCGACTTTCCCTAAAGGGTCCCATCCTGCATCCCTATGAATCGAGACGTTAAACTTCCGGGAAGTCTTTTTAGGATACGCCAACCATAATAAACCATCTTCCGCAAGGCATGTTGGAACCATCGACGCGATGTTTCGAATCTCGACTTCCGTTTGAACAAAGGCTAAAATAAGACGATATTTTTTTCCGGAACGCAAGGCCCGGTCGACAGGACCTCCTAAACTAGAAAGAGCAGGTTCGAATTCGTAAGGCGAGGAAAGGACACAAACATCCCCTTCCCCTAATTTAAATTGAAGTTTACCGAAAACGGAATGGAGAGCCATGGGGAAAGTGATACCTTCCCTCTTTAGAAAAGGCAAGCGGGAAAAACGATTATTTTATTTCTTCTTTTTTAAAGCCTCGTACTCGGCTCGCTTCAGAATCAACCACTCATGCAAGTTTTGTTTGGTATCCGTCCACTCAAACTCGGAATAATGGTAATATCCCCCGTCCGCGATAGAATAAGTGATCGGAACGGCTTGGTTGGGCGATTCTTTTAGGTAAGAAATCATTTCAGGAGTCATTATCGTTACATTTCCGGTGGGAATATGTCGATAAGTCCTAGTCGGACTATCCGAAATATTTTTTTTAAGCGAATCCACAAAGCTTAATTCTTTAGCGCCTTTTGCCAGTATCAGGCCACGCAAAATATTTGCTCTCGAATCTTTCCTTTCCGAAAGCAATCGCAAGAGGATATGCTTTCCGTTCATATCGTCGTATAAATTGACGTTCGCACCTTTTTCGACTAAATATCTCGCGATATCGTACCGTTCCGCCAGTATCGCTCTATAGAGTGGCGTCCAATTTGTTATAGTATCCGTAACCTCATAGCTTCCCCAGCGAGGATCCGCACCGGCCTCGAAAAGAATCTTCGCAATTTCCAGCGTCCTTGCCGCTTCCAACGGGCTCCGATTGTTAGCTTTGTATTGTCCGAATATATCCTTATAATTACATTCCCGAGAACGTAGATTCGGATCCGCTCCTTTTTTTATAAGAAGTTGCACCAATGCCAACTCGCCTTTTTTCGCAGCCATATAAAGAGGGGTATTGCAAGTTCTCAAGTCGTTCGGATTACTTCCTGCCTCCAGCATTTTGACGGCTTGCTCGTTATTTCCCTTTTCAATTACGGAAGCCAATCTGGAAGCGCAGTCCGTTAGAAAAACGATCGATATTAAGGTAAAGAAACGCAGAAATTTTTCCGAGAACTGATGATTCATTTTTAATTTCGATTAAAAATTTTTTAAGTTCCGCACCGTCGGTCAATCGATATTCTTCGATTCTTTATTAGGATTCGAACTGAGGCCTCAAAGATTTTTAGAAATTATAAGAGATCGTTAAACGAAAGGGCTGCGATATGATCAGATCGACCCGAGTAGAATTCGTCTCAAAATAGAATTGAAGATTCGGTAAACCCTGACTCCATTTTCGGACGGAAATTAATTCTATAAAGAAATTATTGGAATTCCAGCATCTTAGAAATGAGACGTTTTTGGTTCAGATCTAAATCACGCAGTTTATAACGGACGTTCTTATCGACTCTTCGTAGATATTTCTTATAAGTTAAGATAATCTGCTTTTGCTTATTGTAAGGAATAGGATTTCCTTCATCGTGCAATTTCGATTCCACGCCGGCTTGGATCGGCTGAGTCGGAGTGTCCGGCCAAATAAATTCGGTATCATAACTAGAATAGTATTCCAGTTTAATATCTTTATTGTTATTGGGAGAACGTTTGCCATCTTGACTGACTTGAGGCCCTTTCGGATCCGAATTGATCACTCGCCGCATTTCTCGAACGAAAATTTCTCCATTGGAGTTTGTTCTCTTAAACTGCATAATGATCTTATCTAATTTTTCCGGAGTGCCTCCCGGATAAATGAAAATTCTTGCGTTGTATAAGTACGTCTTCGGAAAATCCCAAAAAGATTCGCCGGAACCCATGTCGATTTCTAAATAAGCTTTATTATCCCGATCGGTTTTTAAGAACTGAGGTAGGTCTTGCGGTTCGTCGCCTATGTAACGAAGCGCTTTTTTAGTTGTATCTAGTTGCAAGATTTTATTAATTTTGAAAATATTCTCTGCAATAGAGGCATGTAGATTATCAATCTCGATATCGGAGAAGCCCGCCTTTCGAATTGCTTCGATTTGACGTTCTACCTCTCTCTCTTCCAAAGTAAGAATTTTAGGAGCAGCCTGAAGCTGGAAAGAAACCAGCGAAGCAAGGAAAAGAATCAAGAATCGGGTTTTCATACAGATTGCCTACTCTTTATATATCGAGAAGAGTACACCCTATTCTTGATCGGGGGAAAGAATTTTTCCCCGTTACATATCGGATTATGACACGAATCTTTCGCCCGAATGCCTACTTTGAAGAAGAGCTACTCACTGGTGATATTTTTCCGATCGGTTTAGAAGGGCAGAATGCGGTAGTCGAATCCTGCTTTTTGGTTTTGACTGGGCCTGAAAAAAGTCTGGGTGAAATTATAGCCCATTCCACGCCCGAAGAACGATGGTACTCCTATTGGAAAAAGAAAGGATGGTCTATTGCATCACCCGTACGTATTTTCCAAAGGCAGATTCGATACGAACTTATTTCGGAGCCGATTATTTTGGGAGAATGGGGAAAAATCTCCCAGCTTTCAACTCACGGATATTTTACTCGCGATCCCTCGTCGTACGAAGAATCTTTTCGGCTTTCTTCCAAAATTCAACAATCCATCTGGAAAGCAAATTGCGGTATTGAAGAATTTCCAGCCTGGACTTTTCAAAACGAAGAAGCCTGGCAAGGCGCCATAAATCTCACGCTTAACTTTCCGCTATATGTTCGAAAACTGGACTTCGGTTTTTCGGGAAGACATGAATTCGTCCTGCCGGCCGATTTAGGTTCTTCGTCCAAAAAGGATTTTTTTAAAACAAGAAATACCGGATCGATTCTAGAACCGTGGGTCGATAGAATTCAAGATTTCAGCCTCCTATTTTCGGCTCAGAAAGGGGATTTTAGGTTGGAAGCGAGCACCTTACTTCTCTCGAATTCAAAGGGAAAATATTCGGGAACTTGGATCGCCGAAGCATCTGAAACGGAACAATATTTAAATCAAATGGAAGGTATTCTCGAACGTCTCCGGGAGTTCGCCCCGGCCTACTCCGGATTCGGATCAATCGACTCTTTTATTTATCGGGAAGGTTCAAATCTCCGTTTGCGGAAGATCTCGGAAGTTAATTTTCGCTGGACTATGGGTCGGGTTCTTCGTGAACTTCAAAAAAAATTTCCGCTCCCCGGATATCGGGATCTGGCACTATTCGTTTCGCATAAAAACCGCAATAACCGAGACCCGTATTCTCAGCTTTTAGAGTGGGAAAAGAATTCGTCTTGGCGGATCTTTCCGTTATCGGCATTTTTTTCCGAATCCGGCAAACCGAATCCGAAAGTTCTTCTTTGGTTTCGAATTCCGAAGGCGGAAGTCGGAGATCCGTTTTTAATGGCGGAAGAAATCGCAGGAAAATCTAGAGCGACCTTCGGCAGCTGAAATGTACTTGTGATTCTTTCCCTACCTCCGAGACTGGCTCCAGTCCCTACGGGACCGCAAAAGACCTTAGATCCGTTAGGGTCGGATAAGGATACTAGATGGAACTGTTTCTCAACTACTCTCTTTACATTATCGTTAGCATTGGATTTTTAATTCCTTTTACAGGACTTGTTGTAGGCGGCGGGGCCATCGTTAGTACGACGGTAGCAGGCTTTGTGGTCAATTTCGCCGCTCAAATCGTGGAAGAAGACAAGCTGAAGTCTTATTTGGACAAGAACAAAGGCACGCGTTTGGGTAAAGCCTTACAGCAGGCGGTCGACGCAGGCAAAACGAAATTGCAACCTAGTGTTGCAGCAGTTGCCCCATCTACCTCTCATGCCGCCGATGAAGGCCATGGCGAGCATCACCTAATCTCCATTCAGACTTACAGCATAGTTTTCGCAGCTCTGATTATTGGAACGATCCTCACTGTATGGGTAGCTGGAATCGACTTCGGCGCTGCTAACACTGTTATTGCAATGTTAGTCGCGACAATCAAAGCTTCCTTGGTATTAGCATATTTTATGCACTTAAAATATGATAACCTGATGAACAGGGCCATCTTCGGATCCGGATTCCTCTTCTTGCTCCTTTTATTCGGTTTCTGCGCTGCCGATATCTTTACCCGTTCCAAAATCTATCTCGGTTTCCCCTACTAAAAACCATTAGTAATCGCAAATCACTGAAAAGATTGTAAAAGCCGACCTTAGGGGTCGGCTTTTTTGTGCTTTCGTTAAAACGAAGATATCCATAAATTCATGAACGCCTTATATCAGGACTATCTCCCGAAAGATGCTCAATTCAGAATGAAGATTTTATGGGAGGATCGCTTTTAAAAAAATATAAGCTTCGATTAATTTATGCAAAGTCTATCGATCTTAAGTATCCAAAGAATCCATAGTTTACATTAATTCAGGCTTTTCAAAGACGGTAAATTTACTGATCGATTTCAGAAATGATCTTGCTCTTAAATTAAAGGCCCGAATATTTTTCCAAAATATCCCTCTTCGTATTTCATTCTCGATTCGGCAATCGGAGCCAATAAAAGCAAATAATGATACAATTAACTTGGCCACGCGATCAATTTACCGGTCCTGGCGGCGGCTTATATACTGGCCCAGGTGGAGGTCTTTACGCAGGTATTGATGGAGGTGCCTATGCCGGCCCGGATGGACGACTATATACCGGATCTAGCATTAATCCGTATAGGAGCAATATTCCTCCGTGGCCTATATTCATTAAGTATGTTAAATCGAACGGAATGAATGAGCTTGCACATTTAATAAGCTCCTATATCCCAAATTTGTAAGATAATCTTGTCTGAATTTTATTCGATTTTCACAACTCATATTTAAATTAATTATTCATTGCATTTAAGTAATAATCAAATACTTGATCGACTTTTTTCGTTCTTATTTATCGGTTTGTACTATCGGAGAAAAATATGACCGGGTATTCGGGAACCCCTCTCACTAAAAAATTAGGTTTCAAAGCGGGTCAAATAGCAATACTAATCGGCGAGCCTACTTACTTTTTCGACCTGCTGGAGGACTTACCTGATGGAATTGAATTTAAAAAGAAACTTTCAGGAAAATTCGATTATATTCATCTCTTTACAAAATCCGTAAAAGAGCTCGAAACATACTTTCCCAAGTTTGAAACGTTTCTAGCGGACAAAGGAATGGTCTGGATTTCTTGGCCGAAGGGAAGTTCCGGAGTGGCCACGGATGTAAAAGAGGATAAGGTTCGAGGTATCGGTCTTAAAACCGGTCTCGTCGACGTAAAAGTCTGCGCAGTCGATTCAATATGGTCGGGGTTGTTGTTTCGTCGGCGAAGGGCCTGAAGACGGAAAGTACTTGCCTTTCGAGAAAAATCGAATGTAGTTTAGCGACCGGGAAAACATCAGCCTCTAAATGAAATCGAAAATTCGAAATTTAACCGTTATCGGCTCTTCGATTATAATTTTCTCTTTTGCTTGCAAAGAGAAAGTCCCGGAAATCACCAAGACTATCGAGATACCCGAATTAGAATTAATCCTAAACTACGAAGGTTGGATTTATGGCGAATCCGGATCCGAGGAAACACAACCGTCCGTCATAAAGAAGAATTCGAAAAAAGGGGGTTCCGAACAGGATCTGAAGGTTCTTTTTTATCTTTTTGATTCGGACGAATATACGAAGTCAGGCATTCGTACAAGTATCAACTTCGTTTCCGAACCTATTCCACCCCGTTACTCCAAAGCCACTATAGATGATTATATTGCATCGATCGGCGCACTCTATTCTAATTTATATAAGAATTACGAAATGCTTTCAGTGCCGCAACGACTGACGATAGGAAAACACAAAGCGGCCCTAATCGAGGGCAGATTCCTACTTGAAAATTTTGAACAATCGGCGGAAATTCATAATTATCAACTTATCTTTTTAAAAGACGACCACGCATACATTATTACCGGATCGACTCCCGAAAATGAATTTAAGACGAAAGGACCGAAAATTCTTTCTACCTTGAAAGGAATACGGGAAAGCAAAAGCGCGAATTCTCTCATACCTTAGGCCTTAAGAGTAGGCGTTTCCTCATATTCGACAAGTAGCCTATATATGCTTACCGCATCTTTCCAAATATGAATCTTTCCTTGTTGGTTTAATTCTCTTACGTATTCGTTCACTTCCCCCAAGCGGGATCGAAAGAAATAGAATAATTTCTTATCTTCGACGGCTATGTGACTTATCAACCATTCCTTTAAATCCTGCAGTAATTTCGATATAGCATCCGTATCGTCGTTTCTACTTCTTAGAATCAAGTCGTTTATTATTCCGTTAAAATCTCGGTGCTGCTTGATATGCGAATTCGTGTTATGAAAGCTAAACCTTCTCATGATCGCTTCTTCGGTACTAAAATGTTCTTTAATATAATCTATCGTTGCAGTCAGAGCTTCCTTGATCCGACTGGTTAGTACCTCGTTTTTGATCTCCTGCTTCAATCTTTGACGATGTAATTTTTCGGTTCTAACCAGTAGTTGTAAAAGCCAAAGATGCTGCATATCGACTATGGCAATTCCTGTCTTTAATTTGTATCTGAACCAAAGTTCGGATATAATTCTAAGATTATCCTCTCCGATCGTTTGAAACTCGAATTCTTTACTCGTATCAGAGGAATTCATCACCTGCCTATAAAGGTCCTCAACTTCATCGCTATGCGGGGAATTTACGAATTGGGAATCCATCCAATCTTTGATTTCATCGTAATGCATGTGCACCACGTCAAGATAGGCTCGATCTTCGGAAAGAATATGCTGAAACAACCAGGTTCTTAGATTTCTAAGAAGGTTTAATGCGGCCTTTTTATAATCGCCCGTAACCCTTTCTCTCGCCCTTCTTCTTAAAACCGCGATGAATCGAGTGTGCTGAATTCTGTGCTGACCTAGTTTTTGATAATTGATGCTTTCAAGGACTTTCTCTTCCAAAGAGAAATGTTCGATGGTGTAATCCAAAGCGCGAGTCAAAGTCCTCGTAAAATTATTTTCCATCGAGACAGGGTCGGCAAATTCCAAGTCATCCTCTAATTCGACGATCATTCCTATCAACCAGATATGCTGCTTATCGATAGCAGGAATATTTAGAGCCATGTCAAAGGTCTGCCAAATAGTTCGGATTCTTGCGATTGTGCTTTCCTTCACAGTCTTCTCCTCTAAGCAAAAAGGTGTATCTGCTTTTCCACGCTAAAGTCAATTAACGGAATGGGAAGCGGAAGGCTGCCGTCGGGCGACGGCTAAACGGTTGATTAATATCAATCCGTTCGGAAAGCAAGTCCAGAAGCGAAGAGAAATAAAGATTATTGGAAGACTAGATTCCTAGGCGGGAGACGATTTGCTCTGCTTCTTTAACGAATTGCAATTCTTCTTCCTTGGAAAAAGGCCCGAATCGATTCGCTATAAACCGCTTAGATAATTCGATATATTCGAGACAAGCGGCAATGGTCATAATCGGTTTTGCTTTTCCCGGATAAATTACTATATCCCCGTTTTTGGGTACGACCATCGCTCGAGGCGGAATTTTCTTGCCTCCTCGAATCATGCAGCCTGCAAAAATCATCGCACCGTCCCCGATCTCGGCCTCATCTAAAATTACCGAGCCTATGCCGATCAGACATCCTTTGCCGATTTTACAGCCATGAAGCATTACGTTATGACCCACCAAGGTGTACTCGTCGATAAAAATTCCCGTATTCGAGTCCGTATGGAGAGTGGTATTATCCTGAATATTTACCCCTTCACCTAAACGAATCGAATTCATATCTGCACGAAGCACCGCTCCCGGCCAGACGGATACGTACGGCCCCAGTTCCAAGATACCGATTAAAGTTGCTGCCGGATGAATAAATGCAGTCTCGTGTATTTTCATGAATTCCTTATCGAAGCGGATAACCGGCGGATTTAGCGATATCAATCAATCGATCAGTTATCTCTTTAATTCGTTCCTGAGTAAGATTCTTATCCTGACTCAATAGTCGGAAGCGATACGAGACCGATTTTTTATCTTCGGACAAATTGCCCCCTGTGAAAACTACGGTAACACGTAAATCTTCTAATTCCGGAAACGATTCCTTGCGGACTAACTCGGCAAAATTCGACGTGGACTCCGAAACGTTCATCACCAAGGACAAATCGATTTCGGTCTGAGGAAAATGAGATGGAACTTTGAAATAGTTCGTCTGTCTTTGAGATTCCCATACGTTTAATAGTGTGGCAAAATCGAATTTACCGAGAATCGTCCTTTTCTTTAAATCCATCTTATCCAAAAGAACGGGATGCGCATAACCGAGTTCGCCGATCTTCTCCCCGTCGACCAATAGACTCACGCTTGCCTTAGGATGAAAAAAACGCTTTTCTTCCGATTTCCAGCTAAAAGTACGAATGTTCAAATTGTGCAGGACTTTCTCAATTCCCGAGCGTACTTGTAGAAAGTCGGATTCTAGTTGTTCCTGATCTTTTTCGTTCCATTTGCGTCCTTCGCTTACAGCCCAAGCAAACCATTTGGATTCGTTTTCTGGTTCCGCCGCTTTCTTATAAGTTCGACCGAACTCGAATACCCGAACATTCTCGAACCTATCCACATTCAATCTTACGTTTTTTAGAAGAGAAGGATACAAGGAAGTACGCAAAAACGCTTGGTCTTCAGGCATTGTATTTTTGATTCGAACAAAATTTTTGCGATCCTCTTCCAACGAGTTATCGCTTTCGGAAGCATATGAATAATTAAAGACTTCGTTATAGCCCAAAATCTGAGAAAATTGTCTCTTCAACATTCTTTCAAGTTCCCTGGCCGAGTTCCTTGCGGGAGGTTTGACTTCCGAAGTAAGCGGGCGACGAGGAATACTTGCATATCCTAAGGATCTACCGATCTCTTCAACTAAATCTTCCGGCAGGGTGATGTCATAGTTCTGTCTATATTTAGGAACCGTAACGATCGCCTTCTCTCCTTCCCAATCCGTCGCAAAGGAAAGTTTTTTCAGAACTTCATCCGCAGTATTACGATCGATGTCGGTACCGAGCTTTTTGTTCAAGAAGTCAAGGTTAAGAGTAATAGTTACTTTTTTATCCGCAGTATGAATATATCCCGCTGGAACACTGGCTTTAACAGCCTCGCAACCGTTTTCTTTTAACAATTGAAGAGCCCGCTTAATTACCGGAAGCGAGGTGGTCGCCTCCAACCCTTTTTCATAACGAACTGAAGACTCGGATCGGATACCAGTTTTGCGAATCGACTTTCGAACGAACTCCCTGGGGAATACTGCGGATTCTAAAATTAGGTTTTTCGTGGTAGAGGAAACTGCAGTTTCTGCTCCTCCCATCACGCCTGCGATCGCTACTGCTTTTCCGGAGTTACGGATAATTAAAATTTCTGGATCGAGCTCGGGAGAAGTCTCATCTAAAAGTAAAAAGGATTCTTTCGCTTTTGCATAATCCACTTCCAAAGCCACCTCACCTTGGCTCAGCAGTTTATCCCGATCAAAAAAGTGCGTCGGCTGGCCCGTTTCTAAAAGAAGATAATTCGAAACATCGACTACGTTGTTGATTGTGCGGATCCCGCATTTTTTCAACCGAGCTTGAACGATTTTTTTAGAAGGAAATATAGAAATGCCTTCAATACCTACGGAGAAATAAGAATTAGAATATTTTGTTTCTTTAACTTTAGGCGAAGAAACGCCCTTCGTAAATTCCCATTCTTGTTCCAAAGGATTGAATTTGATGGGTAATTCAAGTTGGGCGGCCAATTCCCTCGCAAAACCGAAATGGCTCCAAAGGTCCGGACGATGTGTGATAGATTTATTATCCACGTCGAAAATTTTATCTCGAAATCCAAGGAAGTCTCGAAGATTGTCGCCGGGTTTAGCCATCGGATCAGCGACGACCATCACTCCCGAATCTTCGTCCGAAAGACCAAGCTCTTTTTCGGAACATAGCATCCCCGAACTTTTGACTCCCCTAAGTTCGGAATCCTTGATTTCCTTTCCATCGAGTATTGCTCCGGGAACGGCCAGAGGTACCAAATCGCCGAGATGTAAATTCGGGGCCCCGGAAACGATTTGAATTTTGCTTTTTCCGTCCGTTACGATTGCAACTTGTAGTTTATCTGCCTGGGGATGTTTTTCCAACGATTCTATTCGGACTAAAACTATCTTTTCTAAATGTGAAAAGAAATCCTCAACGCCGTCGATCTCACAAATGGATGCGGCGATCTTTTTCAGGATTTCTTCCAACGGCACCTCCTTCAGAGGTACATAATCGTTCATCCAATCCAGGGATAATTTCACGTCTCGGCTCTCCCAGCGTCGATAATTTCGACGAAGTACTTTAACAAAAGCTCGGAATCGACAAGACTGTCCAGCAGGAAACCAACGGGTTTATTTCCCTTATTTCAAATAATCTTAGAACTCGATTATCGCGATAAGGGAAAGTAAGCTTGAAACAATTCGAATCTATGGCGAATGTCCTTCCCGACTCGGACCTTTCTTAGTTCGACTTCAAAGTCTTCCTTTACTTTCTGGATTTCGTTTTTAGTCCGATTCATCGCCGATTTCTTTTCGGGTTTCCCTTCCCATTTAAAGGCGGCTTCCTGGCGCATCAATTTCTCTTCCAGCTGTCGTAAGGTGTTTTGATTGCTGTTTCGAATTTTATATTCTTCTTTTAAAAAGAGATCTTTTGTCTGTTCATACAGCTCTCTTTTGCGAGCTTCCATAGCTTGATCCAATGCTTCGCAGGCCGATATAAAGTTTGTCTCGTAATCGGAAGCGAGGAACTCTTCGGGACCTATGATCGAAGATTCACGAACGGCTTCCGGAAGATTTTCTAACACGTTTATATTCCCGCTCCTACGGTTTACTTCTACCGTGAAAATTTCCTTTCTATCCAATGAAAATCTGAACTCGACGATAAATACGAAGTACACCGAATTTCCGTTGGATTGATAAAACCCCGTTCTCCAACCTCGTCTGTCCTTTAAAAAAGAAAGGACAGCATTATCGATCAGCGGATGACCGAATGCTAAGAATTCCAGATTATCGTTCGAAAGAGCTAATTCTGAATCGAAGGTAGCCTTCCTACCCTTATAGATTTCCCCGTCCAGCTTATATAAATGAGGGGCTTCCGTTCGAACTTGACAAGAAGCTTCGTCAGGAAACGTCTTAGAGTAGCGAACAAAAAAATCCTCCAAGTGCGAATTAGTATATGATCGTTCTTGCAGAGTCGTCTTGTAATAGTCCTCCAAATTAAAATCGATCAGTTTCGGGGTCACGAGCGAGCCGAGCTTTTCGAAGCCTTTCTTAGCGATCTTAATTCTTTGATCGATTTCCTCTTCGACTTCTTTAAGTTTCTTATTCCCGGTCACGAAACGCATAAAATTGGAATGAAAGTCCAGCTCATCCTCGATCGCGCCTAGTAATTCGTCCGAATTCCCGATCGACTCTTCGAATAATCGGATCTTATTCGAAAGTACTTCCAAGATTCTTTCGGCCACCGTGTCTTTAGAGGCGAAGTTGAAAATAAATACGTTATCCTTTTGGCCGAAACGGTGAATACGGCCGATTCTCTGCTCTATCTTTAAAGGACTCCACGGAAGATCGTAATTGAATAAAACATTCGCAAATTGTAAATTCCGGCCTTCGCCCCCGGCTTCGGTGCATATTAAAATTTCGGAGGATTTTCTGAATTCGAGAATGGCCTCCTCTTTTGCATCGGCGCTTAACGATCCGTGAAATAAAGTCACCTTATAATCGGAAAGACTAGCTGCGAGAAAATCCTGCGTGCTCCGAAACTGAGTAAAAATGATAAACTTCGGATGCCCTTCTTTTTTAAGTTTTGCGATAGTTTCCTTTAGCTTTTGAGTCTTTCGGTCCTCTTTGATCTTTTTTCCCAAAAGGATCAAACGGTTCAACGAAAGTAATTCGCGGCGAAGATTCGCTAGATCATTCGGCGCCGATTCGTCCAAATCCGAAACGAAATCTTCCACTCCTTCAGTCTCGTCAAAATCCCATTCTTCTAATTTGTTCTCGATTGATCTCAGGTGATGAAGCCGATTTTCGAGCATGAATTTCCGTTTTGAAAGCGCCGATAGAAGCGCAAAAACCGAGGAATCCAACAGCTTTTGAAAAACAATCATTACGAAACCGATGGCTCGGTTTTGAGTCCGCATCGCCAGATTATATTCCCGTCGTACATATTCGGTCGTCTCGTCGTAGAATTGTCTTTCTGCTGAAGAAAGTTCGATCTTGACTGTCTTTGCGAATCTTTTCGTGAAACCTCCGACTTCGACTTTTCTCCTTCTAAGCAGGACTTTGGAGATCTTTTCCTTCAAGTCGGACTTATTTCCCAGGACGTAATCGTTAACGAAAGTATTGTACGGTCCAAGAAGATTCGAATCCACGAGGTGAATCAAATAGTATAACTCCTCCAATTTTCCGCGAAAGGGAGTCGCGGTAAGAAGAAGAAGGCATTCGCATTTGCGAGCTATTTTCTCGGCAAACAAGTAGGCTCGGGTGACTTTATGATAATCTCGTCTAAGTCTATGAGCCTCGTCGAAAATTACGATGTCCCATTTGGTCTTTAAAATCTCTTCCGCATATTTAGGATTCTTAATGAAATCCACGGAAGTAATCACATGCTTAAAATTCTTCCAATTCTTTTCTCCGCTTACGACAAAATTACGCCTTTTAACGATTTCAAAATCTTCATTGAATTTATTCTTCAATTCCTGCTGCCATTGAACTAGTAACGGAGAAGGAGCAACGATCAATACTCGTTTATAACCGCGCCTAAAAATCAGCTCCTTCATAACGAGAGCGGCCTCGATCGTCTTACCCAAACCGACTTCGTCCGCCAGAATAAAACGGGGTTTCAAAGAATTCACAACGACATACGTCGATTCGATTTGGTGCGGAAGTAATCTAGTTCTTGAATTAGAAAGCGCCGACAGCTTATCGTACGCATGAGTGAGCTTTAATTCAAAGGCGGTCAAACAAAGATGCAAAAGTTCGGGAGTGCCCGGTGCTTGAGAAAATGCCGTTGGATAGGCTCCGATAACCCGTAGCTGAGAAGAAGTTTCCGAAATCGATTTTCGGATTCCTGTCTTCGGAAAGAAAATGGATATTTTTCCCGCTTCGGAAGATTCTATCTTTCCGATTCCCAAATCCGCCTCGTTTTTAAGGTAGCATGAGTCACCCCGGTATCCGGTAGGCGATTCCGAATCAAAATCAAGGCTTAGTTGTAGTGTGGACTCCAGACTCAAACTCCTCTCTTATCCCCCCAAATATATTTATGCGTTTGCAGTGATAAACGAAGATTGCTTTTACCGCTTTCTTTTATCCATTCCACCAATAATTCGGGCGACAACTCGTTAAAAACGGGAGACAGAAGTAAGTTTCCTTCCAATTGAAATCGATCCACAATGTGCATCGCCCTTTCAAAATCCTCGCGATCTCGAACCACGAATTTCAACTCGTCCAGGGAATCATTTCTATCCCGAAGGATTTCAAAGTTTTCGACACGCATTCGATCTTCCATTCCCGATCCGGGTAACTTATAGTCTAAAGTAAAAACCATATCCGCCAGATCTTGAATTGATTCCGCTCCGTTTGTTTCAACTCTTACTTTAAGGAAATTCCCGGAAGATTTTCGTTCTTCTCGTAATCGATTTGCTAGAATCTTCGAAAACTCCTTATTGCCGCTTTCAAGAGGTTCTCCACCGGTCAGTAGGACTTGAGTGGAAGTAGCTGAAAGATTCCGGATTTCAGAAACCACTTCATCGATGTTCATTTCCCGTCCTGCATTAGGAGAAAGTGCGTACGGGGTATCACACCAGAGTTTTTTAGAACCGGTCATTCCGCAGCGCAAGGAACACCCCGCAAATCGAACGAATATCGTAGGTAATCCGGTAGATATACCCTCTCCGGAAACGGATAAGTAGATTTCGTGAATTACGGATTTCATATTATAGCGAACGGCCCGTTAGTACAACAGTTTTCCTAACCTTTTCCGATTGTATCAGAAAAAGGTTTAGCCGGGAATACCAAACTGTTTCACTTGAATTCTAAGTCAAGACGCGACGAATCGGCATATCCAAAAAAAGGTTGAGATACCTCTAAGTATAATGTAAAAAAGTCAATCTCCCTTGAATCGCTGTGATGACGTGACGGGAGTACGAATCGTGGATTTTGATGCTCCTTTTTAGAAAAAAAAATCAGATGCTTTTAGAGGGAAAAGTCCGCTTGGCATTCACCTTGCTAGCTGGAATCATGCTAGCCGGATTTTTACTATCATTTTGGACAGTTAGAGAGCTGGAAATAACCGGAAATAGGATCCATCATACCTATGAAGTTATCAGTAAAATAGATTTTGTTAAATATCTCTCAAGGGATTTACGTCTCAACTCTCCCAATCTTCGCCCGAAAAATCAAAAAGAGCTTTTAAACATCATCGCGGATCTTGAAGTAGAGGAAAAGCTTTTGCGGGATCTAATCAAAGATAACCAACTGCAGACCGATCAAGTCGTCTTTCTCTCTACGGAAATTCAGAATTTAAAAATCCAAATCCGATCCGTTTATAACGGGCAGGAACGGGGAATCGCAGAAGTTGAAAAAATTCTTTCTCAAATGCGCAACGAAGAATTGCGCCTTCTTGAAGAGAAGAGAGCAAAAAGACAATCGCAGATTCGGATAACTTTCATCCTTATTTCCATTTTGCTGTTAGGCACCTTATCGGTAATCTTATTTAGCATTCAAACGATTCGAAAGGATATCGGCGAAAAAAAGAAGATTACCGATAGATTGATCCAAAGTGAAACTAGGCTTCTTTCGATACTCGACGGACTTCCTTCGGCATTTACAATGCTAGATAAGGAAGGAAGAATATTATTTCATAACCAGGTATTTGCCAAAAGGTTCCTCAGCCCGACCTATGAAAATTCTCTTAATTTAAACGTTCTCTTCGGACCGGAAAAAAAGAAGTATATTTCGAAAATGCTCGAAACGTCCATAAACAGATTAGTCCCGGTCGAATACGAATTAGATCTGCCTACTCAGGATTCTATGCGTACTTTTCATTGTATCAATTTGCCCCTATTAAGCGTCGAAAACGAAGTCTATGCCATCTGCGCCCTCTTTACGGATATCACAGTCAGAAAGAATTATGAAGACGATCTAAAAAAAGCGAAAGAAGAAGCGGAAAAGGCAAACCAGGCCAAGTCGGAATTTTTAGCAATGATGAGTCATGAAATTAGAACTCCGATGAACGGAGTAATCGGAATGACCGAACTTCTATTGGATTCCGATCTTACGGGGGAGAAGCGAGAATATGCCGAGATAATTCAGAAAAGCGGAGAAAGTCTATTAAGTATCATCAACGATATTTTAGACTATTCCAAGATCGAATCCGGCACCTTGCGCCTGGAATCGAAGGAATTTTCGATCCTTGAAACCGCCGAGGAAACATTGGATCTTTTTAGATCCAGCGCCGCGGAAAAAGGAATCGATTTGATATGCCATATCGATCCGAACGTTCCCGATATAATCATCGGGGATAAACTCAGACTCCGACAAGTATTGATCAACTTGTTCGGAAATTCCTTAAAGTTTACAGAAAAAGGGGAAGTTTTTTTATCTGCGGAAGTTTCTAAGAAAGACAAATCCTTCTGTACTATTCGCTTTTCCGTTCGCGATACGGGGATAGGAATTCCGAAGGAAAAGCAAAAGCAACTTTTCAATCCCTTTTACCAAGTGGATACTAGCTCAACTAGAAAATATGGAGGAACAGGATTAGGTCTATCCATATCGTATCGTTTAATTAAAATGATGGGCGGACGGATTTGGCTGGAGAGCGATGTCAATAAAGGGACCACTTTTTCCTTTGAAATACAAGCGGAAAGCGTCGAACAAAAAAACCAAGTCATACCTAATATAAATTATCCCGGATTAGAAAATCGAAAAATTCTAATAATCGACGATAATGCGACAAACCTTCGAATTCTTTCTCATCAGCTTCAAATATTGGGACTTATGACCTTCTCATCTTCTTCTAAGGAAGAAGCTTTATCCTTACTGGACTTGGGAATTCTACCCGAACTAGCGATACTGGATTATAATCTTGCGGGCAATAACGGAGTTCAAATCGCGCAAGAGCTAAGACGTAGGAATTTTCTCTTTCCGTTGATCTTACTTTCTTCCTCTATCTTGGATATAAAGGAGCGGGAAATCGCGGATCAACTTTTTCTAAGGCAATTGAGTAAACCCGTTAAGAAGAAAGAACTCGAACAAATCGTTACGGAAATTCTGATCACCGGAACCGAAAAAGGAAAAGCGAATCGATCCTCCTCTTACCTAGAAAAGCAAAAAGATTTACTGCAATCTACTTATCCCTTCGAAGTTTTGATAGCGGAAGATAATGAAATCAATCTTTCTTTGGCTAAGCGAATCCTACAAAAGTTAGGATATAGCCCGATCGTCGCAACTAATGGGAAACAGGTTTTGAATCGCCTTCGCGAGGCAAAATTCGACGTGGTTTTAATGGACGTACATATGCCCGAGATGGACGGCATCCAAGCCACTCAGGTAATTCGAAATACGTGGCCCCAAAATGAACAGCCTTACATTATCGCGATGACGGCGGCCGCTATGCAAGGAGACCGGGAAATCTGTCTGCGGGCAGGAATGAATGATTATGTTTCTAAACCCATCGTTTTCGAAGAACTCATTCATGCCCTCCGGAAAGCGGGAAACTCCATCTTCGCCTGATTCAACCCTAAAATACGTTTGTCCCATAGTAGGAATTTGCCGATCTTTAATAGCAAGGTATTATCCGAATGTTTTCCGGAACGAAACTCCAGAATTTCTCCGTTACAAGAATCAAAAACCGTCATCTATTGTTACTACTTTTCTGCATTTTATTCATGCCGAATCAAGGGAATTCACAGGATGGTGAAACGGTAAAAACTCTAGATACTCGAAAAACGATTCTTTGGACTGGAGAGGTGTTGGGAGTTTATCGCAATAAGGGAAAGGTTAAGATTCGAATCGAACGAAACTCATTCTTTGCCGACCGAGAAGAAGAGGAAATTCGCGCAGTTCTAGATATGTATAAGCGATTTCCATTGCTCCGAAAACCGAAACTCGAGGAAATCGGTTCGTTCTCTATCGAGAATGTCGAGATTGAATTCGAGAAAGTCGGCCGCAAAACAAAACCGGTTTCGATCGAAATGAGAGGATCCTTTTCGTTACTTCAAGGCAACCCCGAGCGGCTCGTTGCCGCCGGGATTTTAGTAGGGCATTACGGACAGGAAAAATTTTATCAGGATCCGGGAGTCTTCGATGCGACCGATGTCGTAAGAAATAGACCTAAAAAAATACTCCTTCATCCTAAAGACGGCAAAGAAATGGTTCTGGTAAGTTCCGGATACGAGTCCGGCGGTAAGACTCTCTACGAGCAAATGGGTTATTTCCTTTTCGGCCAGGGTTCGGAGTCTTCGGAGGATAGCTATAATCCTTTTTTCGATTCGCCCAGACGAGATACATTAGAAGAACTTTCCTCCTTTTATATCGATAAGCACGAAGTTACAAACAAAGAATATAATAAATTCCTAAAGGAAACCGGGACACCGCCGCCGCCTCATTGGGAAAACGGTCTTTACCCGAAAGGGAAGGACTATCACCCGGTCGTGAATCTTACTTACAGGGAAGCGGAGCTATACGCGAAATGGGCCGGTAAACGGGTCCCGAGCGAATTTCAATGGGAAAAAGCCGCCAGAGGAACCGGAATTTCCTGGAGATTGCTCAAGGATGAGAGTTACGAATTCGTCTCTAATCCGCGGGATTATCCATTCGGAAACGAATACGACCCGGTACTTTGCAATACTAAAGAAACCGGCAAAAAAGAAACCGTTTCCGTGTTCGAGCTACCTATTAAGGGAGAAAGTCCGTTCGGCGCCTTGGGAATGTGCGGTAACGCTCCCGAATGGACTAGTTCGCCTTACCTTCCTTATAAAGGACACAGACTTTCATCCGTAAAATTCGGCAAACATTTGCGGGTGATTCGAGGCGGTTCATTCAGCTCGGATAAGGAAGAAGCAAAATCCTATTCGAGGGATTTTGGCGGGCTTCCGAATCTTTCCACGGATCGAAAAGCGGGAATTCGCTTGATTATGGAATTAAAGAAATAAGATTATTCTAATATAGATAAAAGCAAGTCTCTTAACGGAAATAAGAGTTCAAGTCACTCTACTTTTTAAGAGTAGTTTATCCAACGTTTTGGGAGCGAACCGGCTTAAAAATAAACCGAATTTTTCCTTAAAGCCGGCAGGATATAAATCCCTTTTTCTTGCTTCGATTCCCTTTAAAACGATTTTTGCCACTGTATCCGGTTCCATCCCCTTTTTTTGCCCTTCGTCCATTATACCGTGCGGAGAGCCGTCGGCAGATAACGCCTTTACGGAAATATCGGTCTTAACGAATCCGGGTGAGACAGTTAATACATGAACTCCAGATTCCGCATTTTCCAGACGAATGCTATCCATAAATGCTTGGACTGCATGCTTACTTGCCGCATAACCGGAACGATATTGCGTTGCGAATTTACCTTGAATGGAAGAGACCGCTACAACATGGCCGTCGGTTTGTCGAAGATCGCTTTCGAGAAGTTTATAAAGTAATACGAGCGGATAATAATTCGTTTCGATAAGATTTCGAAAGACTTTGAAATCAGCTTCGGATGCTAAGGCTCGCATTGAAACTCCTGCGTTATGAATGAACCCGTCTACCCGTTTTACTCTTTTACGAAATTCCTCGACGACTCTTTTAAGTTCCGTCTCGGAAGTTACGTCTGCAGGAAGAATAATCATTTGATCCGAATTCGGAACCGAAGCTTTCAATTCCTTAAGCGCGTCTTTTCTTCGAGCAACAACACCGACGACTGCGCCGGCCTTAGAAAGTTCTTTAGCTAACGATCTGCCTATGCCGGAACTCGCGCCGGTAACGAGAAAAACCTTATCCTTGAAGTACAAACTCATATTCGAAACGCCGTTCGGCGATGCGGAAAATAATAGGAAAGATTCCGAAAAAAGCAAATCAAAACGAAGTAAAATCCTTTCTGGGTTTGCATATCTTAAAAAAACTGAATTAGGGGGAAGAATGGCGCTTTCGCAACTCAAACAAAAAATCAGATTCAAAGATTGCGGCTTCCAGAGAAGGTATGAAAGTAGATACTACTGGTTTCCAGAAGAAAGTCCGCCCTCCTGCCTCATCGAAGCCAGCCAGCGAGATTCCTATCACGACATGACTTTGTATATGTTGATTAATTTAACGAATATGAAAATTATCGATCTCGATGTGGAAGAAGATCGGGTTCCCTACGAAACTTGTCCTCAAGCAATCAAAACATATTCGTATCTTATCGGCGAAGAAATATCTTACAGTAAAATTATGCGCAAATTCCCGGTGGATAAAACCGCCGGATGCCTGCACATAAACGAATTACTGCAGAACGCAGCACAAAGTTTTTCGTCGGCCTATGCGTTCTTCTTAAAAGAACGGAACTTCCCGCCGGAACTGGACGAGTACCGTATGTATGCCGGCACTCTTGATGCAAGAAGCAGACGTGAAATCGGAAGACATTGGTGGATGAAAGATAGAGGAGTTCGAAATTCCTGTTTTAGTTTTTCCGCTGAGCATGAGACTGCGGAACTCAAAGAGCAGGTGAAACCTCTTGACAGCATTACAGCTATGATGGTAAAGGAATTCCGTGGCTCTCGAAATGATCGAGAATCGGGGTAAAACCGATATTCTTGGACCAAATCGATCCATCGGAAAATTCGACTGTTTTTTCGCGCCTATTATGCCCGCTTAGCTCAGGGGTAGAGCATTTCCCTCGTAATGAAAAGGTCGCCGGTTCAATTCCGGCAGCGGGCTTCCCTCTTTTTTTCAGACGGATCGAAAAAGAACTTCAAATCAATCGCATATACCCTCATTTGATTCCCGCTCCGCATTAGTTTACAACTGAAAGTGAAACATAACCTCTATAAATTACCCAAATATTTTCGGTTAATTATCACCTAACTCGAAAGAAAGATACAAAACGAAGGAAATTAAGGTTTTGACTCCGATCGCAGTATAATTCTACCAAGCTCGTTAGTCTAACTTCTTCGGACTCTTATGCGAAACGGAATTCTGGCATTCCTATTATTTTCTCTATTCTTGTGGTCTCCATTAATTGCCGAGACGATCGAATATTGCGATTCTAAAAACGTGTGCTACACGGTCGAACCAGGTCTTTTTGACGGTTCTATTTTTCTTCAGGCAAAGGGATTTCCGTCGGATGCGTTTTTTACGATTTATTTAGTAGTATCAGGATCGAACGTCTCCACGGATCCAAAAACTCCGATTTCGATCGTTCTCCACGGGTCAGAACGGAAAAAAGCGATCGATCTTATCAAAATCGATCCTGCTTTGTCGATAACCCCGAGAGTCGAATTCGTTTCTTATTTCGGAAAATTGAATGCGATTCATGACGATTCCTACGTATATCACTTACCTTATGAAGGAAAATCCTGGATATCCGTGGGTTATAATTCCGGCAATGAGCATCGTGGAGATGCAATGTATTCTCTGGACTTTTATATGCCGGAAGGAACTGCAATTTTAGCGGCAAGGGACGGAACTGTTGTAGAGACGGAGGACCGATTTTCAGTCGGTAAAATTGATCCGACTCTAATAGACAAAGCTAACCGGGTTATCATCGCGCACTCGGATGGAACTGTTGCCATCTATGGACACTTAAAGAAAGATGGTGTGCTTGTGAAGCCGGGAGACAGGGTCGTCGCAGGTTCAAAAATCGGCTTTTCAGGAAATACAGGATATTCTAGCGGGCCTCACTTACATTTCGAAGTGTATCGTCCGGAAGAAAATCGACGAAAAAAAACGTTTCCAACATTATTTAAAACCGAATCGGGAGACGCCGAATTTCTTACCGAAGAAAACGCATACTGGCAAATGACTGAACCGAAGTTTCCGGGTTTTCCGATCACCGATTTGGATAAGTTATGCTTCAGTGAAATTGCTCCCGTAGCCGAAACAAATTCATCCTGTTTAGATCAAGTTTCCCTTAAGAAAAAATTCTACGTAACGATGCCGATTTATAAAACCGGACCCTATGTATTCGAAGCGGAGCTTTTCGTATCAGGACAAAAAAAGCCCACACTGACGTTCAGCGATAAAATACCCGCCGGAGTAACTTCAGTTTCTTGGGAATTTCCTCCTCAGACAGTAAAAGGAAAATATTCGATTCGAATTCGAATGAACGAAATTGATATCGGAACTCGAATCTTTCAAATCCTTCCTTGACCTTATAGGCTCAAGTCTGTTACAAGGAACGCTCGATGTCCAATTTCATAATTATAGGAGCGTGTTTTTTAGCCGGTTTTGTAGCGCGTCATTGGGGAAGATTTCCACCCGACTCCCACAGATCTCTAAACGCCTTTATTATTTCGATTTCGCTTCCTTGCTTAGAGTTTGTCCCATTGCGTCACGCGGTTTTAGATGGAAACTTTCTAATTTTTTCCGTAATGCCTTGGTTTCTGTTCGGAGTGTCCATACTCTTCTTTTCCATCCTGGGAAAAAAATTCGAATGGGATGAGTCTACAAAAACTTGCCTCTATCTTTCTGCGGGGTTAGGAAATACCTCTTTCTTAGGAATACCGCTAGTCGAGGCGTATTACGGAAAAGACGGAATTCCTACAGCGGTTGTGATCAATCAATTGGGAACATTTCTCGCGCTTTCTCTTCCGGGAACTTACTTCGGAACCAAGGCTATGTTACGCCTGAAGAAAGAATCGGAATCGGTAAATCTAATAAAAAGACTGTTTTCCTTCCCGCCGTTTTGGGGATTACTGATCGTGTTGGCTAGTCGCCCCCTGGTATTTCCGTTACCGTTAGAACAGGCAATCTCGCGAATTGGAGATACGCTCACTCCTTTGGCCCTTTTTTCGGTCGGTTATCAGCTTCCGCGGGTTGGGAACGTTAATTATAACCTCGCAGATGCCGAAAATCCTTCGGGAGCGTCATCGGCTCCTCTAGTTTGGGGTCTAGTATACAAACTCTTATTGGGTCCGTTTATGGTATGGTTTTGCTTTGGTAGCTATTATTTTTTCACGGATCCTACCTTCCGTCAAGCGCAGCCTACTTATTTGCGGGATTTCAAAATCCTAGTGATGGAAGCAGGCATGGCACCGATGATAACCGGAAGTCTTCTCGCTGCGGAATGGGGACTTAAACCAAGATTAGCTGTTTCCTTAGTCGGAATCGGAATACCGCTTTCTTTTGTTACGACGATGGGATTGTATTACCTCCTGGAGAAATGGGCGTGGATTGGAACGATCTTTTTCGGGCCGTGAAAACGGGCAATAATGGAACCCTCCGCGCACTCTTAGAGGAGGCCACCACGAGGGACGGCTATGCCGAGGAGTTCCCCGAACTAAGGGATTCCTATGGATGCGGTCTCTTATACTGGGCTATTAAGGAAGATAATCAAGAAGCAACCAAACTTTTATTGGAGTATGGATCCGATCCGAACGAAACCAGTTCCCGCGGGGAAACGGCTCTTTTGTTGGCATTGGAATCCGAACAACTGGATTTAGCTAGACTGGTATTGGAGTACGGTGCGGATCCCGAACTCAGAGATATGGACGGTAATACTCCGCTCAGCAAGGCGGTAAGCTCAGGTAAACTGGAATTAGTCGAATTGCTTTTTGAAATTCCCGACTCCATGCCGGATATCGAAGGAAGAAATGGCGAGGGTTACTCGCCGCTTCTATTAGCGGTAGATCTAGGAAATTACGAAATCGCGGAATATCTTTTAAAGAAAAATGCGGACCCAAAGAAAAAAAATTCCGAAGGTCGAACAATTCTTCACTTAACCGCCTTGCATAATGATTTTGAGATACTGGACTTATTTTCAGAAAACCAGGAAGTCCATACCTTGCTCGAAAACAGGGACCAAGACGGAAATACTCCTCTATTACTTTCCGCTTTGTACGATAGCGTAGAATGTTTGGACAGGCTTATACGTTGGGGTGCGGACCCTCTTGCTAGAAATTTAAGCGGAAAATCGGCCAGAGAGGAAGCCGATCGAATGAAATTTCATCATACGCTTAAAACGATCGATACTGCGACCGTTAATTTATTCTTTAAGGCCGCGGCAGAAGGAAGAACGGATATCGTCGAACGCATTTTAAGCAATGGATACGAAGCTGAAATTCGGGACGCACAAGGAAGAACGCCTTTACTATTAGCTGTCCAAGCCGAAAAAGCGGACTTAGCGGACCTGCTCGTAAAAAACGGAGCTTCCCCCTATTCCAAAGATAAAGAAGGAAATTCTCCAATAGCTATCGTAGAAAAATCCGAAAGCCCGATGCTTCATCAAGTGTTCAAACAATTCCTGGAACCTCAAGAAGGTGAACCTTAAAGAAGACGTATTCTTTTCAAAATTCTTTCTAATAATACGTCGGGGTCGGAATGGATCTCGATACTGTCTCTTGTTTCAGGATCTAGAAATCCCTCTAGAACCATATGATCCAGCTGTTTCAATAAAGGTTGAAAAAAACCGTTCACGTCCAGAAGCCCTAGAGGTTTGGAAAGAACGCCTAGCTGATTCCAAGATGTTACTTCCACAAGTTCTTCTAACGTGCCGATGCCGCCGGGTAATGCAATAAAAGCGACAGATTTCTCGTACATTAGCAATTTGCGCTCATGCATTGTCGGTACTAAAATCAATTCCGTAATTTTCTTATGAGCGATTTCTTTACCGGAAAGAAATTCGGGAAGAACTCCGATAACTTTTCCGCCTTTTTCTAGAACCGAATCGGCCACAGTTCCCATTAAGCCCGAGGTCGCGCCGCCATAAACCAAATCAAGACCTTCCGAAACGAGTAGGTGACCGACAAACTCCGCAGCTTGCAGATATTTCGGATCCGTACCGGGTCGAGATCCGCAAAAAACACAAATGGCAGGCTTCATTACCCTGACAGAATTTATATTCTGCAAAAGATGGCAACCGGATTAATAAAAGCGAGGCGCTTCCTTATCCAATAGGGTTCGACCGCTTTGATTCACTTCGACAGGATCAGGATGAATAAGAACTTCCGTATAAGGGAATTCTTCCTTCAACTCGTCTAAAATCGAGTCCAAAATTTTATGACTATCTTCTAGGGTTAGATTCTTAGGCATTTCCAAATGGAATTCCAAGAATCGACGCTCCCCCGCCGAGCGAGTTCTCAAATCATGATATCCAAGTACTTGTGGTGCCCTACTCTCCACGACTCGTAAAATCGAATCCCGATATTCGTGAGAAAGATCGCGATCCATTAGAATATCCGTACTATTTCGGAAAATACTCCAGGCCCCCTTGAGTAAATACAAAGAAACTAGCGCGCCTGCCAAAGGGTCTACCCAGCCCCAGCCGGTATTCATCGCTACCGCAACGGAGAACAATACCAGTAGGTTTCCCAATAAGTCCGAAACATAATGTAGACTATCCGCTGCGACTAAAAGCGATCCAGTCTTACGAACTACGGATCTTTGAAAGAGAATCAATGCACCGGTTAACGCGAGAGAAACAAACATTACGTAGAAAGAAGAAATTTCCGGAATCTCCGACTTCGAATTCGAATTCAGAAAATGTTCTCCTGCATGGAAGAGAATCCAACCGCCGGAGGCGGCGACTAGAAGGCTTTGAAATAGGCCCGCAATCGCCTCCGCCTTTCCATAACCGTAGCGATGATCGGAATCTGCGGGCTTAGCGGCCTGATACAAGGCATAAAGATTTACGGAAGATGTGAGAAAGTCCAGTCCCGAATCCAATGCGGATGCAAGTACTGCCAGCGAGTCCTGTGCATAACCCACCCAAAATTTCATCGCGCCTAAAAATCCGGCCGTAAAAAGGGATAATAAGCCCGCAAAAATTTTGATTCGATTCGAGGAAAAGTTCATACCGCTCTCTCCCAACACTTTTCCTTTACGAAGATATATCCTTCTTTTTTTAATTTCCAAACCCAAAAAAGGATTGGAGTTCCTCGACTAGGAAACTTACGCTTCCCGATTACGAAACCTAAGAGGTATATTCTTGAAACCAATCCTAAGAACTATTCTCGTTTTCCTGATGGTACTTCAGGTATTTATAATCGCTCCCATTTACGCTCAAGGCGCTAACGATAAAATACCGGATCCGGATGCATTAGAGCGGGAAGCGGATGACCTGGAGTACCAAGCTGGTCGTTCGCAAAACCCTGTAGAAAGAAGAAAACTGGCGCAGTTAGCCGTGGACAAACGTAGACAAGCTGTGGATGCAAGAAATGCCATCCAGGATCGGGAATTAACCAAACCGTTCGATGCTGCGACATTTGAATTGCAGTCCGTCGCGATGCAATCAACTTGGGAATCGGAAAGTCTCGCCCGAAATAAGAATATAGGCTCGAATACTACAAGTGCGCTACTCAATTATTCCGGAATATACCAAACTGCTTTGAATGCAGCTAACGGGTTAGGAGCGAATCCGAATCTATTAAATAACAATATGACTCTTTACTCGAGCCCGCAAGGTAATACGAGAACTGCATACCCGATTCGACTTTCTTATCTAAATAAAAACCGAAACTTCGGAATTGAAGTGAACTATTTAGACGTAAGAATGAAACCTTCTTATACTACTTTTGACGGAGTACATTCAACATCCAATTTACCTGCGATTCAATTTCACTCTGCCGAATATAAACGTCAGGATTATTCTTTAAACCTCGCTTGGTATTTTCCAACCGGAACCGGGGCGAGAATCGGTCCTTCGATCGGAGTTCGGAACGTTGACATCTATTCTAAGGAATATGGAAACATACCGGGAAATTACGGATTCGGCTCCATGTCGGAAAAATCGACCGGTCTTGGACCTCAAGCAGGTTTCAGAATTTTTAAAAATCTATTAACGAACGTGATGATTCACGCTCGATTCGATTATTTTAGAACGCTAGGTCATTATGATCGAAATAGCCAAGGAACGATCATCGGAATCGGAGGGAATCCCTATCTTCTCACGACCGGACCTACGGGAAACGTAAAAGATAATCTACTTTCAAGGACCGGATACGAAATCGATGCCGGCATTTCCTTGTTGAGAACGAGATGGCTAAAGTTTACCGTCGGGTTTCAATATACCGAAATGACATCTAGAGTCAGCGGTTATAATTATAATGCATCGGTCTTTCCAGGCGCTCCCGGTGACGGATTGTTTCTAAATCAGGTTTCCAAAACATTGGATCAGGCGTCCTCGATTCAAGCCCTACAAAAGGATGTGCACGATAAATTCTATGGATTTTATTTCGGAGCTTCTTTGCTCCTTTAAAAAAATAAAAAGCCTTCGTTTTCCGGAGGCTTTTTATTTTAAGCGGATTGGACTTTAAATTTAAGCTGCTTGCTCGGAAGGAACAACCCCGGAACGTTCCATTAAATAAAACGAGCCGAAGAGTAAGGGAATATAAACCAAATCACCCAATAGCGAGTTTTGGAAAAAAGGAATCGCCGCAATATAACATGTTACGAGTCCGCCAAGATCCAACGAATACATTCCCGACGTTAACCATACAAAAAAATTGGTAACTAAAAAGAATAAAACGGATCCACCCAAACCGGTGATCGCCAATCTTCCCACCGTTAGATTTTCGCGTAACTGACGTCCTGCGATAGCGAACAGGATAAACATTCCGTAAACAACAGGCACTAATGAGTGAAAGCCGATCACCGCGTCGCTAATCATCATAATTCCTAAGGGTAAGAGAAGAGCCACCCAACGATTCGTGAAATATACTCCACCAAATAATGAGATGGCCAGAACAGGAGTAAAATTCGGTAAATGGGGAAGAAAGCGGCTCAGTACCGCTAAAGCAAGAAGAACAACAGCAACGATATTTCTGGATTGAGTCATGATAGTTTCCGGGCTTTTAGGATAGAGTGAACCCTGAAACTGCCCCGTCAACCAATTCAAGAATGTTTTTCTATGGGGAAAAAGGGTAGGAATTCCAATAAACTATCAAAGCCTGGACTAGTATGAAAGCCCCGAATCCTAACGATTTTCCGAATGCTGTAGAGTATCTCCGCGACATAACGGCAAAGCTTAGAAGTCCGGACGGATGTCCATGGGATCGAGCGCAAACTCATCTCACTTTAGTGCCCTACATTTTAGAGGAATCTCACGAGGTAGTAGATGCGCTTCTAAATGAGAACGATGAACACATAAGAGAAGAGTTGGGAGACCTACTTTTCCAAATCGTTCTCCATGCTCAAATCGCTTCGGAGCGAGGAGCCTTTACTTTCGAGGACATTGCGAACGATGTTTCCGAAAAACTCGTTTTAAGACATCCGCATGTCTTTGATCCTGAAAATTCTAGATTCGAGTCGGCGGATGAAGTCGTCGCAAATTGGGATAGGCTAAAGGAAAAAGAAAAGCAATCGAGAGGGAAGAACGGCAATAATAGAGTCGATAAGAAATCATCCGTTCTTAATGGAGTACCGGAAACGTTTCCATCTTTGCTGAAAGCTGAAAAACTCCAAAAGAAGGCGGCAAAGGCCGGATTTGATTGGCCCGATCTAAAAGGAGTCGAAGAAAAACTTCGCGAGGAGCTCGACGAGTTTCTTGCGGAAATCAAAGCGGCACCGGAAATTTCCGCTAATCAAGTTCGGATAGAAGACGAGTTGGGCGACTTCTTTTTTAGCATCGTAAATCTCGCGAGAAAACTTGGCATATCTTCGGAGTCGGCTTTAACCCGAACGAATTTGAAATTTAAGAGTAGGATCAACTTCATCGAAGAAGAGCTTGCCAAGCAGGGAAAAAAATTTTCCGAAACGCCTCTCGAGCTGTTGGACGAAATTTGGAATCGAGCTAAAATCGAATTGAAAATCGAATCCGACGATCCTATTGAATCCAGAAAAAATTCCACACTCTTAACCATTCGGGAACTTTCCTCGTATCTTATTTGGAAGGAAACTTCCGAAAACGATTGGCCTAAATCGTATCTGTTCTCTTATCAATCCGACGAATATCGACTTATTTTTTCCGGATTCGGTTCCTTAACTCTGCTCCCATTGCAGGACCCCTGGGGAAGAAAAGGACAGCCGATTTTCTACCTAAATTTGGGAGAAGAAATTTTCGAACGACCAATTTGGCAGGATTTAGAAGGAGTTTCGTACACCAAGGTTGAATCGATATACGAAGGCATACTTAAGGCAATCCAATCTTATAAGGAAATTCTAAAGTAAAAGGTATTTTTAAAACCGTTTCGCCTCATTCGTAGCTAACTTTTCGTATTCACTTAGATCTTTTTTATTGAAGAATCCGAATTTCGATCGTCCATCATATATACGGGAGTAAATTTCTTCCCTTTTAATGTGGAAACGCCCAAATTTAAAATCTTGATCGTCGATTCCGGGAGAATTACACGCAAAGTGATCGTATCCGAATTTGCGGATCCGGAATTTCAAGTCGTTGAAACGGCAAGTTTAAACGAATCGGCAATGTTCGCATGGTCCGAAAAATTCGACCTTATTACTCTCGGTATATATTTTCAAGACGGGACCGGCTTCGACCTCTGTAAAAGAATTCGTACGGAAAAAATAAACGATGAACCGTTTGCATCTTTTGATACTAGAATTATTTTCGTAACCTCCGAATATAACGATGCAAATCGAATCAAGGCGCATGATGCAGGTGCTAACGGATTTTTAGAAAAAAACTCGAATTTAATTTCCTTTAGAGAAACTCTCGCAATCATTTTAAAAGATTTAAAGTCCGAACGGCAAAATGCGGTCGAACGATTCAAATTTTCGAAAGACTCTGATCCGAAAATCTCGTTATTAGTCGATGATTCGGAATTAAATTTAGTTCTTTTTAGAAGATTATTGGAATCCCGCGGTATCAAAGTACAGACAGCGATTTCGGGAGAACATGCCCTTCGTTTACTGTCCGAAAATCCGAATCAATACGGAGTTCTTTTAACGGATATGTATATGCCGAACATGGATGGGGACCAACTATGTAAAAAGATACAGGGGATTCCGGGACTTTCAGAGTTACGCCTGGGAATCGTAACAGCTTCTAACGAAGCGGAACTTGCTAGAACTAAAATACCTCCGGGCGTAAAAATTCTTACGAAACCTTACGACCCGGATCAAATAATGAAGTTTATAAACCCTAATTAGGAGGAGAGGAACTCTAAACCCACCAACACATCCGGAAAACATTCCTTACGAATATCTCCTTCGAGCTTGGGAAGTTTCGAATACCAGTTTTTATCTTCGTATTGCAAATCCATCCAATAGAAGTACAGAGTGGCTTCCCCCAATTCGTTTTCGATTTTGATTTCGGAGAATTCCTTTTTTAAGTCTCCGGTGCGTTCGAAGGTTTCGTTGCTCTTTGTTCTATATTGAACTTCCCAAGGTTCGACCCTAAATGGAGTGCCTTGAGCGTTCGGCTTTCCGGGTAAAAGTTTCCAGCTTTTGATAAGAATTCGGGAAACATCTTCGTATTTCAAAGTTTTTGAATATACTACGTTTTCCCTTTTGTGCTTAAACGAAAATTCCTTCGGCGCAGACTTCCAAGTTCCCACGATCGATCTACCATCGCAAAAGAAACCCTTCACCTTGGGCCCTTCGGTTGAATTCGAAGTCGCAAGATTTCCTTTTGATTCTCCCCGAACATCGAGACCGGGTTCGGTAGGTAATGTGGGTTCTTTTGGAAGCGGAATTTTTTGGGCAGGTAAGGATGCAACTAGGATCAAAAAAAGAAGGAGTCCGTACAGACTCCTTCTGATATTTCTTTTAAGTTTCACGGGAAAAACGATCCCAAAAATTCCTAAAGGCGTTTTTGGATCGCCTCCATAAACTTGAAAGTATCCAATTCTTTCGGATTCGGGCTCGTCGCAAGAAGAGTAAGATCTTTCGTCATTTCTCCGCCTTCGATAGTGTCTATCACGGCCTTCTCCAATTTTCTAGCAAAATTGACTACGTCGGCAGTGCCGTCTAATTCTCCCCTTTTTTCAAGGGCGCCGGTCCAAGCAAAAATGGATGCGACCGAGTTCGTGGAAGTGCTCTCGCCTTTTTGGTATTTACGGTAGTGACGAGTAACGGTTCCGTGGGCTGCTTCATACTCGAATTTTCCGTCCGGAGAAACAAGAACGGAAGTCATCAATCCTAAAGATCCGAAACCGGACGCAACCATATCGGACATTACGTCGCCGTCATAGTTCATTAGCGCCCAGAGCATCCCGCCTTCGTTTTTAACGATTTGAGCAACCGCATCGTCGATTAAGAAATAAGAATACTCGATACCTGCTTTTTTGAGTTCGTCCGCTCTCTTGTGAGATACTTGATCGAAGATCGTTCTAAATCTGGCATGGTATTTCTTGGAAATTGTATCCTTGGTCGCGAACCATATATTGATTTTTTCGGAAATCGCGTAATTGAAACAAGCCTGAGCAAAGCTTTCGATCGACTTATCCAAATTAAATTGGCCCATAATGACGCCGGGACCGTCGAAATCGTTGATAAGAACTCTTTCTTTTTCCTTGCCGTCTTTTGTGGTAAAGACGATCTCTACTTTTCCCGCCTCAGGAATATAAAGTTCGGTATCTTTGTACAAGTCTCCGAATGCATGCCTACCGACTACGATCGGTTTCTTCCAAGATCTGATTGCGGAGGGTATATTATTGACGATGATCGGTTTCCGAAAAACGGTTCCGTCTAAAATGGAACGAATCGTTCCGTTCGGAGATTTCCATTCTTTCTTTAAATTGTATTCTTTTACACGATCTTGGTTTGGCGTGATGGTCGCACACTTTACGCCGACTCCGTATTTGAGAATGGCGTTGGCTGAATCAACGGTTACCTTATCTTCCGTTTTGTCCCTGTATTCGACCCCTAAGTCGTAATAGTCCAGTTCGATGTCGAGATAGGGATGAATGAAACGATCCTTGATCTCTTTCCAGATGATGCGGGTCATTTCGTCCCCGTCCAGCTCCACTAAGGGAGTTTTCACCTTGATCTTAGCCATTGGGTTCTCCTTGTATTGTGTAGATAAATTACAGTCTAGGCTTGGTGTCCATTCTCTCCGTCCTTAGGACTTGGGGAAAGAAGGATTCTCTTTAATTTTTAAGATTCCGTTTCGCAGATAGTATAGGTTCTGTGTCCCGAAATAATTAATAGCGACAGGCAACGAAACGATTCCAAGGACGGAGAAATATCGATATTTCAAAGAATCTTTTTGAGACACGTTATGAATGGTTTTTTCCAGCCTTAAAAGAATCCGTTTCCAACGTTCAAAAACGGATTTAAGACTTGGATTGCATTCATCGAAATATAGACCTTCCGCAGAAGTGACAATAATATCTTTCAGTCCGGGTGGCAAAGGCGGAGAACCGAATAAATCCCTGACTCGCACCAAATCCTTTTCGATTTCGGATTCTTGCTGGCGGGGAATAGGAAGAATCGAACTAATTCCGATAGAAACTGGAAGGGATAGTCTGAAGAGAAAATCGGACGCTACCATCGAATTGAGGTAGCGACGGACGGTTTCACCCAATGTGTCAGGGTGGTCAAGCTGAACGTCAGTCAGATTCTTGACAGTTTGGATTGTATATTGGCTGAGCTTGATCTTTTCGATCCAGAACAGGCTCAATAATTCCGTGTCCATGGCGGTATGGGTACATTTTTTGAGTTTCCCTTTTTTGGCAATCTCTATCCGCGAAGCGGGATGAGACGAACCGCCTTTTCCGGACATGCTGCCACACAAAGACCGCAAGCATGGCAATCTTCCGGACGAACGACGTAAGCTTTATTCGGACCGTGAAAAAATGTCTTCATTCGCCCTGCAAAAGAGAGTCGTTCTTTTTCGGGTCGATCAATCGGCCGGATCTCGAACACTGCAAAAGGACACACAATTGCGCAATCGCGTTTCCCTTCGCATTTTGAGAGATTTACTTCCGGGCGGATAACTCCAACCTCGGTTTTACGTTTATCGACGAGGTGATTTTCTTTATCCGCCCGCTGTTTCATATTTGTTTTAGACTCCGCAAAATTGAACGAAGATTTTACCTCAAATGTCGGCCGGGAACTGCGTAAGGAATTTCGAAGAAATCGACGTGCGACTCTTTCATCTTATTCCACTCTCGGAGTTCTAGGTTGATTATCCATAGTCTGTTGCATTCTACGTTTCATCCGATGTTTCCAATACCTTTTGTGACGACCGCCTCCAAGGCCATGCCCGCCCTTAAAAAGTAAATGAGATAAAACGAATATTCCTAAAGCTTGCCAATAGGTAATCTGTTTCCAGGCAAATAGATCCGGCAAAAGCCAATTCCATAATTGCCAAACGACAGCTGCAGCGGCTAAAAAGAACAGCGGGATAAAAAGTATCCACGCAAAAATTCTTCCTGTCCTAGATCTTTGTGAACATGAATGGTTCATAATTTTTTCCTTATTAAAATTCTTCGAGGAAAAGAGACTTTAGCGCTTTCAACCGTTTGGATAGAAATTCTTTTGCGTACGCTTTTCTGGAGGAAAGCGTTCCTTCCGGAATGCCTGTTTCTTCGGAGATTTTTCGAAATGTTTTTCCTTCTAAAACATTTGCGATAAAAACCGATTTTTGCTCGGCGGGAAGGTCTTCAATGGCAAGAGACAATTCTTCTAAAACCAGTTTTTGATAAAATTCCCGTTCAGGTCCTATCCCTCGCTCGGGGATCGCATTTTCAATATCGAATTCGCTTTCGAGCTGAGGGCCGAGATACTTTCTGGTTTTCTTTTTACGATACCAGTCTCCGACTTTATTTCGAAGAACCGCGTATATGTACGCCAGAAGGTATTCGATGGACCCGTTCGAATCTAGCTCCGCCACCGCGATTAGGAAGGATTCTTGTAAAAGATCTTCCGCTTCTTCGGGGTCGGAAACTTTCGATCTTACCCATGCAAGGATCTTATTTCGTTCCCTTCGATAAATTTTATCCACGGACACCAAGATGATTTTTTTCCTCATAAACAATAGTTGTCTCTTCAGGAAATTCCTTGGTTTTTTTTAATTATTTCGCGAAAAAAGGTAAGAAAATGATCCAAAATGGAAAAAATCCAAAATCAAATGTGCTGTTATCTAAAGAATTCATAGTAACCCCTCCCAAAAGGATCCTCGCTTTAAGTCGTTTTAGGCGGGATTTTCTTGCCTCTTTTTCCATAAGAAAATCCGAGAATCGATTTTTTTTTGAAAATCCCGATTTACAACGCACATCTTTAAGAACGGGAAAGATCCGATCGGGTCCTTTTTTCTTCTAAGTTTTTTTGCGCAACTCCGAGGCCTCTTTACCCGGGATATACGAGGTAACTGATGAGACTCAAAAGAATTGAATCGATCGATCAAGAAATCAAATGGATGAAACTTGAAAAAGAGAAGGAAGCTTTTCTTAAAATCGTAAAAACCCTAAATCGCTATTATGATTCGATTAAGGGACCCGAAAAAATCGACCCGACTTCGTTTAGAAAACGATTGGTGGAATCGGATCCTGATACCGCGGAAATCTTTTTTAAAAAATTCGGTAAATATGAATTCTTAGTCTTCGCTCGAATATCTTCCGAAGGTAAAAGCGAATTCGACTCCTGGATTCATATAGACGGAATTCGGCAAGAACGAGAAGAACTATCGGGACAGAATGTCACGGATCATCCGGTATTTTCGATTCGCTGTCTCAGCGATATTTACGAAGATTCCTGCATTCAAATCTCGGAATCGGAATTAGAGGAAATCGAATTGTCGCAGGCGTGATTTATTTATAAAGTATCTCGCTTACTTTTTCATGAATTTTCTTTCTTGATTCAGGAAAGAAGTACTTGCCTACGGAGAAAAAAGGATTAGGAATTGGAACCCATGTTTTTCTCCGGCGGAATTTTCTTTCCAAAATATATAAGAACGTCTGTTATTTTACTTATGCTAGGACTTCTCATTTCCGGTGAAATCAAGAGCGAAGATAAAGCTTTACGAGCTAGAAAGACTAGCAAGGGAGAAATGGCATATCATCCGTATCCCCAGGAGGGGTATTTTCAAGCTTGGAATTACTCTTTTACGAACGATCACCTTTATATTTTTGCTACATTCTTAGTTAGTAATCTAGGCCCGGGAACTCGAAACAGCGGAATTAGTTTGGTGGTATATGATAAAGAGAACGGAACCAGGTTTTTCACAAAAGAGTTTTCGAAAGACGATCTGAAAGCGGAGCCCGGAGTCATCGAACTGGAAATCAGCGATAACTCGGTAACGAAAGGGGCAGAAGGACCGGAAATTCGTATGCAATCTGGAGACACTAAACTCTTCCTTTCTTACAAGACAAGTTGGTGGAAGGCCGTCTCCTTATCCGGGGGGAAAATAAATTTGCCTGAAAAAAATCGATTTGTCCAAGCCGATATGGCCTTCTCCTTCGTCCCGGCATGGGGATACATCATCCTGAACGGTGAAAAGATATCTTTAGACGGAAGAGGCGGGATGGAGCATCTTCTCACTAACTACGAAGTATATAAATACAGTCGGAGATGGGAATTATTTCGGGCTCAGAATAGTGAGGATGAAAAATTATACACCGGCGGTTTTATCGGAAATGAAACTTTTCCGGATAAGGAAATTCGAACTATAAGTTCTGTCGATGCCGATGGAAAGTTACTTTTTTCGGCCAAGGTGCATAAATCCGAAATCTTGGAATCTGAAACCGAACCGTTTTCGAACTACCTGCTTCCTATACAGGAAAAATTTTATATGAATGAAAGCGGCTCTTGCTCCCTTTTAGTTCGGAGAAAGGAAACCGTGGGGAAAATAAACGTATTATCTAACATCTCCTCAGTATTAAGATTCTTTGTACGTCTATTTTTTGCAAAACCGTATCAACTTTATTATTTGGCGGAAGCTAAACTTGATTGTCCTGTTCCACCGGATGGCTTCGGACATTTACCGAAAGACCAGCGCTTTCATGGTATTTTTTCCTATTACTTAATTAATCCGTAAAATTCCTTAGACTCTAGGAAATCCCGAAGGTCATTAAATCAAAGGCTAGGACAACCTCGGTCCGCCCTAGCTTTTTAAAAGATGTTTACTGATTCTTCTTTCTAGCGGAAACTAATAAGGTTCCGTAATAGATTGCCGTAAGAATTAGCATCAACCAAGGAATCAAGTTCCCGTACGTAACATAAAAGCCGGGTTGAGAATCGAAAACCGATACTTGCTCCCAGGTAGTTTCCGCTTTCATTAAGCCGGTCGATTTTCCCGGAAGAAACCGACCCATATGATCAACAAATCCCGAAATGCCTGAATTGGTGGATCGGACTAGCCATCTTCTCCATTCTATCGATCTCAATCTTCCCAATTCGAAATGCTGGTCACTTTCCGTCGTCGTCCCATACCATTTGTCATTCGTAAGATTCGCGATAAATTCGGGATTTCCTGAATATCTAAATTTCCGAACGAATTCAGGAACGATCACCTCATAGCAGATCAAAGGAAGAATCAAGCCGGTCTCCTTTAATTCCATCCGAGTGGATTCGTAATACCGCCTCGTAGCCTCTGCATTCAACTCCTCGGTATCTTTCCAGTGAATCGGCGCAGGCTGAGCAGGAGGCGTTCCGATACCGGAATAGTAAGGCAATAATTTGAATGATTCTCCCGGTTCGAACTTCCCCGTTTGAGGACTGAGTTCGTACATAAACTCGAAAGGCATAGTTTCCCCGAAGAGCACCAGGTATTGCTTTTGATAGGCCTCTCTTCGATTTCCGTTCGGATCATATATTACATTATTATTATAATATCGTAAGTATTCTTTTCCGGAACTTACCGTTTTATATTTCGCGTCTATTTCGTTAAAAAATACGTTAGCTTTGTATCGGTTTGCAAAAGCGATCATCAATGCTTCGAATCTATACCAATACATCCTGTTCAATTCGGTGATCGGAGTTTTATTCGCGGAAAAATATGGAATTCCTGCTTCCGGTAAAACGATTAGATCCGGTTTTTTTCCGGCCTTGCGAACCGCATCATCCACAAGTTTATCCATCCGTTCCATTAATTCTTCGATAACTTCCAATGGGGAACGACCTCGATCGTCTCGAATGCTCATCGGTGCATCCGGTTGAACGACCAATACTTCGAGTGTCTTGCTAGGTTTCACATCCTTCCATTTGAAATATAGGGAGGTTCCGACGATCCAAAATAAGAGAAATAGACCGAGTGGAATGGCCCAAAACTTCGCGAAGTGCAAAGTTTTTTCCTTGGATCTTATTATTTCAGGTAAATGAAATAAATTCGTTTCAAAGAGAGTGTAAGAAATTACGAAAACAAGAAAACTTAATCCGTAAACGCTCCCTATCTCGACCGTTTGCGCGAGAAGAATATTTCCGGCAGCTAGGTTTCCCCAATACCAAGGAAACAATTGAGGTCCGAGCATATCGGCGGCCAATCCGCAAAATCCTACGACCCATACGCTATGCCTTCCGATTTTCTTCGTTAAGAACGCGTACGACAGCAGGAATATCGGAAATTTCGCACCGAATAGAACTCCAGCAAGAATCAAAATTAAAGCGGCTAATGGAGCCGGAAAATTCCCGAAGACTTGTGCCATATGGAAAATCCAATGGAACGCCACGACATAGAAGAAAACTCCAAAGAGAATTCCGTGCAAAAGCAATTGCTTATATCGTCCCGCATATTTATGCGCTATCCAAAAAAGCCCGAAAGGAGCGATCCACACAAAATGACTCAGATAGAAAGGGGCAAATGCTAAAAAGGCAAAGACGGAGGTCCAAAGATAACAAAAAAGATCGAACCAGCGGGTCTTTTGAAAATTTCGAAAGTTGTTTAAAAACGAATTCATGGATACCAACGTTCTTCGGAAAAAAATAGACTGACGTCAACCGATTTCGACCGTACGGATCGATTCTTGGTTCCGATCTATCATTACGAAGCGATTTCTTTTACTCGTCTTCTTACCTTTTTCGTAAATGCTTGCCGGAACGAGGCAGGTCGGCAGTCTATCTGAAAAGTCGGTAGTCGAATGAGTTCCTCTTATTTTAAAATTATAGGTAAAAATCCGCTCCATGGAACGGTCTCCCCGCAAGGGAATAAGAACGAGGCTCTTCCCATTTTAGGTGCAATATGCATGACCCCGGGTGAAGTCACTATCCGGAATATTCCCCTGATAACCGACGTTCTCATGCTTTTAGAAGTCCTTAGACATCTCGGACTCGAAATAGAAGATCAAGGAGAAGGAACTTTCTTATTTCGAAATAAAGGAAATATCAAGTCCGATCTTCCTTACGAACTTTGTTCCAAATTAAGAGGCGCCGTTACTCTCGCGGGACCGATCCTTGCGAGCACTGGGCGGGTTTTTTTACCTCGCCCTGGCGGGGATAAAATCGGTCGCAGGAGAATGGATACCCATCTTCTTGCGCTCCAGGCATTAGGCGCTTCTATCGAAGTTTTTCCGGACGGATATGAAATTAAAGCCGATCGATTGCGTGGGACGGATATTCTTTTAGACGAGGCATCTGTCACGGCTACCGAGAATGCGGTTATGGCGGCTGCACTGGCAGACGGAACGACTATTATACGCCATGCCGCCAGCGAACCTCATGTGCAGCAGTTATGCAAATTCCTAAACGCCTCAGGTGCGAAGATTTCCGGAATCGGTTCAAATATTCTAACGATCGAAGGAGTGACTTCTCTCACTGCACCGACGGAACCGCATCGAATCGGCTCCGACTATTTGGAAGTAGGTAGTTTTATCAGCTTAGCGGCCGTTACCGGAGGAGAAATCTTTATTCCTGACGTAGATCTCGAGGATATTCGAATGATTCGAATGGTGTATTCTCGGTTAGGAATTGAAGTTCGTCCCCAAGACGGAGGGATACTAGTTCCTTCGGATCAGCAAATGGAAATTATCCCGGATTATCATGGCGCCACTCCTAAGATAGACGATTCTCCATGGCCGGGATTTCCGGCGGATATGACTTCCGTTGCTCTCGTTACGGCTACCCAATGCAAAGGAACGGTTCTAATTCATGAAAAGATGTTCGAATCCAGGTTATTCTTCGTGGATAATATCATTTCAATGGGAGCACAAATTATACTCTGCGATCCACACCGGGCGATCGTAATAGGACATTCTAGATTGTACGGTCAGAAAGTTGCGAGTCCTGACATCCGCGCCGGAATGGCGATGATTATCGCCGCATTATGCGCCGAAGGAACCAGTTATATTCACAATATTGTGCAGGTTGATCGAGGCTTTCAAGAAATCGATACGAGGCTTCGTTCTTTGGGGGCTCATATCGAAAGGATTCGGGAAGAATGAATCGCCGGGACTTCTTCCGTAAAAGCCTCTCCAAGGCGATTGCAGTGGTGGAAGAAAGCGCCGACGAAATTGCGGACACCTGGAAACACGTTATCCAAGAGCAAAAAAAGAACGACGATCCTCCCTTCGATTTCGCTCCTTCGGTTAACAAAAAGGGTTTAACGCCTAAACAAGAAAAAAAAGCCCTTCCTCAAACTAGACCTCCTAAACAAAAGAGATTTAAAGCCTTTCGAAATTTACAATATCCTCCGGGCGTAGATAAGACTGCAAAACGCTTCCTTTCTAAATGTACAGGTTGCGGAGATTGCATCTACGCCTGTCCATATTCCGTTTTATTTCCTGTGATGGATGACGAAAGAGGAAAGCATCTTCCTAGAATGGATGTGAATTTAAATGCATGCATGCTCTGCAAAGATTACCCTTGCATTGCGGCTTGCGAAACCGGCGCGTTACTACCCTACAAAAAAAAAGAAGCTCCTAAGTTCGGAAAAGCCCACGGTTGGTTTAAACATTGCATTAATGCTAGGACCGAGGAAAAAACTTGCGACGCCTGCGCATTATCGTGCCCGATTCCCAACGTCGTTAAGTTTAAGTCGAATAAGCCTACCTTCTCCTCGGATTGCGTAGGCTGCGGACAATGCGTATCAGCTTGCCCAACATTTCCTAAAGCAATCATCATTAAGTGAAATGAAATGTCTCGTATCGCTTTTACGATCTCGATTTTATGCTTCAGTTCGATATTTGCGGTAGATCAGCCGTCTAGACTTCGAATTGGAATTCTCGGTAAAAGTTCCCCGGCGAGCGCGCGTATCTCATTAAAAAACGCCAGAATAGAGATAGGCCAAAAAAAATTAGGGCTCATAAATGCCGATTTGTTAATAAAAGCAGAATCCGAAAAATTGATAGTCTTCATCGGTAAGGACAGATATAAGACTGATTTTCTAGGAATATCAGGGGGAAAATACGAGGTCTTTCTCTCGAACGATTCAAATAAAAGAAAATACGAAGGCGATTTTGAAATCTTCGCAAATGCCGGTATTTTAAATTTTATTCTTACTCTTCCGATGGAAACATATATTGAAACGGTGTTGGAATCCGAATTCGGAGAATTAATTCATCTAAAACAAAACCGTTCGATTAATCCGGACTGGAAAGCTAAATATAAACTAGTTGCCGAAACCGTAATTCGCTCATACGCTGCCGCAAATTTAGGAAGACATAGGCGAGAAGCGTTCGATCTTTGCGACCTTACTCATTGTTTACATTTTTCCGGATCCCGCCTCCCGTCTAATTTGAATCCTTCTAAAGAGAAATTTCTTTTGAAGACCGTAGAGGCTAAGCCTCTGGAAGCTTTTTTCCATTCAACCTGCGGCGGTAACCTCTCGCATCCTGCAGTCCTATGGAAAGATTTTTCTAAGAAGAATAGCCATTATAGGTCCGGCCGAGATAGTTGGAAAGGATCGGATGATCTATGTAGGGACTCTCCACATTATCGTTGGGAAACCGTTTTACGACGGTCGGACTTAGAGAAATTACTGAATAGCAAGGGTTTACGATCGCTGGAAACAATCTCTATGGAAAGTAGAGTTTCCGAACTAGCTTATAAAGACGAGCTAGGAAATCATAAAATCGAAATGTTCGAATTTTTGTCCAGTGCTGGAAAACGTTTCGGATGGAATCGTATTAAGAGTAATTCGTTTAATATCGAATCGGGCCTGAACGGATTTTTATTTCATGGGAAAGGATTGGGCCACGGTCTCGGGCTCTGCCAATACGGAGCGAGAGAAATGGCCATGAAAGGAGCCTCATCTCGCGAAATACTTAACTTTTATTATCCAGGGGCAATAATGGAGATCCTTCCTTGAGTTACAGCGGATTTCGATCAGCGATCCTGTTATCGACTTTGTTAGTTTGTTCCTACCCGATTTTGACCGAGCCGATCCGAATAAGAAGCGAAGAGTTTACTTACATCTACTTACCCGACGGCGATTCGATCGATACTACCGTAGCAAGAAATGTGTTGTTGAAATTTTCGGAACTATTCACAGAAAATCTTCGTAAGGAAGTGGATCGTTTAAATATTAGAAGGTCTAAAGAAGCTTCTATTTTTATCGCTGATAATCCCGCAATTTTTCAGGCTTATTCGGGACAACCAAGGTATTCTGCCGGCTATTGTTCGCAGGATCGTCGTACACTTTATTTTCAGAAACCCGATCTATTAGATCGCCGAGGAATTTTAGAAAAGACGATTAAACATGAGATCTGCCATTTTTTATTACACGGCCGTGAGAATACCGATTCTAATTGGTTGGAAGAATCTTATTGTGAATCTATTTACCCTACAAATGCCGAGCAATCGGATTCATCGAAGATAGTTTTTCCGGAAAGATGGATAGCGTTTCGAAATGAACTGAATAGATCCTTAACAAAGGGCTCTAGAAAGGAAAGAAGAGTCGCTTATCAGAAAGCGCATCGATGGGGCGCGTGGCTATTAAAAAAGAAAACCGAAAAAGGCTTCCGAGAACTGTTGGAAATCGAAGTCCCCGATGAAAAATGGAAAAAATTATATGCAATATTCCTAATGAATAAGAAAGATTATTCTCCGTAGAATTCGCTTAGCGACCTCAATCTATCGATTTAACACTTTCATTTTTCCCCAAGAACCTTCCTCCGGTCCATGCCCGAAAGAGAGAATCACCCGATCAAATACGGAAAACTTGTCCAGAAACGGTTGAATATCCTTGTCGACGGTTTTAATCGAATATTCCGAAGCGTCTTTCGAGCCGTACACGTAGAAGGTGCGTAAATCAGTAAGAATAGCCGGGACGTTGATCGTTAGATGGTGAGGATATTCCTTCAATTCTTCGGTTTCAGTAACGGAAAGTAAGTCCGTTTGGTTAGGCCGATTGCCCTTTGACGAGGAAATTACCTCTTCTGCACTTCTTCGATCGGAAGCGAAGAAAGTCCAATTTCCTAGTTTAGCGGTCGTCGGATTATAAAATCCGCCGTTCTTAATAGAGTACGATTCCAAAGGTATTTCTTGAAAATTCGATTTCGAAAGAGTTCCAACCTTAAAGAAAGCCCGTAAAAGGCGATCGTCTTTAATCGTCCCAGGCAGCCCGATTCCGAATCTAGGATAAATCATTCCTTCATGATTCTCAAAGCCGTTAAAGCTTATCGCGACACCCGGCGACTCGCCGAAAAAAGCGGAAGCTTGAATATCGGCCTTCTTCGCAAATAATCCCCAAGCCTGACTGAAGTCCTCCCATTCACCATCGAGCGATAATAGAGAGGACCATAGATCCGAAGATTTTAGTTCATCGGAATATATTACGAAATTTGCATCTTTTGGAAGAATTTTTCCCAAACGGAGATTTGTGATTTTTCGATCTTTGGAAACCGATTGATTACCGCCGATACGATACAAGGTTCCCGCTAAATTTTGTCCCTCTTTCCATCCCAGTAATAAACCCGCGCCGCAATCTTCAAAGAAAGGGCGAGTCAAAGGTGCGAATAAAGAATTCGGACCGAGGTAAAGTAAAATTTTGTTGTCCGCCTTCCCGGACTCTTCTCGCAAAGCGAGAAAGCCTCTGGCGTTAACGATCGAAGAGTTTTTTGCGGAACCAGCCAGACTCAATGATTCATCAAGCACGTCGTCCGAATTTGTAAGAATAATAAAGTCGCCCAAAATCACGGCATATACTTTCTCCTTTCCGAACTCATATCGGAACGCTTCAATATTTCCGAATGTTTCCGAACCGGCTGCAAACTGATCGACAAAATCATCAGCGGAATGTGTGACTTGACCTCCGCCAGCGTAACCGTAAGAGGATTCCTCTCCTTGTATTTCGTTCGTTTTTACTTCTTCCTTAGCAGGTTTCTCGGAGGAAACGATCGTCTCACCTTTAAATGCAGTGAGTAGACTGACTCCCAATTTGGATTTTAAGCTAGCCTTTCCCACTAGTAACCAATTTGATTTTGGAAAAAGCGCAACCGCCAAAGGGCCGTCAAAAAGAGCGGCCAGCCGCGAAGGCTCGGTTAAAACTCCTGTTTTCGCCTCTAGGAGATAAAGCACGGAACTTACTTTTCTGAGTTCGGGGAGTGTTAGTATTTTTTGAAACGTTCCATCTTCGGACAATTGCTTTCCTAAACTTGTTCGGGCAATCTCCTCTATAAACGTTTCCGGTCGAAAAATTTCCAGGATCAAATCGGCGTCCTTCGAGATCAAGAATGCAGGATCATTGATCGAGGAATCGATAGAATGCCTACCCTTGATCGTCAGATACGTGCCCAATATCAGTAAGCAAACACCGATCGCGCTAGGAATTCCTACAAAAGGATCGCTGAAAATTTTTCGCTTCCAAGACACGGGCGACCCTTCCTTGGAAGAAAATTTTTGAAATAAATCTCGAATAATCGACGCGCATTTACTTAGAAAACCCTTCATATTTTCCTCCGAAAGATTTTATTTCGTTCAGTCGAACTTATTTCTTTTCTTCCGATTTTATTTAACAGGTCTTGCACTAGAATCTTAGCCTGCTTTCCACCCGAACCTTTTTCCACAAAGGCAGTGAGAACATACGCTTTTCCTTTCCATCGAAATGCCAGAGTAATCCACCCGTGGGTCTCGAATTTATGAGCGTACTTCGTTCCCGAGCCCGTCTTCGCTCCTATAATTTCCAAACCGGATTTCCCATCCACTTGCATGCCTTTCAGCGTTCCCGATTCGGAAGCATTCGAAAGTAGGGTTCCGATTAAACGTAAATCTTTTGAAGCGAATCGATTATCCATAACTTTTACGATCGGCTGTTCTTTTCTCCAAGACGGGGATAGGATAGGACCTTTGGACCATACTGCCGAATATAATTGGGTAACTTTAAGAGGAGAGATTGCAATTCCACCTTCGCCAATCGAGGTCAGAATTTTTCGTAACGGACTCTGATTCGATTCTAGCTTACCCGACGACTCTAAGTACGGTTCCAACCTTGCTTTCGCGGATTCACCCAAACCCCAGTCTTCTTGAAGCTTAGAATATAGAAAATCGGGATCCTTAGCCGCATTCGTGAGGAAATAGACGTTACAGGATTGCACTAATCCTGTTTCAAGATCGACTTCTCCATGACCGTTAGCGATCGAACATCTTACGTATTCCTTTCCGGAATCATCTTTAGGTAAATTTAATGTTCTAAGATCGAATTTACTCGGAGCAAAAATTCCTATAGGATAAAAACGACCGTTGCAAGAAATCTTTCTTTGAGGAAAAAAGGAAAAATGTTCTTTGTATTTTAATAAAACGAGCGCGGAAAAAGTTTTAATCAAAGAGCCCGGCGGAAATTTTTGCTCGATCGCGATTTCTGGTCTATAGAAATACATTAATCGTCCGGTTTCCATTTCGGCTATCAAAACGGATGTCGTTCCGTACAAGGATTCGAAATTGCGAATATCTTCATTCAAAAAATGAAATGGGGATCGCGGTGCAGACTCTGCCGAAGCGAAAAAATCCTTCCCCGGAAAGATGAGGAGTGCAATCCAAAGAACCGTTCCGATTTGCCCGATGTTTTTATTGTTATAAGGAACTAAATTTGGCAATTTATGGCTCCGGCTCGATCTCAAAATTGGTAAGATGATAGACCTGCTGAGAACGAGTCATGACAAACTGATATTGCATTCTCTTTTCATTAGGTTTTCCTTCGTAGAGAACTACATAGACGTTGACTCTAGTAACAGGTTTGTCGTAGGCAGCGTAATACTGAACTTGAACCGAGTAATTTCCGGGTAATGCCTTGGACATCGTAAAAGTTTCAGGACCAAAACCGTCCACTACATCCACATCTAAATTACCCCCGGATTTTGTGGAAGCATGGGAAAAAAAGCATTTCTCTCCTGTCGGATCGATCACCCACAAATCTACATCGGTTTGAGTATCCCAGGTCAAAACGACTTTGATATCTCGGGAAGGCACTTTGGCAAAAAAAGATACCTTATCCGAAGCTTTACCGACTTTTACTTCGACTAAATTGTTCCCCGGGGCGACGACGGCATTTAAGGAGAATCGTCCTCCGGTTAAACGAATTGTTTGAGGAATTCCGTTCAATACCACCGTTGCTCTTTCCGCAGAAGTTCCTGTAACCACTCCGGAAATTTTTTGGATTCGTTCGGTCGTAAAACCTCCGTTCGGAGATTCTATATTTACCGACTGCGCGGATAGAAAATGAACGCCGACAAGCAAGAGAATAGGAACGATAATTATATTAACGAATTGTAATTTCATCGTCGGAAGTCGCTCCCATTACTTCAGGATAGTACATTAAAGAGGCCCTAGCAGGGATGGTCTTGTATTTTCCCTCAACTTCGGCTCGAAGAAAATATCGAACTGTGAACTCCCTCTTAGGACCGGCCACAAAAAAGACGGCCCTATCGTCGTAAATTTGTCTACCCTGGTATTCGATTTTTCTATCTCCGGAAAAATACTCGGCATCCCTTTGCAAAAACGAAAATCCCGGTAGCAAGACGTCTTCCACCAAAAAATATGAATCGGCGTTTCCTTCCTTCTCGACCTTTAGCTCCACTAAAACTAAATCACCTGATTGAAAATTTCGCGTTTCAGAAACGGAGATCCCTTTCCCACTGAAATCGGGTGTAACTTTAAGATAATTCCGTTTTACTTTGATCCCATTCGAATAAGATGAGATCTTCTTAGATCGATCCGTAAAATACAAGGAAGCGGTCGCATATAGAACCGGCCCGTCTTTCTTTTTAATTTCAATTCTGTTTTCCCCGGAACGAACAAGCTCGGGAGTTATCGAAATTCGGAATGCTTCGGTCGCATCGGCCTTTGCGGAAACGGTAATAGTTTTCAAAGGTGCTCCATTGATAATAATTTCCAATGTTGCAGGAGATTCGGAATCCCGAATAGAAGCCATAAATTCGGAAAGAGCCAAAACGGCTGCGGACGTATCTCTAGAATTATTCCAAGCAAGATCGACTCGATTAGATAGAAGAGAAGAAGCTAAGTTTGCCGTTGATTCCGAAGATTCCCCCAGTAAAAGGCCGACCCTCAAAAGAGTAGCGATCGTTTCGATTTTATCCGATTCCCAATTCGGCTCGTGTCCATAGGAAGTGAATTTCACGAAAGGTTTCTTGGCAAATCCGCTTTCCTCTATTCCTTTCTTATACCAACTAGATGCCTCCTCCTTTCTGCCTTTATTAGCTAAGATTAATGCAAGATTCGATTTTCCATAAGTATTAAGTTGGGCAGCGGATTTTAAGAGTCCGTCTACAATCGAATCTTCCAGATTCCCCGCTTCGCTAAGAGAGGCGATAACATAGGCTTTTACGTTTGAATTCAAAGAGCCGCTGTCCAACGAAGTATAGAGAAATTTTTTGGCCCTGTAAAGAATGCTCGTTTGAATTTTAGCTCCATTCTTTTGGCTAATCGCTAAGCCGCGATAAACATATGCAGACATTCGAATATCACTTTCTTCCATACCCTCAAACCAACCGAATCCGCCGTCGGTTCTCTGGAGTTCGCCTACTCTCTTCAGACCTGCTTCCAGCATTTTAGGTAATTCTCTACGCAATCGTTCATTGATAAACCCGGCTTTTTGAACGGATAATAGAGGGTAAAAACGGCTCATCGTCTGTTCTACACATCCGTATGGATAATCGGCCAAATATTCTAAAGACTGTCGTAAAGCCGGTAAGACTGCAGGGCTGACGCGAACTTCCAATTTCGGATCGGCCAGCTCCTTCGGAGCCTCTACTTTCAACAAGCCCGTTCCGTCTCCCTCCGACATTCCAAGAGAGTCCGAAACGGCTCTCTGCAGACCCCATGTTTTTAGTTGAATTTCGGATCGTAAGGAATCCGAAAATCCGCCTCCTACTGCAGTGAGAATGATTTTTGCGGATTTAATTTTAGGATCTTGTAATGCCTGGAGCTGAAATTGGACGGATCGATTTTGGCCCGGCTCAAGAGTAATATCGGTTTCTGCAGATCCGACGATTTTTGCCCCGTCGGTTTTAACTGAGACCTTAATCGGAAGTTTTCGGCCGGATTGGTTCGAGACAGTCGCGGAGACTTTTTGAGTTTCTCCTTTCAAAATATAGCGTGGCATCCCGCTCAAAAGCATTAGGTCTTTTCGGGTAACAAAGCTGGTTTGACCTCTGCCTACTTTCGTATCGGGAGTGACTGCAATCGCAGTGATTCGCCATGAAGTCAAATTATCCGGAAGAGTAAACGTTACGATTGCGGTGCCATCGGACGAAGTTCGGACTTTCGAATTCCAGAAACCTGTATCTTTAAATTTATCCCTCGTCTGTTCTTCGTTTTTTATGGACGAATATCCCGATTCCCCTTTCTTTCCGAGCGCCAATTTAAGTCTCTTACTCTCGGAGTATCCGAAAAATTTATAAGCCGAAGCTAGGGAAGTTTGAACGTTATTCCTTCTTGGATGATAGAAGAACGTCCCTATATTAGGCGTTTTTTCTTCCTTAATCTGATAAATCGCTTCATCTACTACTGCGATTGAAAGTTCGGCAGGAATTCCTCTGCCGCCTAAGCCGGTCGTTTTTATTCTAATTTCAGCCTTATCCCCAGGACGATAAACCTTGCTTCCCGTGGAAAGGTCGACTTTCAGAAATTTTTCCTCGGGGGGTGCTGCGACCCGAACTTGACTTTTATAAACGTCGTTCCCGGAAAATTGAACTGCGGACAATGTAAAGTTCGGACTCATATCCGAAGTTATTTTCACCGAATATTTTAAGGCATTTCCTTTCATTCGGATCACATCTTTTTTGAAAATCCGATTACCTTCGACGGTTAAAACTATATGACCGTTCGAGATCGGTGTCAGCACTAGAATTTCGGCGGTTTCTCCGGTTGAATAAAGATCCTTTCCGGGCTTTAAGGTAATATCTTTAAAAGGAATTTCTATGGAATCCGAAACGGAGGAAGCCCAAAAGAAAGTTTCCGATTTTGTAATATTCCCGTTGGCATCCGTACTTTCCGCACTAATGACATATTGCCCTCTTTGGGGAATTATAAACGACGTTTCCGCGATTCCTAACTGAGACGTCGTTACGGATCGTTTGGAAATTTTCGTACGACCGCCTTCTGACGAAAAGCGAATCTCCCGATTGTAAAGGGTAAGTTCTATTTTCTTACCGCCTACGACAGATTTTTTATTCTCATCTCCGAGCGATTTATCAAAAGGAATCAAACTGATCAGTAATTTCGCCTCTTTGCCGGGTTCGTACACCGAGTTATCTTTACCTATACGCAGAAAGAATGCGCTTCGATTGACGGAAAAGGACGTCGCTCCGTCCAAAGTCATATCTTCCGATTGAACCGAAGCGATAATCGAATATGTAAAGTCGTTTTCGATTTTGCCAGGTTTAAATGTTATCTGATAGCTGCCCTGAGAATCTAGTTTTCCTTTTCCATTCGCGACCAGTTCTTGACGATCACTTTGACCTGCCTGCTCCAAGTAGTCTGCTGACGAGTCAAAATTCAATTTTCCTACCGGAGAGTAATCAAACTTAGGACGACGAAATACACGATACGAAACGTCTTTTCCCGTTAAGGCTTGCCCGTAGTAATACCGAGCCTTAACGTTTGCTACGATCTCCTCCTTTTGAAGATAATTGGATTTTGGAACGGAGACAGTTACAAGGAAGGTCGGTTTTTTATAAGCCTCTACGGAAAATTCCGTTTGGAATGATTTATCTTTAAATCGTAATATTAAAGAATAATTGCCTAAGAAAACATTCTCCGATTCCGGAAGCTGAAATTCTCCTGAGAATGTCCCGGAATCCGTAGAAACTGAAATCGGAATAACAGGAATGGGTACTTCACCTTGCCCCGTTCTAACCGAAACAGTTCCAGGTCCGGACAAAGTCCGATATTGATCGGCAGTAAAATTTCGTACGATTCCTTTAAAAGAAACCTTATCGCCGGGCCGATATACCGGCCTATCCGTATAGAGGAACGCTCTAGCTCCCCCTTCTCCATAAAAAGAACTAGAATAAAACTCAGGATCAGAAACCGCAAATTCTCCGTTCTTATAAGCAAGTACTAGACTCTTGACGGGACTTTTGCCTTTATAAAAATAAATCCCGTCGGAATCGGTTTTAGCCGTTTGATAAGGAGCTCCTGTTTCCAAACTAAAAAGAGTCAGATCAGCACTCGGAATCGGTTCTCCCGTATCCTTACGTCCGACAAATAGTAAGGTTTCCGAATCCGATTGTTTAACCAAAAAATTAATTCCGGACTTTATAAGAATCGTGTAGGCAAGATTAGAACCGGATACTCCTTCCACAAGATAGACGCCGTTGTCGCGAACTGGAACAGGAATTCTTCTATATGCCCAAGACGAAGGAACAGTAGGAACGGAGAATGTCGAAATCAATTCCTGGTCGGCTAAGATCGCGGGAATCGCGATCGGTTTTTGTTCGTGTGCAGCCTCGTAGTCCACGCCGAATACTTTTTTTAGCTCCGAACGGGTATTCGAATTAAATTCGCGTCTGGCTACACCTCGAAATTCGCTTTGAAATTTCCGTAGAGTCCGGGAAAATAACGCGAGAGGGTTTCCGAATGCATTTTCGTTATCTTCCTGGACCAACCGTTCTTTAACTTTCTTCGTCAAAAAGGCCTTCGGGTCCGCAATCCTATATACCCGAAATTCATAACTAATGCGACCGTTTCCTTCCAGATTTACGTACGCATTTTCCTCGGCGCCGAAACTTCGATCCGTTCCTAGATAAAAGACCGGATTTCCAAGTATTGGAGTTCGTAAGATAAAATAACTCGCTATCAACGAAATAATTGCAAACGCAGGAAGAAAATATTTAAGCCTTTTCATTCTATTCACCTTATTCTAAAATACGAAATCGATACACGCCTAAAAACGACCGATTCTTTGGTCCGGGAAAAAACGTATCACTTTTACTTAATTCATCTGCCCGAATTAATTTAATGCCTCTATCCGACCCTGTATGATAAAGTAGAAACGGATTTTCCTTGTCGCCGTCGATCAAAATCATGGAATGAAAATTCGTACGAATTCCTGTATCTTGTCGAAAGAATAGAATATCGGCCGGTAATCCTTGAGAAATCTCTCTAGACACAAAACTTGTATGAAATTTCTCCAAACTCTCAGCGTCGGAAAACGCGCTAAACTTTCCATCCCCTGTCCTAAATATCTTTGATCCGATGATCGGAACAGCAGGGTAATGAAATTCGCGAATATCCGGTATATTTTTATCTAGCTGAATTCCCACATTCTTTTGCCAACTAAGATCGTGTTCCTTTAAAGCTTCCTTATAAGCGAACCGGATAAGACCACTGCAATCTCTCTCCGCATTATTCCAGTTGGGATTCGTCTTTAGATACTGCGAAAGTGCAATCCTCGTAAACCAATCGCGAAACGACTGGCGATCCGTTTCCGATTTAAGTTCTGCGGAATCCGGAAATCCGTCTTCGTCCCAATCGCCTTCTAAACTGAAGAGTTCGACATCGACCGATTTTCCTAGAATTGTACGAATTTGAAATTTCGCGGGAACAGTTCCGGAACGAATCCTAAGAATCTCTCCGAACTTTGTCGCTTCTCGGGAAGAAATCATAACCGGCCAGTCGGCTTGCCCGCTTATATCGAAGGAATCTGCGGTTCCAAGTAACGGATTCGAAATTTTAAGCACTGCTACCGTCTTTCCGTCCGAAGGAATTCTTGCATTCATTGGTTCTAATCTAGATTCCAATAGGAAATTACAGCTTGATAAGCTAAGAACCGATAGAACGAGTATTAGCTGAGTGCGCACAAAATTCATCTCGGATGAATCTTTTTATACGAACTAGGAATCGCAGGGAAGAAATTTTTTTCCCGTTTTTAAGGAAATCTTTTCTTATCTAAAACGGGTAGTTAATAAAAGACTAGAGGTTTGTCCAACGCTCCCTACAAGAACCGCATTTTGTTCGTAGTCTTCCGCTAGTTCGAGAGCTGCGTTAGAAGATAGGCCTAAAACTAAAAAACTTTCTTCCAGCCAATCGCCCCGTTTACCCGCTCCGTCCAACAAAGTATAATCGCTCAATTTATTTTTAAGAGATTGATTCCTTCTCCGGTTTTCCTCGCTGGAAAAAATTCGGCTTCCCGGATTCCAGGCGGTTAGAAACGCCCAGGACGAGACTCCTTTTTTAGTAAGTAGCAGATCTAAATCGGAATTAATAAGATTCACGCCGATGATAATTGGAAAGTCGTAAAGAATATACTCGGTTTCTGAGTAGACCTTCAACAGAAAATCCTTATCTATCATGGTCAATACCCCAATGCTTTACGAATCTTTTCGGGAATGTCCTCAAACTTAGGGTACTTATGTTTCTTACCGTCGGGAAAGATTACGTAGTACGTCCCGTTCAGGATCTCCATATAATAATTTCCCTGTTTCTTCTGACCGAGGGCGGATTTATCCATTTCTTTAACCATGGCCTGGTATCTGGAAGGAAGCTCCGCCCAAGAACCGTAAACCTGAATCTCGCCGGCATGATTTACGGTGTAAAGACCGTTCTCGTGCATAATCTTAATTCCGTTATAATCGAAGACTTCGAGCACATTTACTTTCGGTTCTTTTTTCTTAGGCTTTGCGTCCGAATCCGGACCTTTGTATCCATCCGGGTCGATATTATATTGAATGAGCGATTTGTTTACAGGCTTCCGCCCTCGAGTCAATAAGATGTAAAGGTAGAGGACTCCGGAGAGAAAAATTGCCCCAAAAATTAGGAATTCAAAATGGCGAGAAAACCAGTCCATTACGTCTATTTAAGACGATATTCTATCGCCTTACAAGTAAAAGGTACGGGATCTCCTGCTTCGATCCAAAAACTACACTGCTCTGCGGCTACGGAAAGAATGCAATTGTCCACGTCCTTCTTTCGGGAACGACCGGGGACAAGATGCGTTATCCTGCGACTTGATCCGCATTCCATATCCTTCGTACCGTAAGCCAATAGCAATTTCGAAGCTGATTCTTCGAAAGAATAGAAATCGTCATCAGGTTTCGCGCATGTGACGATTGTTAAAGATATTAGAAGTAACGTAAAAGATTTCAGACTCAAGTGGACTAACTCTTGTTTTTGGGCTGTAATTTTACTTTTTCATCCACAGGTAAATCCACTTCCCCAAAAATAGATTTGTATTTTACGGTTCCTTTTATTCTCATATTCGGATCTTTTCCGGAAAGAATATCTCGGGCCAGAACGGCGGCAATCAAGAGTAGGTTTTGATTCATTCTTTTTTCAAACCTAGTTTCGATGCTTAGGCCTATATTTTTCTTTGAAAAAGGAGCGACAACGGTCTCTTCATTTGAGGCGACTCTTGCTAGCTCGACTTCCTCTCCGTTTTGGTCGAGGGCAGTCGCGGATAAATCAAAACGATACAAAGTAACTTCCGAATCGTTCGGGTTTTCTATCTCCAGAGTCGCCAACAAAGAAATTTTCGGAACCGGTGGAAACGAAATGAACTCCACCTTTTCTGCCTTAACGTCAACGACTCGGAATTTGCAGGATTCTAATTTTTTAACATTCCGCCTAAGCTCGAGACAAGAAAGCCCCAGCAACGATAGGCAAAGTACGACTCCGACAATCTTAAAAGATATCGGAGCGACGGACTTTACTATATTCTCTCTTCTTAAGGATTCCATCCGTTTTGGATTAGTACCTTTCCTCGCGTCATATTTTGAGCATACTCTTCGATCGCTTTATCTGAATCCTTTAAAGGAATTCTGGACGCGATATCCGTTTGGAATTCTTTTCCTAACAAAGACCGTACTTCCGAAGTAATTTTCCAGAGTCTCCAAAGGCTCTGAGCAGGCAACCAAGAAGATAGCCAGAAACCTTCAATTTTCTTATCTTGAAATATTCCTAATCCGGCATGAAACGAAATCGGTTCTTCCGAAAGAGCTCCATAAACGACACATTTACTTCCGTAAGGCATTGCTGCTAATACCTTTCCGGTCAATTCTCCAGCGACGGCGTCCAGTAAAATAGTAGCTCCTAATTTCCCCGAAAGAACCCTAAGTTCCCGTTCAAAATTGGATGAAGAAGAATCGAGAATATGTTCCGCACCAAGCGATTTCAAAAGTTCCATCTGCTCTTTTCTTCGAACGATATGTATTCCCGGAATTCCTTTTTTGACAGAAAGCCTAAGAACCATTCTTCCCAATGCGGATGCTGCTGCAGTTTGAACGAATGCTTTATTTTTTTCTCGAACGATTTGTTCCGTAAGAGCAAGTGCTGTAATCGGATTTACGAACAGACAAGCGCCTTGCTCCAGGGTAGTATCCTTATTCAAAGGAATACAAGAGAAGCCGTCGGTAACCATATATTCGGCGTAGGTCCCGTCACCTTTGCCTGGAGCAGTACATGCGACCGCTTTCCCGACTAAAGAGTTGGCTCTCCAGCCCCCGCCGCTAGCAACGACGATCCCGCTTCCTTCAAAGCCGGGAACGACAGGAAGTTTCTTCTTAATACCGTATAAACCTCTCATGAACATCAGGTCGGACGGATTAATGGAGCCGGAATGAATCTTGATCAAAACATCGCCTTTCTTTAGAGGCTTTACTTCCTTTTCTACGATTTTAGCTCTGCCTGGTTGATCCGTATACTCTTTCAACTCGTAAGCCAAGTACGTTTTAGGTACTTCCAATTTTTTAGACATATTTCTTTCCTTTATTTAATTTTCTTCCGCTAAAAGAAGGTTGGCGATGGAGTCCAAATTTTCGCTCACTATATAATTCTTTATGAATGCTTCCGCATCCGCTTCGGTCTTTATAGAAAACCATAATCCTTCAGGATAGCTAACCTGAACCGGACCGAGTTCGCAACGATCCAAGCATCCAGCTCGTTGAATTCGGATTCGATCCTTTAAACCCAATTCTTTTAGTCTCTTTTTCATATGAGCGATTAGTAGGACCGAACCTGCTCGGCCGCAAGAAGGGCGTTCGCCTTCCTCCCGAAAATTGTCACAAGCGAAGACGTGTTTTTTATAATACATGTTTCAAAATCGAAAAAAAATCCCGTTTATTAGGAACATCCGAATCTCCCTACTTTCCAATATATCTTAAGGAAAGAATCATTTTTTTCCTTTTCCTTTTTGTTCGGAATTCCAACCAATTAAAGGAATAAAGATTTGTTTTTTGTACTCAAGGGCAAAAAAACGAATCATAGCTCATATTCGAGGTCATTTATGAAATTCAGTTTTGCTCCGGTATTTTGTCTGATTGTTCTATCCGTTACTTGCGGGAAGAAGGAAGTAAAACCGATCCTAGAGACGGAAAAACCTCTATTCGAAGCCCTCATCGAACAGAACGAGACCATTGTTAATGGCCTTCTAAAATCGGAAAATCAAGCTCCTGACATTAAGGAATTAGAAAAAGCCTTGGACGCTTTGATTAACGCGAACGGAGGCCTTGCAGAATCCGCAATCGAAATGAAAAAAGCGTTAACGGATCATAAGACCTCCGATGTAGAAGGTTCTTTCCTCGCATATTCTAGTTTTAGCGAGATACTTGCGACGACTATGAAAGTGAGAAGTCTTGATTACGGAAGAAATCGCTTTTATTGTCCGATGGTTAAAAAGACTTGGGTCGTTTCCGGTAAAAAAATTCGAAATCCTTATGCTCCCGAAATGAGGGATTGCGGAGATTTAATACCGTAAGAAAGATGCTTTCAAATAGATGAATATCGAATTTTAATAAAATAAATATTGAAATCGAAATTCTTCGGATAGTTTAGATTATAATGATCATGAGATCTACAGAAACAAAGGCAAGTGCATGCGAAGTAGGAATTCTCATATCGAAACCTTGCCCCGTTAACTGTCGAACAAATCTTCGAAAGAATATCTCCGGCATTCATTCTGAAGCAGGATGCACGGCTTATGAAAAGCTCGAACAGTTTCTTGAAGGAAAAAATTCCCTTACCGTAGGAGCTTCAGCCTTCCATCAAGCCCCGTCTGAAATACTGGAAAGATTCTCTTCGGAATCGGAAATCGGATTTGAGTTAATAGGATATTTTTTACTGATTTCCTCCCCCGAGCAGGTGCAAGCCACCGTTTTCGAAATGAGCAATCTATTACTTTATAGAATCGTAAAGGAAGAATTTAAATTATTTTTGGATCTACGGAAAGAAAGAAGAGCCGCTAAGGCTATTGTAAACTTCCTAGATTCGAGAATGGTTCAGTATTGGAAAAACTTACCTGTCGATCGCATTTCGGACTTCATCGTTTATTGCGTTCGAGAGAGAAACGATTCTCAATTTGCCGCTCAATTTCTTTATCTTTTGCCCGCAGACTTTTTGTTGAATTTAAAGGAAAAGACAGGATTAACAGATCTTGAAGAAAAACAGCTTTTTGCCGGTTTAGAAGAAGGAATTTACGAATTTCCGATTCACGTTCCTGAAATCTATCCGCTCCTATTGCGGATGTTCGCGGACGATCTGGAGATTTCTCTGATATTATCGACGATGGAGGCTCTGGTTGAACGAAAGAAAGTCTTAATAAACGCAGGGCAATCCGTTCTTAAACTTCTCCAGGATAAGGAAAATAAAAACGCACACCAGGCGGTTTTAGATTACTTGCATTCCTTGGATCAGGACGCTGCCCTAGAAATTCTTTCCATGCTTCTAGAAAACGGGCACCTCAGTCTTTCCGAAAAGGATCTTTTAAGCGCGTATATCAGAGGAGAGGGAGATTTTCGGCGAGGTTTTTCCCGGCGTTAAACTCTTTCTTCCACTTCGTATTCTCTAAATAGACTTTTCTGGTTTCCCATATCGCTTTGAAAATCGACAGGGTATTCTGCCGTAAAGCAAGCATTACAAAATCCGCCACCTTTATGATCTCTAACCGCTTTATGCATCGATTCGACGGAAAGATAGGCGATTGAATCGACTCTCAAATACTTTCGAATTTCCTCTATCGTATGTGTTGCAGCGATTAATTCTTTATGGGTCGGAATATCGATCCCGTAATAGCAGGGGGAGATCGTTGGAGGAGCCGAAACTCTTAAATGTATTTCGGTAGCTCCCGCATTGCGCAGCATTTTGATAATCTTGCGACTCGTCGTGCCTCGCATGATGGAATCATCCACTATCACGACCCTTTTCCCATCCACTACGTTCTTAACCACATTGTATTTGATCTTGGCTCCAAAATCGCGAATTTTCTGGTCAGGTTCGATAAATGTTCTGCCTACGTAATGGGACCGAATTAAGCCGGATTGAAAAGGAATTCCGGAAGCTTCCGCATATCCTAACGCGGCGATATTGGCGGAGTCAGGAACCGGAATTACGACATCGGCTTCTACCGGAAGCTCTTGCGCGAGCTGATTTCCTAATGCTTTCCGAACTTTGTACACCGATTCCCCAAAAATATTGGAATCGGGGCGAGCAAAGTAGATATATTCGAAAATGCATAGAGCGGGCTTTGCTTGTGGAAACGGATAAAAAGATCGAGCTCCGGTTCTATCCACAACAATCATCTCTCCGGGTTCGACGTCCCTCTCGTAAGTAGTATCCGTGATATCGAATGCACAAGTTTCGGATGCAAAAACATACGACCCGTCATCGCGTCTTCCCATAACCAAAGGTCTGAAACCGTTCGGATCCCTTACAGCGATGAGTTGAGTCTTAGTAAGTACGACTAAAGAATAAGCTCCACGAACCTTCTTGAGCGCGGAGGAAAGAGCGGATAGAAGATCGGTTTCGCCGGATCTTGCCATCAAATGTACGATGACTTCCGAATCGATGGTCGTCTGAAAAATCGATCCGTCTTTTTCAAGTTGAGATCTTACTTCCCAAGAATTGACTAGATTTCCGTTATGAGCGAGAGAGATGGGCCCAAGATGAGATTCGACTCGAAGCGGTTGCGCATTTCTAAGAAAACTAGCGCCCGTAGTCGAATAGCGATTATGACCGATTGCGGAATAACCCACAAGTTCTCGGAGCTTACCTTCGGTAAAAATATTCGCGACTAAACCCATTCCTGCATAACGGTATAGATGTTCTCCGTCGGAGGAAACGATTCCGCTGGATTCTTGGCCTCTATGCTGCATAGAGTAAAGACCGAGGTAAGTGAAGTTTGCAGCTTCAGAGGAATTAAAAATCCCGAAAATAGCGCATTCTTCTTTTGGTTTGTCTTCCCGGACTAGGGTCCGTAGATTGGACTTATTGGGAATCGAGCTCATGGTCCCCCTTCCGACGCTAGTCTCCCAGGTCGCGGTTTAGATGCAAATACAATCCGATTATATCGTAGTCGATAATGTCCGAAGTCTTCAATTGGCTTTAATCACTCTAGGCCAGTCGGATTGTATTTCGATAGATACGGAATCCTCAGGCTATTATACTTACTATTCAAAAGTTTGTTTAATTCAAATTTCATCTAAAGGGAAGAACTATATCTTCGATCCAATTAGGCTCGCCGACGTATCAGGGTTAGGGCCTTTGTTCGAAAATCCTGCGATCTTAAAGATATTCCATTCTGCATCCGACGATATCAAGGCACTTAAGCGGGATTTCTCCTTCAAATTTGTAAACATCGCTGATACGATGTTCAGCTCTCGCTTATTAGACTTAGAACAGAACTCTTTGCTCTATTTAGTGGAGCATTATCACAAAGTAAAATTATCGAAAAAAGAACAAAAATCCAACTGGGAAAAACGTCCGTTGGATAAAAGCCAACTTCAATATGCTGCCCTAGACACGGTTTACTTGGAATCGATTTGGGAAAAGATGCGGGAAGAACTCGCAAAACGGAAATTGTTAGAGGAAGCGTTGTCCGAATTTCAAAAACTCGCAGAAGAAGTCCCGGAACCTTTCGAAGGCTTTTCCATTACGCTCGAAAAATTTCCGAATGTTTTGGATTTGAGCTCCGACGAACGTCGAGCTCTATACGATACGATGGTTTTCAGAGACGAAAAAGCAAAGCGAGCCAACAAGGCGCCTTTTCGAGTCTGGAATAACGATAAAGTACTGGAGTTGGTGAAATTCCGTCGAGATTTGAATAAATTAATAGAACTCGTCGGAAAGAAAGACGCGGATCATTTACTTCAAATCTATAATACCCCCAGCGGACCACCGATTCAAAAAAACGACCTATTTAAGAGGGCGACGGAGGATCTCGTCGGCGAGGATGCCGATCGCTTCAAGCGACTAAGACAATGGAGAGAGACGATAATGTCGATTCGACGGATGGGTCACAATTTAATGCCGTCTAATAAGAATATCGCGGAAATCGCAAAGAATAATCCCAAAGGAATTGAAGAGCTTCGAGAATTGGGAATTTTTTCGGAATGGAAAGTTCAAAACTATGGACCTTCCATATTGAATGCACTTCAATCAAAACCTTACGAAACAACATTGACGAATTTAGTGCCGATTAAAAAGAAATTTGATTAAACTCGATCTCGAAGAACTAAAACGAAGCCTGACTCTCAAACTAGAGGGGGAAGAAAATCTTCCGGAGGATATAGCTGCCTCTTCCGTAATTATGCCGATCTTTCAAACCGCAGAAGGGGACGGATTTTTACTGCAAAAAAGAAATCCTAATTTAATCGCCCATCCCGGTCAAATTGCCTTCCCAGGCGGAGTAAAAGACCCGGAAGATAAAAACTTATTAGAGACTGCGCTTCGCGAATGGCGAGAAGAAATGGGAGTTCCTTCGGATCATCTGGAAGTCATCGGAAATTACAAGGGAATGTTCACGAGCACAGGATATCATATCACTCCGTTCCTTTCCCTCTATAAAGGAGATTTCAAGTTCTCTTTTAATCCGGAAGAAGTGGAACAAATCATTCGATTGGAATTAAATAGATTATACCAAGCGCCTTTTTATAGTATTAAAGTAAAACGGAATCCTGCTGGACCGTTACTGGAAGTATACTATTTTGATTTGAAGGAAGGCCTTCTATGGGGCGCAACTGCTCGGATTCTCGTAGATTTTCTGAGGGAACACGCCGACTTTCGGCGAGAACCGATCATACGTAAACCGAACTTGTTGGCGGCTCCGTTTCTAGATCCTCGAAAAGATTGATATTTGATAATAGGAATCGAATCGCTTGGTCTTTTTTTTTTCAATAAAGACCATTTTTTCTTCTAAGCAATTCGTCTCTAAAAAATGTAGTTCGAAGATTGTTTTTGGTATTTAGGCTTAGCCCAAATAGGTCGATATCTAATACGACATAACTAAAACCGGGGAATTCGCAAGATTCTCTAAATGCGAAAGAATATAAAAATCATCATACTATTCTATGATTAGGAGAAATCTCAATGAGCAAATTTAAGTATTTATTTGATTCGACCATTCGTGCTAGTTACCTAAAAGAGAGCTGGAAGGAAGAAGATTGGTACGCTTCTTTAGCGGACCGTCCCGGAATCGAAAAAAAGATTCCATTCTTTCGTAAGGAAGAAATTTCTAATCTTCGTCAGGAACCAGTTCTTAGCAGATGACACCGGAAGAAAAGGAAACGCTTTTTAGAAGCCTGGAGCAAATTCTCCTAACCTTACAAAGCGGCCATCAATCCGGCGGGGAATATAAAATCGTATTGTACTCGATCCCGATCGTCGGGATTATCTTCGGTTGCATTCTACTTTTCTTTTTATTCTTCTGGTGGTATCGCCAAAGAATGGCGATCATCAAAGCCGGGCTCTATAAGAAAGAGCCTTTCGATCTCCGATTATATTCCTTTTTCCTAGGCCTAGTTTTGACCTTCGTCGGAATCGCCCTATCGATTTCATTTATACTCGTATTAGGAAAATCTCTCGCTATGCTTGGCGGCCTCGTTCCGCTGGGAACAGGTCTTGGACTACTATGCTACTATAAATGGTCGCCGAAAGTTTGAAAACTTCGGGTCAACCTATGCCTCCCGCGTAAGGTGAGTGAACTTTTTCATGAAGCAAGAGGAGCCTATTCTTTGCGATCCGGCGGACTGGGCGTGCATTCAAAAAGTCTTGGCCGGTGATTACGACTCGTTTGAAGAACTCGTTTTACGCTATGAATCCCTTGTTTATTCCCAAGCACGTAAAGCCTTCCGGAACGAATCCGAAGCAGAAGACTTTACACAAGACGTCTTTCTAAAGGCATTTGAAGGGCTATCCACTTTTAAAGGTCGGGCCAAATTCTCCACATGGATTTTTTCCATCGCACGTAACGAGATTATACGTCGATACCGTAAGGATCACCCTGAAGTAGAAACTCCTCTTTTCGAAGAGGTTTCGACCGAACTGAGCTCCGAAAAGTCCTCAGCACAGGAATCGCACCTTCTGGAAAAAGAGACAAAGGAAAAAATCAGATCTCTAGTTGATAAACTCCCGGAATTGTACCGTAAACCCATATCGTTGCATTACTTCGAGAATATGTCCTATAAAGACATTTCAGAAAATTTGAACTTGAAAATGAATACTTTAAAGAGTTATATTTTTCGAGGGAAGGAAATACTCCGTGAATGGTTGAAAAAGGAAAATGAAACCGGAAAAGATTAATATTCCTCCAGATCTCAAAGAGAGGCTGGATTTATTCGTAGATCCTCCGACTTTAAACGCTGACCAAGCATCGGTTCCGCCGGAACTTAAAAAAAGAGTGATGTTGCATTTAATACATTTAAAACACATCCGCGTGATTCTGATAACCACTCTCCTCTTGGCTTTTTCGCCGTTAACCGTGCTCCTTTTTATGGACTGGAATTTCTTACTAGAAACGGGAATCCTTCACGGAATCTTGGCGACTAGCGGATTGCTCTTCCTCCTTTTCGCGATCTTAATCGGGATTTATCTTGTCCAAAACAGGAGCCCTTATACCAAGGAATGGAAGAATAAGTTAGGATTCGATGAATGAAAAAGATTCTTACCGTCGTGGCAGCCATAGTCTTAATTTCGCAGTTCCTCCCAATCACCGCAGAAGAACAAAGGAGCCCACTGACTGCGAAAGAATTCCTGTCGAAAGATCTGGATTCCGTTTTTCCGCTAATTCGGGATTTAAAAAAGAAGGAAGCCGACGTTCTTATCTCGCAAATTCGAGAAGAAGCTCGTAAAAATTGGTCTCAGGCAGATCAGTTCTATTTTTTGGTTAATCACCTTTCTACGATCAGTGCAATCGAAGAGGAACAATCCAGACTCAAAGGTTTGATATGGGTTTATATCCTCGGTTTAGCCCTATTCGGAGGATTCGTAGGTTATGTGCTTTATCGCCAAAGAAAGTTAGTTCAGGAACTAAACGAACTTCTAAAAAACCGCTAATTTCGGCTTTCAAAACCCGATTTACCGATTACTATTAATTTCGCGTACCAATCGTCGGAATCCGATTCGAAATCGGTTTCCGAATTGTTTACTGGTTGTCATAAGTGCCATTGTCATACTATTCTTTTTCCGAGGATCGTAACCGTAGCGTAAACTTTTTGTAACCATTTTCAGACATTGTAGAAATATGGAACCGATCCAAGTACAAGGACCCTCTCCCCATGATCAGGGTAAAGTTCCCCAAAAGCGCAGGAAAAAGAGCTTCAGCGAATTTATGAAAAATGCTTCAGGCAGCCCCAGCCAAAAGATCCTCGTAGTAGACGACGAAGAGGATATTGCCGACCTTATCAAATTCCATTTAGAGGAAAACGGTTATCAAGTCGATACTTGTCAAAATGGACTCGAGGTTCTACCTAGAATCGAAAAGAATCTACCCGACTTAGTCGTATTGGATTTGATGCTTCCGGGAATCGGAGGAATGGATCTATGCAAACGCATAAAAGAAAAATACGCTCTTCCTATCATCATGGTGACCGCTAAATCGGGTGAAACCGACGCTGTCTTGGGCTTAGAATTGGGAGCGGACGATTACGTTCGTAAACCTTTCTCTACTCGAGAATTAGTGGCGAGGGTTCGCTCGGTTCTACGCCGCTCCGGAGAAGGAGAAGAAGAACAGGAATTCGAAGGAAATATCAGCGTAGGAAAAATCTTCTTAAACCCTAAGGCGCATAAAGTATTTATCGACGGAGCCGAGATAGATCTAACGTTAATAGAGTATAAAATTCTCTACCTATTCATGACTAATACCGGCGTAGCATTCACAAGAGATAAACTCCTGGATAAAGTTTGGGGAAAGGATATTTACGTAACTGATCGTGCCGTCGACGTAAATATTAAGCGCCTAAGAGATAAACTCGGTGACGAGAAGGAGAGGTTGGAAACTATCCGCGGGATCGGTTACAGATTCAATGAGGCGTAGCTTATTTTCGAAACTTCTCTTAAGTAACTGGCTTCTACTCATTATCCTAATGTCGGTCGCGGGAATCGTCCTCTTCTTGGAGGATATAATTCACCCCGATCTTAAAATTCTTCTATTCTCATTTTACATCCTACTCGCTATGTTCGGAACGTTTTACGTCTCGTACTCGATTGCCCGAAGCGTCACTCAAACGCTCAATCAAATCGAAAAAAAAACAGGCGAAATTAACGCCGGCGATTTCGGTTCGGAGCTAAGCCTACCTGATATTCGGGAATTGGCCGACCTGGCGGTTTCTATCAATCGGATGTCGGGACGCCTCAAGCATCAATTCGTAGATCTTACGATCGAGAAGGAAAAGTTCGATTCGGTTCTTCAGAATTTGAAAGAAGGAGTTTTCTCGGTCGATCTGGAAGGATCGATTCTATTTCAAAATAAAAGTATTCCAAATTCTTTAATCGAACCGAATTCCGCTTCCCGCAAAATCGCCGATGCTATCAAGGATGAACGCCTGCTGGATTTTATCCAACGGAATCTTTCCGGTAAGGGGGAACCTAAAACGGAACTAGATTTAAGTCAGAATTTCTATGCGATTAAGATGTACCCGTTGCGTACGAACGGGAACGTATTAATGTTTATAGTAGTTATCAGAAACATTACCGAGGAGAAACAATCGCATATCATTAGGGAACAATTCGTTCAAAATGCTTCGCACGAATTGAAGACGCCAATCACTTCCATTAAAGGATATACCGAAACACTTTTAGGTCGTCTAAAATTACAAGAAGACAGTCATGAGAAAAAGTTTCTAGATGCGATCTCCAGAAATACCGATAGAATGGTGCGCATCGTCGAAGACATGCTTACAATCACTCGAATCGAGAATCAAACGGCGATTGCGAGAGGGGAAGAGTTTACGCTTAAATCTTTGGTCGATAATCTTTCGTTTACCGTCGACGGAGTCGTTTCCCCGAAGGAACAAAAATTCGTAGTGGAAATGAACGAACCGATAACTGTCTCTGCGGATTGGATTCTTTTGGAGCATATGCTTTTAAATTTAATTTCCAACGCATCTTCCTATTCTCCCGACGGAAAAACGATCACACTCAAAGTAGTTAAATTGGGATCGGACTTAGTAAATTTCCAAGTTAAGGACCAAGGAATCGGAATAAAGGACGAAGATAAAGAACGTATATTCGAACGCTTTTTCCGTGTTGATAAAAATAGATCTCGCAAGGAAGGCGGAACCGGATTAGGTCTCTCAATCGTAAAACATATTGTCCGACTTCATCACGGAACGGTAAAAGTCTTTGATAATCCGGAAGGCGGGACTATCTTTTCTGTGACCATTCCTATCATTTACTCCGACCGAGTAGATTCTTGAGCCTCGAAAACCGAGCCTTTTCTCGTATTCCGCTTTTCTAAAAATCACCCGAAGGGAAGATTGAAATTCTCGCACTAACATTAAAATGAGGATGGATAATGACGCATCCAAAGGGTTTTTTTTCTTTCGGAACCAATATAGGTATTAAGGATAAAACGAAGGACTTCGGCGTAATCTATTCGGAAGTTCCTTGTAAATCAACTGCTGTATTTACCAAGAATAATTTTCCAGGCGCACCCGTAATCGTCGGTCGCGAACATATAAAGTCCGGGACTCTCCAAGCAATAGTTATTAATTCAAAAAATTCCAATGTGGCAACCGGATCCGCAGGTGTTGCAAATTCTCGCGCAATTTGTCGAGAAATCGGGGTCTCGTTGGGTATTCCGGAAACGTTCGTTCTTCCCTCTTCTACCGGAGTCATCGGCGTTCCTTTACCGATGGAATTAATATTAACTGCCTGTGAGAAAGCAAAATCTTTACTAAAACCCGGCAATCTTGAAGAGGTCGCAGAAGCAATAATGACGACGGATACTAGAAGAAAAATATCTTTCCGAACGATCAGAACCGACAAAGGGCAGGCTATCATTTACGGAATGGCCAAGGGCGCAGGAATGATCGAGCCGAATATGGCTACTATGCTTTCTTACATTCTTACCGACGCCCAAATCGACGGAGAACTTTATGAAATTCTAAAAGACTGCGTGGATAAGAGTTTTAATTGTCTTTCTATCGATTCCGACACCTCCACTTCGGATACGGTTGCTCTGCTTTGTAACGGTCTTGCTGGAAAAGCCGATGCCGAAGAATTTAGGGCGGCATTACTCGAAATCTGTATCGATCTGACCAAAGAAATTGCGAAAGACGGCGAAGGCGCTACGAAGTTAGTCGAAGTTCGAGTCGAAAAAGCGAAGACTACCGAACAGGCTCGAAAAATCGGAAAATCGATTTTGAATTCTCCTTTGATTAAAACGGCCATTTACGGCGGAGATCCGAATTGGGGGAGATTGGTCATGGCAATCGGGAAAGTTTTTGACGAACCGATCCCGTTTGACGGTTTAGAGATCTATTTTGGCGGATTAGCGGTGAAAGGAGCCGATCCAGATACCCTCAAAAAATTATCGGAATATCTGAAAAAGAATTCCGAGATCCAGGTAGATGTGGTATTGAATACTGGAAATTGCGGAATGAAATTTTGGGGCTGTGACCTTACTGAAGGTTACGTTAAAGAAAACGCCTACTACACGACGTAACCTAAATCATCCTGTTTCTCCAAAACCGTGAAATCTTTTTTTTCGGATCATAGAATCTCCTCCGCTATAATCACTCTCTCGGTGAGAATTTTCGGCGTACTCGCTGTCCTAAGCATTTACGAGGTCTGTATTAACTTCCTTCCTCGAGAAATAGAATTCGTAAGTGAAATCGGAGTATTGACTAGTTTAATGTTCGGAGTTTTTGCAGTTTTGCCGATTCAGGAAAAAATCGGAGGATTTTTAAAAGCCACATTCGTTTCGGAATATTTGAGTAATGATCCCGGTTCGTCCAGAATGGCTCATCGTCGCTTCGATTCGGAAGGTTTGATAAAGAATGTCTTTCCGGAACTAGTACGACTTACTAACAGTAATTTCGGTAAACTAGCAATTCTTAGAAATGATCTTACCTACTACGACCTTTATACCTATGCACATAAAAAACAGAGAAAAGTAAATACTCTAGACGGAATCAATCCTCACTCTCCTCTTCTGAAATATATCCTGAATAAAAGATCAGGGGCGACAATTGGGGAGCCGGATCAGAACAAAGTTATTAACGAGGATTTCGTAAGCCTTCGCGCCAATTTCATTCTTCCTTTCGTATTTAGGGAAAAATTATTCGGCTTCTTGGCCGTTTCAAATATTCCTAAGGATGATGTGCGGCACGAATTGGGATTTCTTGCCGGAAAATGTGCATTAGCAGTTCACAATCATATACTCTCTTCGCAAATTGCGGAAAATAAAAAGTATAGAAAGGAATTCGAAAACGCGGGTAAGATTCGTAGATTTTTAGAACCCGCCGAACCGCCCTTGGTGGGAAATACGAAGGTCGATTTACTTTCGCGAGAACCCGGAGAATTGTTGGAGTTCTTTCAATCTCCGACAGGCGATTTCTATTTTGTATTCCTTAGATTAAGCGTTACAAACGCGGTTTCAGTACTTGCACTCTGCTATATTCTTGGAACTCTGTACGCCTCTCGTCTAAGAGGTGAGACAAAAGATTTAATTCAGTTGAAAACGTTGATCGAAGAAAATCTTAGGGAAATCTCTTGGATGGAAAAATACGATCTCGCAGTAGGAAAAGTTGGTAAGTCGGATAATAAAATTTTAGTTCGATTTTCGGGAAAACATTTCAAAATGTTTAAGTCGTCCAATCCCGAACGAAATCTCGCCTCGGTCGGTTGGGAAAACGTCCAGATCTCTGAAAAAGATCCTCTCTTTCTAAGCTGGAATGAACGTAAGATCCTTTCTTTTCAAGAGATAGGGATACCTTCTTGAGAAATATTCTTTTAGTTTTCGTTTCCGTAATTCTTTTCAGTGTAATTCTTTTTGCGGGATTATTAAAATCATCTTCCAAGGAATCCAGACTACCTTTCTATTTTTATCCTAATGGAATGATCGCGCTATCGATCGGAGAATATACCGATCTCGTCGGTTTAAAAATCGATCTTTTGGAATACGAAATATCGCGTAAATTAGGGGAAGATAACGCCGAGACGAATCGAACATTTCATTTTTATGGAAAAGATCGAAGTCTTTCGAGGGACGTTTCGTTTATTTTCCGTTCGGCCTTCGACGTCTTACGGGATTTTTCCTGGGATATCGGCCTATCACTACTTTATTTCTCGGTGGCGATATGGTTTTTCTTTTATACAAGGGATTTATTTATTTTTCTCCTTTTCGGGTCCTTTTCTTCCCTATTTCTATTTAACTTTTTCCTCTTGGCTTTTCAGGATTTCGTTTTCCCTTTCTTTTTCTTTCTCTACTTTAGCGGTTTTTTGATTTTGGATGTCTCCTACAGACTTCGAGGCAAAGAAATCCCGTCTCGTTGGTTCGCACCTCAGGTGATCTTCTCCATCGTAGCCTCCTATGTTGGAGCCTCTCAAAAAGCAAATCCGGATCTATTTCAATTTCTTTCCAATGCAGGGATTCACTTTAACGCGGCTGCAGCGGCAATCTGCATTATTCAACTGATCTTTCATACGTTTAGGAACCCTACTCAATTCCAGGCTGTGTTTAAAAAACTTTGTCTTGTGTTGGCGTTCTTCTTCGCAACGATCGTACCTTTTTTCATGACAAAAATCGGATCCGCTCAAATGCCGCTCATGATTCGCCCTTACTTGATCGTTGCATTCATCCTTTTTCCACCGTTAGTCATTTACGGAACCTATACCTATTCATTAGTTCCTGTTCAGATTGCGTTTAGTTCTTCTTTGACTTCGATTTATTCCATTCTGATTCTCACTTTAGGATATCTTTTCGGTCTGGAATTTTTTGTACGTTGGAATCCGGAATTTTTAGGGGCTCATCAAACGGAATGGAATTTGTTCTACGTGATTTTATCCGCTTACTTCCTAGGCTCTCTGAATAATAAACTATACTCGTGGATCGATTATTGGAGTTTTCGAAATAATCCGAAACTTCATACGGCCTTGGAAGAGCTTTCGGTGATGATCGGTGCGCCGATTTCAATGCGTGCAACCATTAATAACCTTATACGTCGCTTAGAGGAAGCTCTCGAGGTATATAAGCTCCAAGTTTTAATTCCGACCGATAAATTCCCTCGAACCGACCTTCGGAATATGAATTTTGTGCGTATCCCTTTCGGTTCCGAGATTTGGAAGTATTTCGAAGATCACACGGAGGTCACAGTGACCTCGCATTTAGCTTACGGCCTAGGAATCCGCGAATCCGTATTCAAGTTTTTGCACCAGATGGAAGTCCAGTTGGCCTATCCGCTCTTCAATTTTGAACGTGGAAAGGAAGTAATTGCGGTCTTCTTGGTGGGAGAAAAGCGGAATCGCAGAAATTTTACGCTTGGAGAGCTGCGTTTTCTTAAAGAATGCACTCGTTTAGCGTCTCTTCTGATTAGAAACTACAGTCTGCTTGTCGATGAAGTCGAAAAAAAACGGATCGTTAGAGATCTGAATATGGCTTCTATCTTGGATAAAACGCTTCATTTACCCGAATTGGAAACGATTCCGGAAACTCACGTCGGTTATTTCTCCATTCCTGCAGTTGGAATCTCGGGTGATTACTTGGATATTCTGCGTATAGATCCTGAACGACAATTATTGTTTCTCGGAGACGTATCAGGTCATGGATTAGGTTCCGGTTATCTAGTTTCCGCAGTAAGAGGAATTATCCGCCGATACTTGGGCGATTCATCTTCATTACCGCAGATTTTTCGCGCGATCAACCTCTTCTTGATCGAAAGATATAGAGGAAGCGAGTTCATGACTTCTATTGCAGGTATCTATAATTCTTCCGATGGTGCTTTTTCATTCGTAAATGCCGGCCATACTCCTCCAATTTGCATACGAAAAGGAGGAAGAGTAGAGTTTCGAAACGAAACTCAAAGAGTTTTAGGTGTTCTTCCAACAGATTATAAGCTTCTTACCATACATTTAAATGCCGGAGATAAGTTAGTACTCTTCACAGATGGAGTAACGGAGACCTTTAACGATAACGAAGAGATCTTCGGAGAAGAAAATCTTCAACGTTTATTGTCTTCTCATCATCATTTAGGTGCGCAAGATCTAGCTGATCTAGTAAGAAAGACTCTTGAAGAGTACAGAAATAATAAAGAACCTAGTGATGATGTTTCGTTTATATGTTTGGAAGTGTCCGATTAAGTATTGTTTTCTTCCAAATCAACTTCTTTAAAAAATTTTTCATAAAATTAATTAAAATACTTTACAATGAAAAGTTAATTGCTTAATTATGTCCCTATCCAAGAGCATTCTTGATCTCTCGCAAATAACGGAGGTCTGAAAAGTTCAAAACAATGGAGGACGTCAATGGTTGCAAAAAAGAAAGCAGTCAAGAAAGCAGCTAAAAAGAAAGTAGCAAAGAAAAAAGCTGCTAAGAAGAAAGTTGCGAAAAAGAAATAACCAACTTTAATAACATCTCCTTTTATACATTTTATAGAAGGAATGGAGCTTAAAACCCGCTTCCAGTAAGCGGGTTTTTTCTTTTTAGGGCCACTCCGTTGAATATTTTCTGTTAAAAGACAGAAACAAACCTTTCAGTGTTGTATTTTTACAACATCGACATCGATTCATGCACGATCATCGAATATTTTTGTCCGTTGTTCTAGTAAGAAGCCCTGACTTTGATCATAACTTAAGGTGTCGAGTTACGTCTTTCATCTCTTCGCGTAAATCAGGGAGTGCATTCCCGTAATTCTTTATCGAAATGGCCTCGCCTTCGGATGAAATTTCATACAATCGATACTCGTTTTCTGTATTGGACGACTTTTCTAACTTGAAAAACTTGATCGCGCGCTTAGTAAAACGGTTATAAGCGGTGAACTTATGATAGTAGAACCCGTCTTTTTTGGGGTTTATCGGATATGGAATATAATATTCTGACCCTAAAACTAGAATATTTGGCGTTACAACGGCCATTCTAGTCCAAGTAGCAAGATTTAAAGGATAGTTCTCCTCAACGAAAGATCGTTTATAATTTTTTTCCCATAGTTGAAGGATCTTTTTTCTAGTTTCATCGGCTTGTTTAGGCCTACCCAGTCCGTTCAAACAGATTTCGAGGAGAGATAAGAGGTGTAAAGAATCGGATTTCCCGCTTTGTAATTCCTTTTGAACTAGTTTTTTAGCGGAAATATAGTCTTCAGAGTAGATATTTTCCCAAATTTTATCGACGCTTGCCGTATTCTTTACCGAATCTTCCGGTAAAAGATCCCAGGGACTATCTACCAGCAGCAAAGTGAGAAGAAGCGCCAAAGATAGGCTTAAACTTCTCCATCTAGATGCTTCTCCGATCTTCCTTTCCGAAATAAAAACGTTCATAGATAGTACCTTTCGCCTTTGAGAACTCTCCGGTTTTAAATGACCGAAGTTCTCTCCGGGTCATGGATCCAGACAGGATTATCTTTTTCCCAAAGCGAAAGAAATTCGTTCGCACCGCGATCTTGAATCACTTCTTTTTCTTCTTCGGATACAGGTAATAACGATAGGAACCGAATCGGTCTGCCGTTTTCGGCGAGTAAACCTGAGAGTGATGGATGTCCTTTTCGGGTATCCAATTCCTTTAATAAAAGTGAAGTAAACGTAAGATGAAGAGCTTCCGGATCTCTACGACTCATTGAGATTGTGTGACCGTGCCCGAACCATTTCCCCATGCTCCAAGGAAATCGGATAATCTCTCCTATTTGATGCGGTACCCAACTTTCCGACCGATCTTCGTCCGAAATTTTCGCGGCAAATAAGAGTTCGACTCTCGAATAATCTTCATAATCTTTTCGATAAAGTTCTACGCCGGGCATATTCTGTGCACTCATGCCGATCGTCGAATAAATATAGACATCGGGAAGTAAATCCCACCGGAATCTGGATATACCGAGTTGAGGAAACTTTCCTCCGTCAGCGGACCAATATTTCTCATGTTTTCCGAAAACATTTTCTAAAAATCCAAGACGAAGCTCTTGGATTCGCTTCCAACTTCCATCAAAAGCCCGTGATTCCCAATGATTACGATCTCGTCGAATCCGATCCGGGATAATTCCAAACTCCGCATTTCCTAACGGGTATGCCGTAATCGCATCGACTTTCGCATAAATTGAATACCCGTGAAAGTCCTTTACCCCTGACCAAGGCGGAAGATAAGCGATGAGCGCTTCCTTATAAAAAAAAGAGACTCCGGTCCCTTCTTCAGTCCAAATAAAGTGAATATCCTCTTGGTTAAATGCTGGAAGAGGAGACGGATCCGTTACCTCCGTCTCGATAAGTAAGGGGGCTAGGCCTGAATGGAGGTCCTCCTCGCTACGATGTTTCGGAGCCTGTACACGGTTGCATACCCAAACCGATTTCATTGAAAATTCCGGATTCTCTTCCGCCTGCAAGTAAAGATAAACGGTTTGTCCGTCGTCTTCCAAATAAGCTGTAAAGGAGCCGTATGGATTCGCTTCCTGGTATACAATTTTAGGTTCTAAAACTTCCTTCATCTGATTGGGATCTCTACAATTCGTTTATTAAATCGATCGAGGATAGATTGGATTTTTGTCTCCATTCCTTTCTCGAATAGAATGTCCGGAAAGTATGCGCTGGCATTGATTAGCCCGGTTAATTCGACCTGATTCCAGGTATGGTAAGTTTTGAGAGTATCCCAAACAGTAAAAGGAACCGGAGCATTATCCTTCTTACATTTAATAAATGTTTCAACTGCCTTGATAGGGGTTAAGATTTGATTCTTCACGGTAGGCAACCTCGGGTATAAGGACCATTCTTCCTAAAAGAAGAGAAGATTCAAGCCGGTTACTTCGTGTAATTGGGTGGAAAAAAGGAGTAAGCCGGGGCATCCATTCGCCCGGCCCTTCTACCGAAGATTATCGGTGAAAGAAGTTGCTGAGTGGCTCTACGAATACTCTTTCGCGATTTTTCCTTTCCTTGTATTGTTCAAAAAGGATCAGCGAGAGAGCTGCCGTTAAAAAAATCGTTTCCATGTACAATTTCGACGGCAAGTGTCATCGGAATCTTACGTAGAACAATTTAGTTTTTGGAAAAAAATTTCATAGAATTTTGATTCTACGAATAAAGAATTCACTGATACGGAATCCGGAAAATAACCCGTTTGGATTATGATCTACAATGACTACGAAAGCGCTTCTTTTGCGGCTTCCTTAATCGCTTTTAATAAACGACTTTTCATACGATCGGGAATTCGAGAAGAGACTTCCAGAGTATGCACGAAAACTTCTGCAGCGAGGTCCACCATTTCCGTCATTTTAACGTCGTTTTCACGGGGAATAGAGAAGGAAGCTTTCTTTGTGCCTTTACTTGGGCTTTTCTTTTTTACGGCTTTCTTAGCTGCCTTCTTTTTGGGTTTCTTTAGGGTCATAACAATATCTAGTAGGTGGCGGGTTCGTATCTTAGTTTCTCCCTATTCCCCTTCCAGCAGGATTTTATTCTCGATCTAAAAAAATTCCCAGCACTCTATAGCTCTCGATACTCTCGGTTGGTAATTCCGCATTCCGAGTTCCTTTGCTATCGATGTCGGTCATTCGAATCCGAACATCTTCCCCTTTTTTCCAAACTCCGTCTGATTCGGAAACATAAAAGAATCTAGAGTATTTCCGTAAGTCCAGGCAATCTTCCACCTTTTCCCAATGTGCAGAAACGGAAGGAGATGGCTCCAATTGCTTGGTATTAGGTACAAGAATTCTTTCCTTTCCCAGAAAGGTTCTAATCTCGCCTGTGCGTATATTTTCCGCGGTAATGAACAAGGAACTCGTCTCCCATTGCAGGTTGAAATTTTTTGGAAACGGTTCTCGCTTGGATTTTTAAAATTATGTTCCAGATTGAATCCGGATCAGTACTGCTTAGACTCATCTCTCTGAAAATAGTTTTTATGCTATATTAGAGTTTCATTCAAATTCGAATTTTCTCATTGCTAGAGCAAGAATAGGACTGAATTCTTTTTCTTTAAATTTCGGATATTTTGAAATTTTTCTGAATATTCTGTTTTTTTAATTACTTGATTTTTGCAAGACGAACGATCGATTTAAGAAAGAATCGCCTTCCATCTTCGTCCTTCCCGAGCAATCGTCACTTTGGTTTTATCGTATTCCAATTGATCGCCCGTCTTTACTAAGTTTCCACCTTTTTCATGTAAGTTAGCAAGAATAAATCTATCGATTCCTAGTTTCACTAGCACAAGTGAATACGGAGGTTTCCATGGAAAACCGGGGTTCATATTTACGGTCGTGGAAGACCATACGACTCCGACTTCTCCCTCGTCAGCACCAAGCTTGTTCAGAGTAAGAGGTTTCAGATTCGGCTTTCTTTGAATGCGCTTTTTCCCCGGACGATCCGAAGAAAATAAAGCCACTGAGTTAATGCTATCGATTCCACCGTTTCCACCGAGAAGGGAAAGTTTTGGGTAAAGAGGATTCTGTTTACCGAGCAGCTTAGGCTGCGCGTAAAGTCCGTATTGGCTTGCGATATCCACTAGTCCTGCCGCTGCAGAAATCGACATTGCGGCTTGGTAATTTAAAATCCCACCTAATAAATTAACCGGGATAGTCTTTCCATTTTTAAAAGAAATTTTTCCTGCCTTTAAAGATTGGGTTACTTTCTTCTTCGAAAGTTGAAAATATTCCGCGGATTGCAGGATTATCATTCCGGTAAAGCAATCGTAGATCCAGGCGTAGTCAAGTTCGTCACGTTCGTAGCCCGATTGGGCGAATAATTTTTCTCCCGAATTAGTTGCAGGCGTCTTGAAGCCCCCCTTCAAAATAAAGTATTCGCTATGAGCGGTATGCGTCGCACCTGCAAGATAAACCGGTGAAAGATCTTTCTTAATCCAACCTTTCGCTTTCCATTCATCAACTTTCTTTTCGCTCATTAGCAAAGTTGCAAACCCATGATCGGTCACAATCGCTATCATAGGAGAAGGATAAGGGTCTGCGATAGCTCGAGAAATTTGCTTTTCAGTAATTTCCCGCTGATAATGATAAGAGCGCGGATTCGTAATCGCATTCGTTCTAAACTTCTTCGTAATTTCCTCTAAATCGCCTTGAGTTATCCCTTCTTCGAACATCATCCGCTTCATCAAAAGCCCGTACATGGAAATCAAAGTGGCTCCGTTATCCAATTCAAATTCCGGATGACATACGGTTTCATTAACCCTTTTCAAATCGGAAACCAACTTAAAAGCAGATTTAGGAATATCCGCCGCCGCGATAAGTATGACCGATTCTGGATCGGAAAGAAGTATGGATCGCGCCTGCCCGATCGCACCTGTGACACTAGCGCCTCCTAGATCTACCAAATGTGCGCGCATTCCCGTAAAACCTAATTCGTTAGCGATGCGAACGCTATGCCCGTATCCTTGCTTTCCCAGTGAAGCAGGCTCAATGCTTACGAAGTCGGTAATCTCCCGAGCTAGTGTCCCTTGTTTCAATTCTAAAAAACGGAGCAAATCCGTTATAGATTTCTTATAGTGATGAAAGACTTTCTTATCATTGCTCCAATCTTCATATTCCGATTCGGAAAAATCATCGATCGTGCTATCTGCAACGCCTAAAAGTACAGGATAATTCACTTAGTTCTCCTAATTTATTTACCGGACGGTGCCGGGAGGAATAACTTTGCATTCCCCCTTACCGATGATTTCGCCCTTTTGATTTTTCCACTCGATATTCATCGCAACTGCCTTAAGCCTCGCAATTTTTTCTTTCACTTCAACTTTGCAGGTAATCGTATCTCCGGGAAAAACGGGTTTCCGAAATTTTGTTACCGTTTCTAATGCAATCGTTCCTAACCCGGGAAGTTTCATGCCTAGGACGGGCGCAAGTAGAGATGCCGCCAGGCCGCCGTGTGCAATCCTCGTTCCGAAAGAAGTCGTTTTCGCATACTCTTCATCAACATGCAACGGATTAAAATCGCCGCTAATTCCCGCAAATAAATAAATATCGGTTTCAGTAATCGTCTTAGTAAAACTCGCCGAATCTCCGATTGAAATTTCGTCAAAGGTCTTTCCTTTTTCGTACATTCAACTTTCCTTATAAATTTATTTAAGCCGAATATCTATGCGACAGCGGCGCCTAAAATTCCCGATTTTAAGAATTCGATACAATCTACTACATCCTTATCTACGGTATCTAACTCGTAAAACTCCTGCAAAAGAAATTTCGTTCCTTGCGAATCCAGGTCTTTTAGGTACGAAGCGTTTTTCAAAAAGCGGGTTCCGGCAAAGAAAGTCAGAAGTCTAAGATCTCGAATACGTTCCTTAGATTCGTATTCGGAAGTAGATTGAACTGCATCCCAGAATCCGAGTTGAAGGACCGCAGTCAAAACGAGAAGATCCGCGAATGCAAATTCCCAGGCCTGTTTTTTCTTTCTTTCCGGATTTTGTCCAATGGATCGAACTAATCGCTTTGCCGAAGTAAGGAATTTACCTTGAGGAGAATCTGCTAGTTCTTTTTCGGCCTTTTGGCGAATTTCCTCGGTATGAGAATGTTCTAAAACGCTTAAAAATTTTTCAAATCCGTTAAACGTCGAGGATATGATACTTCTCTGAATTTCAGAAGTTCCTCCGCCGATCGTACCTAACTTTACGTCCCGATACAATCTACTTGCGGGACATTCCCTCATGTAACCCATTCCACCGAAGAGTTGAACTGCTTCGCTTGCTAATTCTTCCGACGTTTCAGTAACGAATACTTTTAAAGCGGAACTTTCCAAAGGCAAGCTTGACGAAGGATCACTATCTTTCTTGTTTGCGACAAAATAAATTAATCTGCGGGATGCGCAAAGATAGATCCAAGTTTTCACCAATTTTTCCTGAATAGCATAAAAAGATAAAATCGGTTTACCGAATTGATGCCGCTTCCAAGCATATTCTATTCCTGCTTCGAGTGAAAATTCCATTCCACCCGGCACGGCGGCAACTAAAACCGTACGTTCCCACTCCAAAGTCGCTTTTCCGATTCGCAGGAATCCCGAGTTTAACGGACCGAGCAGATTTTCATCCGGAACGAACATATCTTGGAAGGAAAGCTCGGCGGTCGTAGAAGTATTGTGTCCGAGTTTTTTTAGTACTTTGCTAACGTAGAATCCTTTCGTATGAGATTCTACAATAAAGGCGGACACTCCCATCGGTCCTCTGGACTTAGTGGTGCGTGCCATAATTATGAATACCTGACCGATCGGTCCGTTCGTGATGTACATTTTACTTCCGTTTAAAATGAATCCACCTTCTACTTTTTGAGCGAAAGTAAGCATCCCCGCCGCGTCAGACCCTGAGTCGGGCTCGGTTAAACCCAAACCTGCAATCCATTCCCCTGTCGCTAGCTTAGGTAAATATTTGCGCTTCTGTTCCTCGGTTCCTTGAAACAAAATCGGTAGAGTTCCGATAATCATATGCGCACCCCAGGACAAACCGAAGCCTCCATCCAGACTCCCGGCGTTAAAGGATTCCTGAGCGATGCAACATTGTAAACAGGTACCACCCTGTCCTCCGTATTCCTCCGGAACGGCCATGCCGAGAAGGCCCATATTACCCATTTCTTTCCAAATATCGTCTCCCCAGGTCCCGTGCTCGTCCCTATCCTCCACGCTGGGAGACACCTTTTCTTTGGAAAATTTTTTTACCATTTCGTAAAATTCAAGATCCGATGAATTCAAATATGGATTTAAGAACATAATAATCTCCTAATGTACTTTAAACTTTCGTAAGCGCATCTATCTCTTTTTTGAAGCTATCTAAAATTTCGTTTCGTTTCATTTTAAGAGTCCTTGTCATCTCTTTATCCGGATCGAAAGGTCGTGGCACGATATAAAAAGCGTTTTGCGGAACAACTTCAAACGATTTAAACCCATTTTTCCGGGAAATTCGAGTCGAAACTTCCAATTTGAAAATTTCCCTAACTTTCGGATGATCATTCCAAGTAATCGGGTCTTCGGGTAGGTCGGGAAATTCCGCTCGTAGTTTTTCGAAATCCGGAACGATTAATGCCACGAGATGCTTAGCTTCGTGTCCCGTTACCATAACTTGGTTAATATAGGGCGAATTCAGTAATTGATCCTCTACGGGAACCGGCTCCACGTTCTCCCCGCCTGCCAAGACGATAGTATCCTTGGCTCGACCCGTAAAAACCAATTCATTCCTGTAATTGAACCGCATAATGTCTCCGGTATCGAAGAAGCCATTCTTATCGAAGACAACAGCATTGAGTTCGGGGCGTTTATAATAGCCTATAAGAACCTGTTTAGATTTTATCCAAAGGCTTCCTTTTTTTCCTTGAGCCACCGGATTTCCTGCTTCGTCCTTAATGATGCACTCGTATCCAGCTATAGGAGTACCGACTGTACCCGGCGAAGGTCGGTTAGCCTTTCGGATAGAAAGCACTGCGGACGTCTCCGTCATACCGTATCCTTCTAGAACGATCAAACCGATTCCTGAAAGGAACTTATCCACTACGGAAGGTAACGCACTACCGGCAGAAACGGATACCCGTAACCTGCCGCCAAGAGCCTGATGAACTCCTCTAAAAATCAGAATCGCGCCGAGCTTAAGCGGTAATAAAGAAACCAGACCGAAGAAAGCTCCTAATTTCTGCATCAATCGCACCATCGAATTGGGTTTCATGATTCTGAAATCATAACCGAATAGAATAGATTTTTTTTCAGCCCAGCTCATACCGACTTTCAGAAAGAAATCGAATAGCGCCCTTTTGAAAGAAGATTCTCTAGCTACCTTATTCATGATTCCATTATATAGAGATTCCCAAATTCTCGGAACGGAAGGAAACAAGGTAGGCTTGAATTCTTTTAAATCTTCTTTTAAATTATTAATGTTAGATACTAGAAATGCTGCGCCAAGTTCTATAATGCAGTATTCAATCGCTCTCTCAAACGCATGCCAGGGAGGCAAAAGACTGATTCCCGAGTCGGAAGACGTAAGCCCTACGAATCCGATCACCTTTTCGACTGCGGAAATCCATCCGGTCTGAGTTAACATAACTCCTTTAGGAGCTCCTGTCGTTCCAGAGGTATAGATTAGAGTAGCCAATTCGTCGGGGCTTTTCTCCTTTAATCTTTTCTTAATACAATGCGGATTTTGAGATAGATAGATTTTTCCTTTTTCGATCAATTCGCCGACGCTTTCATTTCCGGTTTTCAACTCTCCTATATCATCTTCCAACACATATATCTTTTTCAAGGAAGGAAGCTTAGAAGCCAGATTAAGGATGCGTTGTTTATCCTTCTCTTTTTGAACCAAAGCGTATTTACTTTCGGAATGGTTTACGATATAAAGAATATCCTCGTCGACAACGTCGGTTCCCCTAGGAACCGAGACTGCGCCGGCGCTAATAATGGCGATATCTCCTAAAATCCAATTACTGCTAGCGTCACAGAGATAGAGTATTTTATCGTCTTTTACGACTTCGGCTTGAATCAATCCTCCTATGAGATGATCCGTCAGCGTCTTTAGTTGCGAGAAAGTTCGTCCCTGGATACCGGCTTTCGTTCTTTTAGAAAAGCTTTCTTTTAGCGGAAATAACGACGCGGTCTTTTCCAGCATGTCGTAAAAATACTTTCGATTGTCTTCCAAATTCCCCTCGAAACGGTTCGTGGCCGAGTACAGCGACCGTTTAGGACGGAAACTCTACTTTTGACAACGCTTGATTCAATCCATTTTTCGTGGAATTAAAAAATCCGAATCATTTGTAAACAAACGTTCAACGAACAGCGATCAGATATAGGAAGAAATAAAAGTTGTTATGATACTTCCTTTGAAGTCTCATATTTCTTAAGACAAATAGGGCATAAACAATTAGTATATAAGTCGCGTAAGTCCTTCAAGGCTTGAGGACTGAGGAGCATCGTTTCGCACCAGCAACCTTCGCTATCGGCCCGACAATCGAAGGAGCCGGAACATTTTGCGCATCTTTTACTAGTCATTTTTTTAAGAAAATACGATATCGTTTTGGCGTAATAAATCCAGGAATTCCTCTTCGGATATGACGATGACTCCTAATTCCTTCGCTTTCTCCAGCTTAGATCCAGCGCCGGGACCGGCTAATAAATGGGTCGTTTTTGAAGACACCGATCCTACCTTTTTACCTCCGTAAAAAACTACTAGATCGATTGCCTTTTCTCTAGGTTGGAAGTTTTCGAAAGAACCCGAAACACACCAAGTTTGACCTGCGAACGGTTGCTTATCCGCTTTTGCGATCGGGTCCGCTTTCATTTTGACCCCGACTTTTTTTAAACGATCAACTAACTTTAAAATTCTCTTATCGGTAAAGCTTTCAACAATCGCTTCGACTGTGGACGGACCGATCCCCGGTATTTCCAATAATGATTCCGATTTACTTGAACTATTTGCAGCTTCTATAATAGAGTCCATCGATTCATAGCCGTGTTCTATCAAAAGTTCAGCTACCTTAGGACCGATTTCGCGAAGTCCGAGAGACGACAATACGAATCGAAAATCTTTCTTTTTCGAGTCCTCTATTCCGTTAAGAATTAAGTTTACGCTTTTTTCTCCGTATCCGTCTTCCTCTAAAAGCTTTTCCTTGTAATTGCCGAGTTTATATAGATCCGCAAGATCTTTAATATAGCCTTGGTCATATAAAAACTCGACCTGCTTTTCACCCAATCCTTCTATATCCATTTGTTTTCGAGAGCAAAAGAAAATGATTCCGTTTTTCACTCTATCCGGGCATTCCACGTTCGGACAAAATTGATCTACAGAATCTTCCCGCTTCTGCGTTTGCGATCCGCATGAAGGGCAAATATGGGGAATTTTAAAAACTTTTTTGCCTGGTATGACCACTTCCTCTACCGCCGGGATAATTTCGCCTCGTTTCGAAACTCTAACCGTCGCGCCGATTCCGATTCCGAGTTCGTCGATATAATCCTGATTGTGCAAGGTTGCGAACGTCACAGTTGTGCCGGCGAGATTGATAGGTTCGATTTCCGCACGCGGCGTTATTTTTCCGGTTCGACCTACGGCATAATCGATACCTACAATCTTGCTCTCCTTCATAAGAGAATCGAATTTATAAGCTCTAGCCCAACGTGGAGAATGAGAGGTATAACCTAAGGCCTGCCGTTGCGCTAAATCGTTTAACTTAATAACCAAACCGTCGGTAGGAAAACCAAGCTTTTCCTTTTTCTTTCTGAAATCGCGAATCGCTGCAGCGACCTCGGCGCCGGGAATTAATTTCGTATCGGGAGGAAGCGGGAACTTCAAGTCTTCCGCCTTTTTCATTACCTCAGCGTGAGTTTTAAATTTTAACTTCGTATCCGGAAAAAAAGCGTCGTACGTAAAAATACGTAGAGGTCGCTTAGCGACTTCCATCGAATTTTTTTGTTTGAGGGAGCCCGAAGCGAGATTTCTAGGGTTAGCGAATTTACCTTCGTACGATTCGTTAAATTCCTCGAAATCCTTATATGTCATATACACTTCGCCGCGGAGATATACGGATATAGTTTCTTCCAATCTGAGCGGAATACTTCGAATTGTCCTGATATTATCAGTGACATCGTCTCCGATCCCTCCGGTTCCTCGAGTCACTCCGTTTGCTAACACTCCATTTTCGTAATAGAGCATCAAAGAAGCACCGTCTATTTTCCATTCTACGGAATAAAGACCGTTTGGATCCGTTTTTTGAATCCAATCCAAGAGGTCTTCTTCGCTATACGTATTCTCAAGGGAAAGAACCGGTAACTTATGAGTGAATTTCTGAAAGTCCTTATCTAAATCCGAACCGACCGTTAACGTCGGACTAGCAGGATCCATAAGTTTCGGATACGCGTGCTCGAGGCTCTGTAACCGTTTAAATTTTTTATCGAATTCAAAATCCGAGATTACCGGTTTATTTTTTACATAGTAAAGATATTGATGATGTCGAATTTCCTTTTCCAAAACGCGCATTTCTTTTTCGGCGTCTTTCGGCGAAGGAACGACGTCGACAGCCGTCGCCTTCTTTGCAGGAGGTTTCTTGGAGGAATTTTTACTATTAGCTTTTTTTTCCTCGACGGAAGTTTTTCTAGGCATACTAAATTATATTATTTTAATATTGTCCGATCCCGACTTTCATATAATCCATCGGATCCGTACGATTTGATTCGCCAATCCAAACTTCGTAATGGACGTGAGGTCCGGTGACGTTTCCCGTAGAGCCTACGGTTGCAATCAATTGTCCTTTGTAAACCGTGTCCCCTTCCTTCACTAAAAGACGAGTACAATGGCCGTACAAGCTATAGTAGCCGTTTGCATGTTGGATTACTATATGATTACCGTAGCCTCTCGGAGAATGAATCGCGCGATACACTCGCCCATCACCCGTAGAATAGATTGGCGTGTTAGGAACGTTTGCCAAATCGACGCCGTCATGGAATTCCATATATCCGAAAGTAGGAGATCGTCGCATCCCATAGTACGAAGTAAGATTGTAAGATGTTAGAGGCTCTCCGAACGGGAGCGCGTTCATGATTCCGTAACGGGTATCCAAAAAGTCGTATACCGAATCTACCAGCGCTCGATTTTTTTCCATGGACACTCGAACGGTGCGATATCCGTATATTTCCGAGAGGTAGGATCGTCCTAACATCAGGTCTTTATCCGCAGTTTCTTCCGATTTTAGCTCGGTAAACGCAACCCCATCGATATCGGAGTCGTCCGGTAGCTTGAGTAATTCCTCCGACTGTCCATCGGTCAGGGAATGGATTTCTTGGAGATTTTCCGTTAATGTTAAAAAATCATCCTGAATATCATCCAGTTTGGCACTATACTCGATGTATTCGTCAAAATACTTTCCGTAAACGGAAGCAAGCGCATTGATTTGAATACGCGTGTTATTGTATTTTACGATCCCTAAAACAGCTATGCCGACAATTGAAAACAAAAGTCCGACTAAGAAGAAAATGGTAAATATTGATATTTGAAAATGAAAGGACTTATCAAATCCGTGAGGAATCAGAAGAACGGTTAACCTTTGGTGACCTTTCTCCTTAACCTGGTCGATGCGCTTTTTAATCATCTTTTCCATGGTCGAAATCCTCTCAAAAGAATGATTTCGACCTGGAAGGATCGGTCAAGTGGAAACTAGATCTAGGTGAATTCCATATTTAGGTCTTAATGTGACTAAAGGTTCCAAAACGACAGGTTTTTCAGTTCTCAATTGAAACTTAAATTTTCTGCAAACCAGAGCCAGTACAAACACGGCCTCCGTTATCGCAAAAATATTGCCGATGCATACTCTCGGGCCGCCGCCAAAAGGAATATACGCGTTTTTAGGTCTGTCCTTGGACCTTTCTTCATCAAATCGATCCGGATCGAATTTATCAGGGTCTTCCCAAAAATCCGGATTTCGATGCAAATTAAAAATACAGATGGATACGTTCGTTCCAGGAGGAACATCGTATCCGCCGAGAGTATCCCACCCCATCGATCTGCGTTCTATCACCCATGCAGGAGGATATAACCTTAGAGTCTCATCCAAGACCTTCCTAGTGTAAGTTAAATTTTGAACATCCTCCAATGTCGGATTACGATCCCTTAATACGTTTATCGACTCTTGTCTGATTTTTTCATAAGCATCCGGGTTTTGAGTGAGGAGATAAAAAGCCCAAGAAAGCGCGTTTGCGGTCGTTTCATGTCCGGCCAAGAGCAAAGTGATCGCTTCGTCTCTCACTTGAGTTTCGCTCATTCTTTCGCCGGTCTCTTCGTCCTTTACTTCGAGCAGCATCGATATGATATCGTTGGATGGAGTTTTCTTTCTTTCTTCAATCAATTCTTCCACAACCGAATGCATCTCTTGAACCGCTTTTTTCAATTTTATATTTCCTGGTGTCGGCCAGTTAAACGGTGGCGGAATCAACTTCTTAATTCGCTTCGTGGTTATCTCCAACGCAATTGTCAAAGCTGACTCGATCCGATTTGCATAACTTGTAACTTCGGTTTTAAAAAGCGTTCTTCCGACAATCGCGAACGTTAAATGCATCATCTCTTTAGAAACATCTATGGACGACTTTGGTTTCCAAGTCTCTAGCATCTTGTCCGTCTCGTTTGCCATTACTTCCACAAACTCGGCGATTCTTTGACGATGAAAAGCGGGTTGAATCAACTTTCTTTGTTTCTTCCAAAACTCTCCCTCGCTATTCAAGAGTCCTCTTCCTAGAATTCTTCCTAATTCTTTATAAAAAACACCCTTATGATAGTTCTGGCTATTTTCTTGAAGAACCCGCTTAATATCTTCCGGTTGAGTAATAAGATGAATTACGATTTTTCTAATTCCAAATCGGACAGTCTTACCGTACTTCGCATGAAGCATTCGGAAAAAGCCAATCGTATCTCTGCTTAAAAACGGTAGATATCTTAAGGCGGGGAATCCAAAGGTTCCTGGCGGAAGATTTGGAACAGGGCGGCTCGGATTTGTTTCTTTTAGCGACAACACTGGATCTTACTCCCTATCCTTTTATGAAGGATATTTTTAACTCGGATTTGTCACCCAACCAATCCGCGCTTATGAGTGTATAGTGTTTGTTACAATATCAAGCGTAGTTTCACCCGAAGAAAAAAAATCGATCGGGATCTAATCTACCTTTGCTCGAAGGAAGTTTCAATAAGCGTTTCAACATCCATTAAAGGGGAATTTGGTAGCTGTTTATCCTGCAATTCCTCATTGCTAAGATCCGGAGTTTGCATGCTAGTTTCAGCATCTTCATAGGTTCCTTCAATCTGCTCCTCCACCCAAACCTGCCAATTCGGTTGGGTGGATTCGCCCGGCTGATGAACCATTAAGGAAGAGAAAGCAATTGCTCCGATAGTAAATCCGCTTATCGTGATTCCCGCAATCCATCGAATACGCGAAGTTTTGCGTTGCTGAAAAACCAAATTCGAAATCTGGTCGTTCCATGAATGGCTATCTAGACGACGAGAAATTTCCTCTTCGAGTTTGTCTTTCTTATTCCCTTTCATTTTTGCCTAGTTAACTCCTATTTCCTCAGCTTTCCTGGAAAAATAGTTTTTTCAGCATTTGCTTTCCTCGAAATGAGCGAGACTTTACCGTTCCCTCGGGAATACCGAGCTTTTGAGCGATTTGCTGCTCCTTATATCCTTCCGAAACTAGAGCCAAGACGGATTTATATTTCCAAGGTAAATTAGAAATCAAATCCTTGAGTTCCAATTCGGCTCCACTTTCATCCATTTCATCTCTTGGATTCAAGATGGAGTCTTGAACGACTTTTTCCTTGAGCTTCGTAGCGAGATTCGCTTGGCGCATCCGCTTTTGATTCATGCGAAGGGATTCATTTCTTGCTATCGTATAAAGCCAAGTACTATGAGAAGAATCTCCTCTAAACTTGTTCGCAGCCAAACTCTTATAGGCTCGAATGTACGTTTCCTGCGCTACGTCGTCGATCGAATCGTAAAACTCCTCGTACAAGTTTTTTTTAATAGCGGAAAGCACGATGTGCTTCGTTGAATCGATCAAGATGGCAAATTCTTTTTGTTCCATTGTCTGTTTTCCTCAGTGAAGGATGCCCGGTAAGGGCAGCACAATTCTTTCGGGAACGAATAAGTTCAAGGGGAACCCGGGAGCTTCCCTATGCTCCTCGGGTAGGGTTACGGATTCCTTTTCCTTCCCCCGCTTTCTTTGTTCAAAAGTTAAAACCCTTTCGATTGCGAGCCGATGTGCGATCTGGTTCATCCGAATTTCGGATGTATATTTCCCGATCGACTGTACAAGAACCCGGATTTTTACCAGATCCGGATTTTCCTCCATAAGCAAGAGTTCCAGTTCGACTTGCTTTGGAGAAAGAAGGCGTAGCCATTTTTCATGCTCCTTCTTGTACCTACGGTTTATTCTCGCAATTTGTTCGAGCTGCGGCTCGGTTAAAGTATAACGATTTCTTAAAGATTCTATATCTCCGAAAACGACACCTGCGGCTCTCTCCGTACGATAAACGGACGATGCGCTCCGATATTGGTTTGCATGGATGACTTTTGCGCGAGGAGGTTCCTCTGCAAAAAGCGCGGCTGGCGTTATGAAGCTAGCGGTAAGAACGACTCTGACAAATGAATTCGATAGAAACATAAGCCCGATTCTGTCCATAGTCTTCTATTCCTGAGACCCCATTTTACAAACTCCGTTTCCTCTGATCGACCCGAAAATATAGTTTTTTGAAAAAAACGGAGCTAGCTTCCGGATTGGAGAACATAATTCTTTCGGGTCAGAGCGAGATTTAGGAAAAATCCTTTCCCCTTCTTTTGAAATCTAAATTCTTTTACGCATGCCCGCCTTCCCCTCAACCTTTGAATCTAATCCTGGACAAAGGGTTTTTTGGAACGGTAAAAAAAGACTCGTTGCAGTCTTTATACTCGCGCTAAGCTTTGGAATCCCCGCCTCGATAGATCTATCCATCGAACGAGAATATGAGCTAAGAACTCTTCATGCCGGAAATTATCGATCCCTAAAACCGGCAACAGTAGCAATTGTTCCCGGAGCTTCAGTTTATAGAAACGTCCCGTCCCCGGTATTAAAAGATCGTTTAGATTGTGCTTTGGAATTATATCATCAAGGTAAGGTTAGAAAAATTCTATTATCCGGCGATAACGGCAGCAGTTATTACAATGAAGTGAAACCCATGTTGATTTATGTTTTAGAAAGAAATGTAAATCAACGCGATGTTTTCGTAGATCATGCAGGATTCCGAACTCTTGATACCTTAGTTCGGGCCAAGGAAATTTTTCAAGTTAAGGACGCGATTTTTGTAAGCCAGAAATTCCACCAGCCTCGGGCCGCATTCATCGCGAAAAAAATAGGCTTGGAATTCCAATCCTATGAATCGGACCGGCGACCGTATGTCAGCGGTCCTTTTAGCCGTTTTAGAGAATTCTTCGCAAGAACTCTTGCATGGATTGATATGAATCTGACAAACACGGCGCCCAAATACTTAGGGAATCCCTTTCCGATAGAGGGAAGTGGAACAAAAACCTGGAAAGGATCAGTTCTTTAATAATTAACTAAATTCAGATAATCGAATATATTCGAAAATTTCACGAACGGCATCCTTAACCGAAATTTTCGGCGCCCAACCGAGGGATTTTAATTTAGAATTATCTCCCACAGAGCGAAGCATTTCGGCCGAACGTATTCTCGAAGGATCGATTTTCGGAATAATTGAAACTTTACTAAATTCTATCATCCAATTTAATATTTCGGAAATCTTCGTTTCTGTACCGGAGCATATATTATAAATTTCTCCCGTCATACCCCGCTCGGCAAGCAGGATATACGCTTCTATCACATCTTGAACATGTAAGAAATCTCTAGTAGGATTTAAATCTCCGACTAAAATTTCTTTCGGAAGTTCGGTATTTTCCGCATTTACAACTTCTAAAATCTGTTTGCAAAAATTCGGAACTACGAATTTGGAATTTTGACCGATGCCGATATGATTAAATGGTCTAGAAACGATCGCTTCAAGACCCTGATTGCACCTAGCATATTGAAGACAATATGTTTCTGCGGCAACTTTTGAGGATGAATACGGATTCAAAGGCTTAGGCGTCGTTTCTTCTCGGACCGGGAGACTTTCCGGAGTAAGATTTCCGTAAACATCGGCGGAAGAAACGTACAAAAACCTAACTTTTCGATTCGAACGTCGAAGCAATTCTAGTAGGTTAAGAGTTCCACCGACATTGATTTCCAGAGTTTCTGACGGATCTTCGATGGCCCTAGGAACGAATGCCTGGCCGGCTAGGTGAAATACTAAATCGGGAACAAAATCTAGTATCAAATTCGAAAGGCTATTATAGTCCCGCAAGTCGCAGACACGGAAAGGGAATGGCAGATTCCGGCTTTGATCCCGAACCCCCAAACCAAGGACATTATACCCGGGCCGTTTTAGGAGTTCGCGAACCAGATATGTCCCTACAAATCCCTCTGCACCAGTTACGAGACATTTCATGGAACGAATGATCGGCAAAAACCGAACAAAAATACGATTGTTTTGTCGATGGAGGAAAAAACAATCGAATAAAAGTCCCGGGTTCTATGGAAGAAAGATCTCCCGATATTATTGAAATCAAAGACACTTCCGTGAATGTCCGGGAGTTGATGGAAGAAATCGAGTCAAGATTGGCTCGACGCCCTGTCACGAAAGAGGAGCTTGAAAAACTTTCCCGATGGAAATTTGCTCCCGAGTCTCCGGAAGGATATCGAGAGTTTGATGCCGCAGAGACCGCTCACCTATTCGAAAAAGGGATTGCACCTCCCAAATTTACGAACCCGAAATTTCGCTTCATTCGAGGTCCGCTCAGATGGGTCTTTATCAGCCTCGTAGAATTTTACGCATTCTTAGATAAGAAACTTTCTGAAAATCGAACTCGAGCTTTTTATAGCGTATTAAACGAATTAATCCTTCTACGCGGCGATCATGAAAAATTGAAACGTAAATTCGAGCGATTCTATAACGAATTTATCGAATTAAACTATTCTTTGCGTAGGGAAATAAAACCGGAATTTCTTTGGTCCAGCGAGTTTCTTTACGAAGAAGAAACGTTAGAAGAAAGTGAAAAGCTCCTTTTATCGTTGATCTCACCGGGAAATTCGGTCTTAGTCCTTAATCCTGAATGGGGAAAATTCCTAAAACATTTACTGAAAGCCCAAATCGAGTTCCGCTGCGTCACCTGGAATGCAAATCATTATAATTTCATAAAAGAACAGGTTTTCAATTCGGTCGAATTGCTTTCCTTCGATGAACTACTACCTCAACCTCCGCTTCCTTCTAAAGTCGTCCTACCTTCGAATTTATGTTTTTTGCCGAATTGGGTTCTAGAAAAATTATTTAGAACTTTAGCTCAAAAAGCGGCTCCGAGCACTGAATTTTTATTTAGATATTCGAATTTCTCGAACCGATTCGCTTCACCCTTCCAACCGGTTCTTTTAACCCAGGTCGGAGAATCTTCACTAAGAGAGTTCCTTAGAAAATTGGGATTTAAGAACGTTGTGGAAACTAAAGTCGGCGACGGCTTTGCCGTACTTAGTTTCAGAAAATGAAAGTCTATCAACATATCACCGAATTCCGCGATTACGATGGAATCGGAAACGATATGAAAGGAATTTCGTCGACGTTAGACTCGATACAAATTCCCTCGGAAATCGTCTGCCTTTCGAATTTTAGTTCAGCGGATTTTGTGATCCGAAGTTTTTTGGACGAAAATTGGCGGGAGTACGAAAATAGAAATCAAGTCCATATTCTTCAGTACGGGGGGCCAGGCTATCCGTTGGATGATTTTTTGGCCTTACCGGGGAAGAAATTCGTTCGTTTCCAAAACGTAACACCTCCGATTTTTTTTAAACCTTTCGTTGAGGAAGATTTATTTCATCTATTCTCCCTCGAATTTAAGCGCTCTATCTTGGAACTTCATAAACTCAGCCGTTCCGTTGAAGCATTCATTCCGAGTTCCAAATACAGCGCTTCCAATCTGGAAGATTTGAATATAATGAATTCTAAGGTTTTACCCATAGTGCGTAAATACCAATGGTCCGGACGAAGCGACCGAAGAAAAAACGGTTATACCCTTGGGTTTGTGGGAAGAATAGCGCCTAATAAAAAAGTCGAAGATCTATTACTATTAATATATTTTCTTAAGCGAATTAATAGCAAATATAGGATTCTAATTTGTGGATCCGTTCCGGTGATATTCGGTAAATATTTCTCTCATTTAAAGCGGATGACTTGGGATTTAGGGTTAGGGGAAAACGTCCAATTTAGAATGAGTCCGACCGATCATGAGATGGTCCGATTTTGGGATGACATGGACGCGTACGTGAGTATGAGCGAGCATGAAGGTTTCGGTATTCCTCTTGTGGAGGCGTTAAGCAAAGATCTTCCGGTATTCGCGTATTCATGCACTTCCGTTCCGGAAACTTTAAGAGGGGCTGGCTTTCTTTTTAGAAACAAAGACTTAAATAGTCTTCGAAAACTTGCAGAATGGATTCATCTAGTTTTACAAACGGAAGGCTCGGGAAAACCTTTACCAGGAGAAGGAGCCTCCGTTAAACGCAGAGAAGTCGTGGAGGAATATAACTCGATTCCTTTTGACCGTTTCTTTAAACAACTGCTTACAGTTAGAGAACCGAGCTCGTCGGCATATTAAGATGGGAAGGCAGGGAATTCATCAATTTGCAGCTGGTTTTAATTTAGGCGATGCCATTTCTAATGAAATGTCGTCGCTTAGATCCGTATTTCGAAGGCTAGGTTATTCCTCCGAAATATTTGCCGAGAACACGGGCCCTGGGACCGCCACCTATGTTAGAAAATATAAATATTTTAAACCGAAAGGAAGAGATATTTTATTCTATCATCATTCGATTCATTCAAACGTCTTGGACTTTATTCGGAAGACTAAGCAACCGAAAATTCTCGTTTATCATAATGTTACTCCTCCTTCCTACTTTGAAAAGTATGATTTAAAACTAACCTATCTTCTCCGGAAAGGTCGAGAGGAACTAAAGCAAATCAAAGACGAATTTTCCCTATCATTTGCAGTCTCGGAATTCAATAAGAAGGAATTAGAGGAACTTGGTTACGAAAACGTCAAACTTTTACCGATCACATATCAAATTCCCTCAAAGCCGATTTTCTTTGGACCGAGAATTGCCGAATTACAAGCGAGAGGACCTCGGTTTCTTTTTGTTGGAAGGATTTCCCCGAATAAAAGACAGGATGACCTAATCCGCTTCGCCTATTATTATTTGAATGCTTTCGGCGAGGATTTTCAACTCTTCTTGGTCGGCTTTAGTTCGAAAGAACTTTACTTATACAGGGAAGAATTGGAAAGAATGTTAGATTTTTATAAACTACGCAGGAACGTTATCATAACCGATTTTCTAACTGACGAAGGCTTGCAAAAAATGTACCGCGAATGCGATTTGTTCATTTCGATGAGCGAGCACGAGGGCTTTTGCGTGCCTTTACTGGAGGCTATGGTTCATGGGATACCGGTTATGGCATTCGACGCAGGTGCTGTCAGTGAAACTTTGTCCGGCGCGGGAATTTTATTTAAAGAGAAGAAAATGGATTTTCTCGCCGAACTAGCCAATAAGATAATCACGGACCCTAAACTGAATAGAGCCGTACTCGATACTCAGGAAAAGCGAATCCGAAATTTTTCGACAGTCCGTCCCGAATCCATTTTGAGGCCGATCCTTGCAGAATTCTCGTAGACGCCTAGCTATCGTAACTCCGATTTTTTCAGGGCGAGTTTCCGGCGGCTCGGAAAGATTAATTTATCTTTATACTCTGATGCTTTCCAAGTTCTACGAAGTAACGGTTTTATCAACTCGTTCGTTGGATTATATAAGCTGGAAAAATCAGATTCCAGTTAAGGAAATTACCCCGGTTCAATTGGGACCGGATATAGAAAAAAAAATTTCCTCCGAATGGTTGGAAACAAATTCCGAAGATCGAATTCGAATACTTCGCTTTTCAGTCGAGAAGGAACGACAAATTCAGAAATTTAACAAGTATTCCGATCGGATATTGAACGATCGCGCGTACGGTCCCTTTTCTAAGAATGCTTTCAAATCCGAAGAGGATCAAGAACGAATTTGGGTAGAAATGCAAGGGCCCTATTGCCCCGACCTTATACAATATATCGAAACGAATGAACGAGATTATGATGTTTTCGTTTTCGTTTCATACTTATATTATCCGATGGTTTACGGACTTCCATTAGTCGCCAAAAAATCTTTGGTAATACCCACGCTGCACGACGAGCCTCCTGCGAAACTGTCCATCTACAGAAATCTTTTCAAGGATGATTCCGCATACAGCTTCAATACTCCGGAGGAAAGAACTCTCTTTAAGAATATATACGGTTTTTCTCCGACTTTGGAAAACGTAATCGGGATGCACCTTGAGACTCCCGAACCGGAAATGCTCGAACGCAAACAGTTAAAGAAAGAGACGGATTGTTTTGATTTTCTTTACGTAGGTAGAATAGACGAAGGCAAAGGTGTCTCCGAGCTTGTGGAATTTTTTGCCGATTGGCAAAGAAGAACCGGAAGACGGGATAAACTTCTGCTTGCCGGAAAGGGCGATCTTAAATTACTCCACAAACTTACGAAGTATCCGTTTCTTCAAGTTTTAGGATTCATAGAAGAATCCAAGAAGGCTCGCTACATTTTAGAAGCGGATGTGCTCATCAATCCTTCGCCAATGGAAAGTTTTTCTATAATTCTAATGGAAGCATGGATCCGGGGAACTGCAGTATTAGTGAACGGAAAATCGGAAGTATTAAAGGGTCATTGCCTGAGAAGTAACGGCGGACTATACTATATCGATAAGCAGAGTTTTGCCGCCGTCGCGGATTATCTAGTTTCTCATCCGAAAGAAAGAGAGACTATGGGAATCAACGGAAAAAGGTACGTTCAATTGAATTTTAATCCGGACATCGTCGAAAAGAAATTGATCAACATAGTCGAACGAACGATTCGCCGCAGATATTCTGAATAATCTTACTATCTATTCTATCGCTACAAACTTTAATCCGATGACGGAAGCGATCAACGTCGATAAAAAGAATATTCGCCAGGCCTGAGCAGACTCCCCGAAAAAGAAAATTCCTATAACTACTGTTCCTGCTGCACCGATTCCTGTCCACACCGCATATGCAGTTCCTAAGGAAATCGTCTGAGTGGATCGATTCAGAAAAAAGAAACTTAAACATGCAAAGATCAGAAACCCTATCGCATATTTCCAATCTCTGAATCCGTCGGAAAGTTTCATGCAGGTGGTAAAACCGACTTCGAAAAGACCCGCAGTAATTAATAATATCCAATTCATAGAAGTCCAAGTTCCGTTAGTCGCTTCTATCTGGAAGAATTATTTTCGCGCCTTACCGGTTACTTTGCATCGACCTTCTATAAGCCTTAGTAGTTACGAGTCTTATGAATCCTTTCTTTCCGACAAACGAATCATCATTTTGTTTAAGGATTCGATTTCGGCGGCGTCCAACATCTGAAAGCGTTCACTTACACAATCCGTGATTTTCGAATCCAATTTTTGGAAAATTTTCTTCCCGGTAGAAGTTAGTTCCAAATCCCAGGCCCGTCGATCCCCTTCGTTTCGAATCGCGTCTAAAAGTCCTTTCGCTCTTAATTTCTCAATCAAAACCGTTATGTAAGCCGGGCTAACATCCAATTCTCTCGCAAGATCCGCTGACCGAAGTCGATTGAGAAAAAGATTTCGAAGCACGATAAATTCGTTCATCGTGTATCCTTCCTGAGAAATTACCTGGCTGAATTCTTTTTTCAAATCTCTGGAAAAGGTTCTAAACCTTTCCGATAATTCCTGGAGTTTGTCTGTTTTGGCCCGAGCCATTTTTATTTACCTACTTAATAATTAAGTAACTTAACTATTAGACCCAACGAAAGGAATGAACGATTCATCTTCTAAGAAAAAAGTCGAGCATTCCGTATTTTTATTACGAAATCCGGCTCTACGGTTTATTCAGAAATTCTTCCAAAATTTCAATCATTCTATCGTGTAGTTTCCCGTTTGAGGCTACAACATTCGATACGTACGGATGAAAGTCATTATTATCATACGTGCTGAGCTTTCCGCCGGCTTCAAGCAAAATGGCCGCAGCGGCAGTCATATCCCAGGGTTTTAAGTCTTCTTCCCAAAATGCGTCGAACTTACCGTCAGCAACCCAGCATAAATCCAATCCCGCGGAACCCGTACGACGAACGCCTCTCGACTTTAACAAAAAATTTCGGAGATTAAAAACGAGTCGATCAATTCGATCTTCACGATCGTAAGGAAAACCTGTGCAAAGAAGAGCGTGCTTTATTTCCTTCGTTTTAGAGACCGAGATTCTAGACTTATCTCTAAATGCTCCCCCACCTTCCATCGCATGATAAATCTGTCCCAACGCAGGTAGAGGCACGATTCCCATAACAGGCTTTCTTCTCTCCATATCCTCTAAACCGATACAAGTACAGTAGAGCGGAACTCGATGAGAATAGTTCACCGTGCCATCCAGCGGATCTATAATCCATTTAAATGACGTAGTTCCTTGGTACGAAGAACCTTCTTCACCTAAAATATGATCTTGAGGAAATGCATTTCGAATCTCGTCTACGATCAGATTTTCCGAACCTCTATCTGCTTTCGTGACGAGATCCGATTCTATATTTCCTTTGTAAGAAATCGACAGGTCCTCATCCCGATGAGTATGAATTAAAAAATCCATAACTTTCGGTGTGAAGTTTAAGAAATGCTGGTATCGAATTTTTATCTCGTTTTCGTAGCTCATTGAAAAGGACTTTGAGGTTTTCGTTCAAGCTGACCGAAGGCGGTATTTAGTAAAGGAAGTTACCGGAAAGGATTATTGACTTAATTCTGTTTCGATTCCGAATCCAGAAAATCCCCTGCCTTCTTTCTATGTCCCTCTTTGACATAAATCGTGGCAGCACTAATCACCGCGGCAATGACGGCCGCGTCATCTAGGTAACCGACTCCGATAAGAATATCCGGAACCGCGTCGAAAGGCGTCAGAAAGTAAGCCAATGCACCGGCGATCGTTAATTTGGCTTTTAGAGGCGTTTCCGGGTCCAACATAGCAAAATATAACGAGATTGCATCGGGTAAAAATGGAACTTTACCTGCCACTTTTTTAACCTTCGGCCAAAATCCTCGCTTTACTTTTTCGATCTTATTTTCATCCATTCGTTTCTAAGATTACGATCGATTTTCGGAAGAGCCAATCAAAAAAACGGAATAAATCCAAACTGTTAAGAGAAATCGGTTTCGCTAATTGATGAGTAAATTTTGTCGATTCAATTAGCATTTCAAGAACCGCTCCTTTATGATGAAGATCGATAGACAAATTTCGGGAAGAGATCGATGAAATCGATTCCTTTCTTTAAAATACCTTTGTTCCGAATGAGCCGATTGAAAATATTAGAAACGATCCGTACTCGTCTCAAATCGAATAAAACGTTCAGGAATCGGCAGTATGATTCTCACTTCTTCACCGGAAAAGGGATCCGTAAATTCCAAATGGTAGGAAACCAATAATAGTCCGAAAGATTCGAAAATAGGTGCATTTCGGGAATAAAGCAAATCCCCGACTACGGGAGATCTTTGACTTTGCATATGAACTCTAATTTGGTGGGTTCTTCCGGTTTCCAAGAGCGCTTCTACAAGGGAGAATTTTCGGCCACTTTTCGATACTAGCGTCTTTAAAACTTTATAATGTGTCACCGACGGACGGCCTTTTGGCGACACTGTCATCTTAAGCCTCTCGGTGGGATGCCGACCTATCGGTAGATCGATCGTTCCCTCCCCCTCAGGAAGAGATCCTTGGGTCCATGCTAAGTACTTTTTAGTGATTTCCCGTTTTCTAAAAAGGTCGGACAATTTTGCATGTGCGACATCATTCTTTGCAATAAGCATTAGCCCTTCCGTAGGTTTATCCAAGCGATGGACAATACCTGGTCTTGCTTCCCCTCCTAACTGAGATAATTCCTTAAATTTATATAAAAGTCCGTTAACTAGGGTAGCCGAGCGATCACCAGGCCCGCTGTGAGAAGCGATTCCAGGCGGTTTTCGAATAATCATATAGTTGATCGTTTCTTTCAACACTTCCAGATCCATCTGAATCGGCTCAAGATTTAATGGAGGCTTTGGAGAAACCGAAATTTCGAAAATTTCTCCGGAAGTTACTTTATAGGAAGATTTATCGATAATCCTTCCGGAATTCCCCTTAACCCAGCCTGAGTCGATCCAATGCTGCACAGTGGCACGAGATATCTCATCTCCGAGAGTCGCTTTCAGGAATTTATCGATTCTCGACCCTTCCCACTCCGGATCTGCTTGAGCACGTAGCTCTAGATTCATCAATATCTCTCCTTAAATTAAACGACCATTATCAAGAATTTCATTCTTACGTAATCGGTAAAAAAGATTTCCCATTTTCTCAGAATTCATATATTTTGGATAAATTCATCGTAAACTTTACCCTCACCCATCAAAGGACGGATACAACATGGTTAAAAAAATTCTCAACCTCCTGTTAGTCGGTGCAACGGCTTTTTCAATTTCGTTTTGTTCTTCTTCCGAAACGAAAGAACAGCCGGCACCCGAACCGCAGGCAGCACAAGGGCAAACCGCTGCAGCTTCGCGTAGCGTCGATTTGGACTCTCCTGCAGGGATCGCAAGTACCTTTAACGAGAAACTTAAAGATTTCCGCTATCCCGATGGAATTACACGTCCCGGTTTTAGCTATAAAAAAGCTGATGTAAGCGCCGGAGACTTTAGCGAATGGGCAAAAGTAAATATTGCCGTTTTGAAAGACGCTATCAGCAAGCTCCCCGATTCTTGGGCTTTAGAAATCACCGGACATACCGATCAAGTCGGCCCAGAAGAGGCGGAAGGTGATAAAAAAGGAAACGTCTACTACGGGGACATTCGTGCAAAAGCGGTTAAACAAGCTCTTGTTAAACAGGGCTTACCTGCAAATCGTATCGTAACAAAAAGCGCAGGCTCCACTTCTCCTGTTTCCGGCTTAGATGCAAAAGATCCTAAGAATCGCCGAGTTACTTTTAGTTTTGTAGAAAACGCTAACGCTTCGGCTCCTGCCGAACCTGCTCCGGCGCCGGCTCCGAGTAACCCTCCACCTCAGCAACAATAAATAATATAGGGGATAATAAACCCTAGATTAGAAAAAAAGGACGGTCGTTATGATCGTCCTTTTTTTATCTATTGCTGAAATCGTTATAAAAATATTCAGTCGACGCCGGGAGAAATCATCTTCTCCGGAAGTACCCACTGGTCAAACTGATCGCTTGTCAACAGACCTAGCTCAATTCCGGATTCCTTTAAACTGGTTCCTTTCTTGTGCGCATTCTTGGCAATTTTAGCGGCATTATCATACCCAATATGCGGGTTCAATGCTGTCACAAGCATCAAGCTATTCTGCAAGTGTTCCGAAATTCTTTCTTTATTCGGTAAAATCCCGCGAGCACAATGCTCTTCAAAAGAAACAGCCGAATCCGATAGGAGTCGAATCGAATTTAGAACATTATGGACGATTAACGGTTTAAAAACGTTCAATTCGAAATTTCCGGAAGCGCCGCCTATATTTACCGCAACGTCGTTTGCGATTACCTGTGCCGATACCATCGTCATTTGTTCGGATTGAGTCGGATTTACTTTGCCCGGCATAATGGAGGAACCTGGCTCGTTTTCCGGAATCGAAATTTCACCGATTCCGCAGCGCGGTCCGGAAGAAAGCCATCGCACGTCGTTCGCGATCTTCATAAAAGAGGCCGCAATCGTCTTTAAAACGCCATGCGCCTCAACAAGCGAATCGTGCGCTGCCAGAGCCTCGAATTTATTCTCGGCTGAAACGAATGGTAAACTAGTTTCCTTTGCAATTTGCGCCGCAGCCCGCAGAGCAAACTCAGGATGCGTATTCAAGCCGGTACCAACCGCAGTGCCGCCCAATGCTAATCTATAAACGGACGGGAGCACGGACTTTACTCTCTCTATATTATATTCAATTTGTTTAACGTATCCCGAAAATTCCTGGCCCAATGTTAAAGGTGTAGCATCTTGTAAGTGAGTTCTTCCAATTTTAATAATATCTTTAAACTCGACCGTTTTTTTACGCAACGTATCTTTTAATTGTTCTAGAGCGGGGATAAGCTTGTGTACAAGTTGTTCCGCGGTAGCGATATGCATCGCAGTCGGGAAGGTATCGTTGGATGACTGGGCTTTATTTACGTCGTCGTTCGGGTGAACGGGTTTTTTCGAGCCCTTTTCTCCTCCCGCAATTTCAATGGCGCGATTGGATATGACTTCGTTCGCATTCATATTGGTCTGCGTACCGGAACCTGTCTGCCAGACGCTTAACGGAAAATGTTCATCGAGTTTCCCTTCGATGACTTCATCCGCAGCCTGAACGATCAGTTTCTTTTTATCTTCCGAAAGTAAACCGAGACCGGCATTGACGATCGCAGCTGATTTCTTTAATATGCCCAATGCGCGTATCATTTCCCTTGGGAAACGATCATTGCCGATATGAAAGTGATGCAGTGATCGCTCGGTTTGCGCTCCCCAGTATTTCGAATCGTCTACTTCGATTTCTCCCATGGAGTCGGTTTCGATCCTAGTTTTCATGGATCCTCCGTTGCTATGTAAGTTATGATTTTTGTCGAACTTGAATAGTTAACTATTCGTCCCGAAACTTGCGAAGAGTATCTGCCAAAGCGGCAAATTCAGGTTTCTTTGCCGTGACGTTCTCAAGATATTCCAGAGTGGAGTCCAACCAGGCGGAATCGAATTCTAATTCCTTCCGAATAAACACATGTCGAACGGAATTCATTGAGCGAATTTCGATATATCTCCGCTTCTGGTCATAATACATGAGGTCGGCAACTTTGTCTTTTCCGAATTCAGGAGACGCGCTCGTGCTCACCACCTCGTCCAGCCAAATAATTCCGTTGTTCTTGCGATCAACATAATCGATTACTTTCTGAAGTTTCGGGGGGATCAAAGTCGCTTTTTCCTTGGGGCCTAATAGGACCCCCAAAGATTTTTTCTTTTTGGGGTGTTGATCCGGTTCTTCCGTTTTTGAAGACGTCTGCTTGGAAGGCCCCCTAGATTGCACAGGGGTATCTTCTAATATTTCGAAATCTTTTTTATCCCCTCCGGAAACATTAATTCCAAAGAGTCCCAAAATCCATTCTATTAGTCTTACTAGCAAGGATTTCGAATCCTGTTCGGCCTTTCGCTTTAACTTTTCGTTTTCTTTTTCCCATTCGGAAATAGCTTTTGATAAGCGAATTTGTTCGTCGATCGCGACTTCCGAATCTATTCCTTCCGAAACTTCGCGTAGAAATGCGAAAATACCTTTCGGTTGTCCGCTTTTTCTAATGAGATTATGAACCGAAGTTCGTTTCTCTTTATTATATAGGAATGCAGGTAAGACGTTCTCAACCGCGAGAACTAGGAGGCCCGGAGAATCTCCTATCGACTTTTCTCTTTTAAGAATATCAGTACGCGCTTTTAGTCTCTCCAGAGTCTGTTCAAGGACGTCGGACTTCGAAAGCCCTGCGGCCTGGATAGCTGCATCTTTTAATTTGATGGATGATTGGTCTATTACCAACGGTTCTTTGGTTTCTCGAATTCGAATTACGATATCCGTAAACGCGACATTCACTAAGGATTCTTTTCTCAATACTGATAACGAACCCATCGACTGTGTTAAGACTTCGAATGCTTGTAAGAATAGATCAGAACCTTCCCAATGCTTCCCCGAAGTGAAAGCGGGATGTCGGCGCAATTCTTGAATGAATTCACTCCCCTGCTGTGTTCCCGCTGGTTGAATCCAGCCGGACTGTTCGGCAGGAAGTAGGTGAGTTAAGATTCTCCTCGCAAGAGAAATAAAAAGTTCATAAATAATCTCTAATTCCGTTTCTTCGTTTTTTGTGACGATTTTCGGATCGGTAGAAGCTTCGGAGATTAGTTCATCGAGAGAAGGCTGTATAACATGGAAATCAGGATGAAGCTGCAATAAAGGAGATCGATTACCCCGCTTTTCCAATGCAATCAAAGCTTCGTTTTCGGTTTTCACCTGGCTGATGAATTCCATGATTTCGGCGGGCTTTTTCGATAAAATAGAGATGAACGATGTCAATATCTCGTCTTTCAATTTTAAATTTCGTTGTAGAAATGATTCTATGGAAAAAGTAATTACGTTTCTCATCGAGATCGGTAGGTTTTTTGAATCTTGGAAATCGAGAATATTCCCCTTATCGTCCGCATTTATATATTGTCTTTGAACCCATTCCCGGAGCTCTCCCGCGCTTTTCTTTTCCCCGAGAATAAAATCACGACGATGAATGAACTGAAGGAACGCGGCTACGCTCTGAGCCAAGCAAGCAAGTTTTATTTTCTGAACCTGCTCCGCTTTTCGAGAGGCCGGTCTTAGAACAATATTAGAAAGACCTAATTCTTTTGTGTCTTCCGAGACGAATAAGTATTGATATAGTACAAAACCGTTTTTTCCTTCAAAATACGTAAGATCGGCAGGCTTTAGAAACTGCAATTGCTCGAATTTTGCGAGAGCAAACGGGGAGTAATTAAATAGGAAGAAATTCTCCACGCCTTTCTCGATTAAATCAAGATCGCGCATCGCTTTCGGGGTCGTTTGTAGTAAAAGATTACGGAGTTCTTCTTCCGGAATTAAATCGATTCTTTCCGGAGGAATAATACCTAAATCGAAAGCCGGTACGGGTGGATTTGAGGAAGGTCTTGGATTATTGTCCGCTTCGGGCATTCGCTTCCCCCTCTTCGGCCCCGGAAGATCCATGGCGGTTCGGCCTATTTAGTATATTTTCGGAACCGCTATCTTCTTTCTTGAGCGCACGTCGATCGTTCGACTTCGTTTACCTTATTATTATGCGAAACAGACGTACGTCAAGCCCGCATTAGACCCTCTAAGAAAGCCACATAACTTTCCCTTCCCGGGTAAGGCTTTCGCGCGGTTCCACTTTGAACTGCAGCCTCGGCTACAGCAGGAGCAACATGATACAAAACCCTTTGATCGAACGGTTTTGGGATCAAATAGTCCGGGCCAAATGAGAATTTTTCTCCGCCATAAGCAAGGCTGACTGCTTCAGGAACTTTCAATCGAGCCAATTCGGCCAAAGCTCGCGCAGCAGCCAATTTCATCTCTAAAGTAATGTGACGAGCCCGAACGTCCAATGCTCCCCTAAAAATAAAAGGAAATCCTAATACGTTATTCACCTGATTCGGATTATCGCTTCTTCCAGTTCCCATAATAATGTCTGGCCTGACTTTTTTTGCGACTGCGTACGGAATTTCAGGATCCGGATTTGCCAAAGCGAAGATCACAGGATCTTTTGCCATGGAACGAACCATTGCCTCATCGACCATATTGGCGACGGAAACTCCTACAAAAACATCCGCATTCTTCATGACATCCGCCAAAGTTCGGTCGGAAGTTTTTTGAACGTATTTTTTCTTAGAATCGTTGAGATCGGATCGTTCATGATGGATCACTCCCTTCGTATCCACCAGAAAAATATGTTCCTTCCGGATTCCGATATGCTGAACTAATTCTGCGATTGCAATTCCCGCGGCACCGGCTCCGCAAATCACCATCTTCACTTCGCTCGGACGTTTTGCGTTCAATTCAAACGCATTTAAAAGACCGGCGACGGTAATAATAGCAGTTCCGTGTTGATCATCATGGAACACCGGAATGTTCATCCTCTCGATGAGTTGTTCTTCGATATAAAAACTTTCGGGCGCTTTAATGTCTTCCAAATTTATACCGCCGAAAGTCGGCTCGAGCATCTTCACCGCTTTTACGAATTCTTCGGGATCGTTAGCATCGATCTCGATATCAAAAACGTCTATTCCTGCAAATTTCTTAAACAGGACCGCTTTTCCTTCCATCACCGGCTTTCCGGCGGCCGGGCCAATATTACCGAGACCTAAAATTGCGGTTCCATTCGTTATAATTCCAACCAGGTTTCCCTTATTGGTGTACTCGTACACAAGTTCTGGGTTATCTTTAATTTCCAGGCAAGGATAAGCAACTCCGGGGGAATAAGCCAAAGATAAATCAAAGGAATCCTTAGTCGGTTTTGTCGGGACTACTTGAATTTTACCTTTAGGATGTACGGAATGATATTCGAGCGATTTTTCTCTCATAAGATTGAACCATTTTTTTTGGAAATAGGCCTAGATTCCATCTTAATTCCGCGTACCGGAAGATTCCTTGCCTTTTTACTTTCTAGATCTATGATGAATAGTATCTTTAAGTTTGTGTTGCTGAATTCCAAAATCATTTACCCACGCAGAATTTACTGAAAATTCTTCCTAGCACTTCTTCCGTATCCACTCGACCGTTCACTTCGCCAATTTCAGAAAGAGCTGAATCTATTTCTTTAATGTAAATTTCCGCTGGCGCATTGCTTTCGATTAAAGCGAGACATGCATTTAGAGATCTTACTATTGCGAGAAAATGATAGCGATTTCTTTCTTCTAAAAGGACATAATCTTCGGAACTCTCTAAGGTTTGCAATTTTTTGGAAATTTCTCCGATGAGTTCTTCTATTCCCGATTTCGTTTTGCAAGAAACTTCGCAAATGATCGTTCCCGACGATTGCTCAGCACGGAGAATTTGCGGGTTCCATAAGGGATGCTTGATATCAGACTTATTCGCGGCGATCACCGCCCCCTCCAATTTCGAACGATTGGCCTGAAGGAATTTTTTCCAATCCTGCTCGATCGAGGTATCGATCACGAATACTTTTACGTCCGCCGATGAGAATTCCTTCTCACTTCTTTCGATTCCCATCTTTTCGATCGAATCGCCCGTTTCTCGAACACCGGCCGTGTCGGTAAGGCGGACCGGAATGCCGGCAAGAAGGAGCTCCTCGCTCACATAATCTCTCGTCGTACCGGGAATGTCGGAGATGATTGAACGCTCTCGCCCGAGGATCAAGTTCATTAGGCTGGACTTTCCAGTATTCGGTTCCCCGTATAATACGACACGGCTTCTTTCAAGAAGCGTTTCTGCTTGGCCTGATTTCTTTAACAAGCCCTCGCAAATTTTTTGAACGTTTGCAATTCTCTCTTTGCGCTCCCGTAAAGATTCGAAGGTAAGATCTTCTGTGGAAAAATCGATCTCCGCTTCGCATTCCGCCTTAAGCGAGATCAATTGGCTTCGAAGATTCGAGGCTAGTCTGGAAATTTCTCCGAAAGCATTCTTTTGGGCCAACTCTAATTCGAATCGTGAACGTGCTCCGATAATACGACCGATTGCTTCGGCTTCGTTTAAATCCAATTTCCCATTCAGGAATGCCCGCTTGGTAAATTCGCCCTGCTTAGCGGGTCTAGCCCCGGCAGCAAAAAGGGATTCCAAAGCCTCTCGCAACAAAATCGGATTTCCATGAGTGTGAATTTCACAAAGATCTTCGCCGGTAAAAGAATTCGGCCCTGCAAAATATAAAAAGACGACTTGGTCCAGCTTTTTCGTTTCGTTTATAAACTCGCAGGTATAAGCGCGCCTAGCTTGAATTGCGGATCGATCGAACTGTTTTCCGTTTTGAGATAAACGGAGAAGTGAGATATTCAACGCGTCCGGTCCGGAAACTCTTAGGATTCCGATGGCTCCGGCTCCGGAAGCTGTTGAAATTGCGGCAATTGTGTCCGTCACTACCGTTTCAGTAGTCGTTTACTTCTTCGAGAAGATCGCCGTTCGGGCTTTTATCAACCATGTCTTTGTATTTGTGGCGATCTTTCATCGGAATGATGCGGACTTTTTTATAAGTCCCATTTCCTTCGGAACGGGTAAAAACTTTTTCGTTCTCCTGCAAAGCCATATGAACGATTCGACGTTCAAACGGATTCATCGGTTCCAATAGCTTGGATTTCCCGGATTTAGCGACGGAGGAAGCGACCGATTTACTTAATCGAATCAGAGAGAGCTCTCTCTTGTCTCGATAAGATTCGGTATCCAGCACGATCTTACGACCGTGACGGATCTTTGAATCGACCATTAAGTTCACCAGAAACTGAAGCGCATCCAGTGTCGCACCTCGTTTTCCGATGATCAATCCGGATTCCCGACTGGTTACTTCGATGTAAATCTTTCCGTCCACGTCGCCCATGCCCACCACTTCCGCTTCGATTCCCATCTTGCGGAGAAGAGTGATTACCACGCCGTGAATGATCTTCTCGGCCGGTAAGTCGACGTTCGAAACGAATGCACGTACAACGGCCGGTTTCTTTTGGGTTAGTCCTAAGAATCCGGATTTACCGGATTCTACGGTCTCGAATCTAACATCCCCTGGTTCTAATCTCAGAGTAGAAAGTGTGAATTCTTCAGCCTCGGCTTTTGTTTTTCCTTCGGCTTCGAAAATGTAGTTTTCCATATCGTTTTCCTCGATATATGAGTTCAGGCTTTCGCCGGGGTCTCATCCTTCTTACGAAGGTTAGTAACCCACTGCTGCGCGATCGAAAGCAAGTTAGTGACAGTCCAGTAAAGTGTAAGGCCTGATGGCATGCTCCATAAGAAGAATACCATGATCAAAGGCATTACGTACATCATCATTTTTTGGTTCGGATCCGTCGGAACTGTAGTTAACCGCATCGATACGAATTGAGTTCCGACCATTAACAATACTAAGAGATTCAACGAGAGGCCGTCTTTTGTGAGAAACGGAATCGCCGGGGAAGTCCAAACGAAGTCTGGCTCGCTCAAATCCCTGATCCAGAGGAATGGAGACTTCCAAAGATCGATCGTATCCGCAAATGCAACATATAAAGCGAAAAAAATCGGAAGCTGAATTAACATCGGCAAACACCCACCCAACTGAGAGAGCGGATTCATATTATGTTTTTTATAAAGCTCCATCATCTTCTGTTGGCGCTTTTCAGGATCTTTTGCGTATTTCTCGTTGATCTTTTTCAGTTCGGGAGATAGAGCGCTCATCTTTTTCATCGACTCTGCTTGTTTTTGGTTTAAAGGGTAAAAAACCAATTTAAACAAAAGTGCGAATAGAATGATGCCAAAACCGTAGTTCGGTATCGTATAATGATAGGATTGCTGTAAGAACCAAACGATTCCATTTCGAATCGGAGTAAAAATCCCTTGGTTAAAAGACTTATTGAGATCGGAACTGATTCCGGCAAACGTGGATTTAGGATTACGGAACGGATCCAATTTCGCATCCCTGAAAAGCATCCCATCCCATTCGCGGACGCCTACGTAGTTTGCAAAATCGAGAACTTCTTCCTTACCCGGATCAATGGTGATATTCGAATAAGCTAAGATGACTCCCGACTCGTTCTTCTTTCGATTGTCCAAGAGAATCCCTTCGGCATGACGATTTAATGGATCCGAAACTGCGAGAAAATAGCGGCTACCGGTACCGACGAAATCGACTCCTTCTCCTGTGCTCCATTCGTCTTTAAATCTGTCGTCCCCGCCCGGAACGCCCGTGAAGAAGTTTCTAATTCCTTCGAAAAATCCCCAAGCAGAACCGCCATCGACGAAATCTTTTACACTTCCATCCATGCGATAAACACGGAAGAACTTGGACAATTCCTGGTCGTTTGCTTCCCGCAAATGCGGTATCGGACCGAGACTACCGAAAGTTCTCAAGTAGGCGGGCTTTTCGCGCTGAGAGAAGACCAGTTTATCTTTGCCGGAATTTTTGATGGAAATTTCGGTTTTGAAATAATTTTCCTTCGGAAAAAATCTATAAGTTTTCTTTAAAGTAATATTTTCTTTAACTCCGGAGAATACCAAAGTAAGATTCGCTTTATCTTCTTCTGCGCGGAAGTTAACCAGATTCCATTCGGAGGAAGCAATCGATTCTTTGCTGTGAGAGAAATTGAAATCGAATCCCTTTCCTCGAGAAAGTTCGATTGCCTTATATTTGACGCCATCGACTTCGATTTCTTCGTAATCGGCTCTTGCTACCTTAACTTCTTTGCCTTCGACGCTAGTGTAATCCTTTACGTATAGCTTTTCGATCCTGGCTCCTAAGCTGGAAAGAACGATAATTTGCGAGTCGGTTTTAATCGTAAATTTGCGAATATCTTTCGCGTCAACTTTCGGACCCGTAATCGGAATAACTTTCTTTTCGGCTTCTTTAAGAGTTTGAGAAGCTTCCTGTTTATGTTCGGTGGTTTGATCTGCGATTTGCGGTTTCGGTTTTCCGAGATCCGGATTTAGAAAGTAGTTCGCTACGAACCAAATTCCTAAACTGAGCATTAAAGCGATAAAAAGCCTGTTTTGTCTGTCTTCCATTCCTATTTCCTTCTAGGGTTGGGGGGTAAGGGGTCTTCGCCTGCGGCGAACAAAGGATTGCAACGAAGAATACGTTTCATTGAGAGATAAGATGCGTCAAAAAAGCCGTACTCTGTAAAAGCTTGAAGCGAATATTCCGAACAACTTGGAGTAAATCTGCATGCTGCTGGAAGAATAGGTGATATCCAACGTTTATAAAACTTAATTAGGAAAATAACTAACCGATTCATTGAATTCGACTCATAAGATGTCCAAGACAGGAAAGAAGCTCGGTATAGCTAAGTTCGAAAAGCGAAGGCTTTGCGAGTATTGCGATATCCAATCCCTTGGAAGAACCCTTGACTTGTTCAGCAACTGCAGCCCTTAATCTTCGCTTGATGCGATTTCTTCGGACTGCCGAACCCACCGACCTCTCGGGGCAGTAAAGGTATCTGTCGTAGCCAATGTTATTCGCTTTATAAATCAGAGTTAGCGGCGATTTTGAGATTCGCTTCCCTGATTGAAAAAGTTCACGGATGTCTTTCCTGGATGTAAGTGTCTCTTCGATTTTACTTCGTTAGAACTTCTTTCCAACTCTTTCGTCGGAAACAGTCAGTTTATAACGGCCTTTTGCTCTTCTACGGGAGAGAGTTTTTCTGCCACCCGGAGTCGCCATTCTGGCGCGAAAGCCGTGGGTACGGGCGCGTTTGATCCGGCTGGGTTGGTAAGTTCTTCTCATATAAATCCCTGTGTAATATCTACTATTGCGATTTGTGACCCGGGGATTATCCCCTTCAGGTAGAGTTTTCCACCTAAATCGGGTAGTCAACCCGTTTCCCCTAGGGAGTTTCGGTCTTATTCAAGTCGAGGGAGGGGAAAAAAAGAAAAACCCGGCGACGTCCTACTCTCCCACACAGCGAACCATGCAGTACCATCAGCGATGAGAGGCTTAACTTCCGTGTTCGGGATGGGAACGGGTGTGACCCTCTCTCTATAATCACCGAGAATCTCTTGCCAAGGTGCAAGTACCACCTATGGAGTCAAGAAAAAATACGCAAAATTCTATGGAGTATAGGCTATGCGAAACAGAAAAGGCCCCAGTTATTCCTATCGTTACCCACAAGTTTAGAATTCATATGCGGGTGCCGGATGGCTTATTTCACAAAAATCGAAAGGGGGTAAACAGTTTCAGTCTGAAATTCGTGTAGGAACTCCGCTTGGATCGTGAACCCGGAGAGTAGAATTTACTTAACAAACCCCGCCCTCGGGTGGGGGCCGGAGCGAAGCGGTGGAAAAATTCCTGTACCACAAAATAATCCTCCTGACAAGAACTTTTTCAAAATGAATTCTGTTGGAGCTCCTACAGGATTCTGAACTCAGAACTCTGCCCTCCGTTACCGTTCCGACTTCGCGCAGCTTCTGTCTAGCGTGAGCAAAGCGAATGCGTCTGTCCTCTGCTTTACCTAACTCCTATTCCGCCGGCCGCCAATTAATAAACTGTTCGCCGTCCAGCGGCTGGCAAACGGGACAAAAGAATGAGTCATAACCCAAAACGTTGGCTCGGCGGATTTTCGCTCCGCACCGAGGACAGGGCTCGTTCTTTCGATTACGCACTTTTACATGATCCCTTACTTTAAAATCCAAGGGGGCTTCTTTTTTCCGGATGTAATCAATGGAATAGTCGAGAACTTCCTTAACGCTACGATAAAGTTTTTTCTTATCTTCGATCGATAATTGATGGCATTTGGTTTTTGGATGAATTCCTGCGGCAAATAAAATCTCATCCGAGTATGCATTACCGAGAGCACTTAGCTTCGTTTGATCCATCAAAAAAACCCGAGTCTGCTGCCGACTTTTATCGATCAAACTCAGAAATTTATCTTCAGTGAATTCTGCGGAAAGTAGATTTATTCCTTGGTCGGAATATTTCGGGATTTGTGATATCTGATCCTGATTGGCAAAATAAACTTTTCCCATCTTTACGTCGTCGGCATAATTTAAGACTAAGCCGTTAAAGGAAAAACGAACGCACAAATCTTTTTTCTTGTATTCGGAATTTAAGGAAAATCGACCCGCAAGCATCGGATGAATAATTATTTTTTTCCCCCCAAAATCGAAATTTAAAAACGGCCCATGCTGCTCTAAATTATGGAATGCTAAGCCGACAAACGCTTCTTCAACCGGAGTCCCGAGTAAATTTCTAACTACAACCGGTTCGATAATCTCGATCGCTTCTATATTTCGATCGGCCAGGCTTGGCAAGAGACGTTCACGAATAATGACAAGGTCCGGCAATTCGGGCATACGAAATTGAAGCTTGCCGAGCCGACTCCGTCAAGAAAATGTTTCTATCTCTTCTTCCGGTTCGGCAAGTATTTGAAATATTCTACTTCTATCGTATTGATCAGGAAAGTGTAGTATTTTACTAACTTCTTATCATATTTCTTTTTTTGAGCCTCGTTCCGAAGAAATTCCGAGAGTTGATCACGGATTAACGGCGCTTTTAAATCGGAATGACTAAGAATGATCGAACTCGGCATACCGGGAGGGACTATCTCGTCAGGAATCGCTATCGTAGCTGCATTTTGGAGTAAGGCATATTCGACTGTTGACGCGACCTTATCATCGTCCGGTTCCGACTTTAGATGCGTTACGCTTTGACGGATATTATCCAGGTTATCCCAGATTTTCTTACGAAGAGATTTGGCATCATGGATTTTATCCTGAATCTTAGTGAACCGGTTCGGGAAAACGAACCTCTCCGCACCTTTTGCGATCAGGCTTACTTTTTTTTCCTTAGGAGTTTCACCTTTTCCAAAATGCTCATTAGAATCATCCGAGTCTTCCGCGTAATATTCTTCGTTTGAAGATGGATTGGAATATTCTCCTTTGAATCCGGAACCAAAAGACTTAGTATTCCCCGTGTTTAAATCCAACTTCTCTCGTTCTCGAAAAAAGAGTGCAAGCATTATACCGATTATGAGAGAAACAGGAATTCCGACGAAAATAATTCCGACCGTATTAAAATGAACCGAGGCGATCAAAAAAAACAGCATCGTTCCGACAAAGCCAAGTAAGCCCATAGATAAATTGAATTTCTTGGCGAGCGCTTCGGTTCTTTCTCGCTCTTCGACTTCTCTTTCCATTAAGAAGGAATCTTGCTGAAGCTTTACGACATGATCGCCTTTCAGTTTAGAATTCAAATCGGGATGCTTCGGATTAGATAATGCTGCGTTGATTTCCTTCGCGATACTCAATTCTCTTTGATAGGAAAGATTTGCTTTAGCATCGGCAGTAAGCTTGTGAATCACTGCAGCCATATATCCCGGGTCTACCGCATACACCTCTGTAGATCCGTCATCTTTCTTTATTTCCTTCCAACCGAAACTGCCCGTTAGTTCTTTCTTTAATGTCTCTGAATAGTTTGCGATTTGCTCCGAACCGATAATTCCGACGGCTTCCAATCGTTTTTCAGGACTGAATTTGTATAACGCTAGATTCCCTTGCGTGTGTTCTTTAATCTGAATTTGAATCCGATGAACTAAGCTCTTAAAAGCTCCGTCGATTTTCCGTTCGCTCAATCTGGATTTTTCTTCGATCAGTTTTCTTAAAATTTGAATCGAAAGATTACAGGTTTCGCGGACTCGTTTACCTAAATCGTCCTTTTCCCGATCGAAGGGAAAATCTTCGACTAATTGAATTAAAGCGTCCACCTTATCGCTATTCTGTTTTCTACCCGGCTCCGCCATTCCATGGGTCGATTCAAAATCTTGAATGCGGGACCGAAAAAGCGTATACCCTGCCCTTTCCGAAAGTTGCTTCAGATATGTTAATGCAAAGACTTCCAAACCGTCGGCTTGAGCCCTGTAATGGGAAATCACTTCCGGTTGATGTAAGTAAGTTCCATCCGCATTCAGTTGGAGGTCGTCTATAATAATATGATAATCGGGAAGGATTTGCGTCAACGCGTCCTTTGCCTTTGCGTAGCTTACAAAATCGCTTAGGAAGTCTATCATAGGAATATAATGATACGGGTGAAAGCCGCGGCGCAATAAACTTGCCATTTCGGATTCTATTGATGCCAACTTCGGATACAGCCAAAGTTGACCGGCTTTATTTTTATGTAATATGATAGCGCCGGGTCGATCCTCTTCTAGAATTCGCGGCTTTTTGGCGCGATTAGATAAAATTAAATCTATCGTCTCTTCCGAAAATTGAAAGCAGGCCTGCCTGTAAGGTGTGACGTCCGTCTTTGCTTCCTTTTGCGGAGATGCAAGAGCGATTCGAGCCTGCACTTTGTTGCCGTTACGGACCAAAAAAGGGTACATTAGCGCCGATTTATTCCGGCCTTTCTTTTCAAAATCCAGAATCTGACGTAACGCCTGATCTACGGATTGAGGGGACTTGGCTTGTTCGCTCAAATTCCGATATTTATTCAGAAGTTCTCCCAGCTTATCCAAGGTAAGAAGGTATGAAGGGTGAACGCTTTTTGATCCGTGCTTCTCGGTTTTCTTATGCCAATCACGTAGTTCGTCAATGATACAGCGAGCAGTCGTAGATAAGCCCACTGCGCCGTCGTTTAAGAAAATATAGTCCGGCTGCAGACCCTCGAGATCGGTGGCTTTTGCTTGGCTCGAGGATAATTCCTCGAAGGATATGTCTTGCTGCTCCAAGGTTTCCATAAATGCGCCCGTAAGGAATAACAATCCAAGATAGGAAATTTCAGTCTATTCCTGGACCAGATTCCCGAATTCAAAAGGAGATTAAAACTCTTTTATTGCAGGAAAACTAACGGATAGGAAACGAATAAGCGGAAATGATTATTTCATAAACTTCCGGAAAACTTTCCCGATTTTTCGGAGGCCTTCCTGCAATTCTCCATCTTCTCTAGCGAAGCTGATACGAGCACATTCTTCCGACGAAGGGTCGACGGGAGCTCCTGCTGGAAAAAAATACCGACCTGGGACTATTATAACTCCTTCGTGTTTCAAAATCGGATAGAGTTCGGTTAACGATTTGGTTAAACCTTTAACTCTTACCCAAAGGAAAAACGCGCCTTCACTCTCGTGAATTCGATAATCGAATTTTCCTCCCCATTCCTGACGGATGATAGCCAAAGCGAGTGATCGCTTTCGGGCATAATATGGAAGGACGACATTTTTACTCAAAGAACGCCATGCACCGGATTTGAGAAATTCTAAACCGACATATTGCCCTAAGCTTCCACTAGTTAGATTTAAAACCGCATTTGCTTTATTCAATGAGGCAATAATTTCCGGATTAGCCAATACGAAACCCGTTCTTACTCCCGGCAGCCCTATTTTTGAAAGGCTAAATCCCTGAATCATTCCGTCTCTATGAAACCATTTTCCGTTCCCGTAAACGATACCCGGAAACGGAAATCCATATGCATTATCCAGTAAAAGAGGAATGCTTTTTTTTCGGGAAAAAGTTAGGAGTTTGCCGATTTCCTCTTCCGTAGCTACTCGACCCGTAGGATTCGTAGGTCTGGATAAAACGGTGCAACCCAATAAATCATTCGATTCTTGTAATTTAGAAAGCGATTCCTCATCCAATTCGTAGCGAAAGGTATCGATTCCGGTTTCCTTATATTTAGCGGGAAGAGAATAGATTGAATCCTCTTCAATGGGTTGATCGATATATCCGATATATTCGGGAACTGTAGGGAAAAGAGCCTTCCTTTTAGAACCGTCCGGAAATGTACCGGAAAAGAAATTCAAAAGTAAATAGAACGCATTTTGAGATCCGTTGGTGATCGCAATCTCATCCTTCGTTATTGTCATGCCGGATTCTTTTTGAAGGAGATCCGCAAAAACCTCGAGAGTTTCCTCCTTACCTGACGGAGATTCATATTTTCCGAGAATGGATTCCCAGCTGCCCCCGGACGTCAACTTAGAGAGAATTTCTTTCCAAACTTCTTCGACCTCGGGAATTAAAGCGGGGCTACCTCCCCCGAGCATACTGACTCCATGCTTTACATCCCCCAGATCTTCCATGAGCTGACCGATCCCGGTCTGCAGTCTAAATTTTGTCCCGAACTTAGATGTGTAGAATTTCCGGTTCATAGATAGATTCCACTTTTCTTTCCGCCGAAGTTCAGGAAAGATAATCTAAGTTTAGTGGCGAAAATTTTCTACGATTCGTCCAAATGAACCTTCGGAGAAATTCATGCAGACTCGGATACCTTCCGCAGCTTGGGAAACTTTAGATCCCGAAAATATAGATCTTGCCGCATTCTTAGAAGCTTTCCCGTGGGAAAGCAAATGGACCTCATTATCTAATCCGATCGATCGGCTCTGGAAATTCGATCTAAATGCAACGCCGTCGGAACTCTGGCCCTGGCTCGTGGATACCTCTTCTTTTAACAAACGTATCGGCGTACCGGAAATGAAATTTCAAGAAGTAAACGGAAAGCTGTTCGGCACTTCTAAAAATGCCGGAATTTCCATGGAATGGGAGGAAGTCCCCTGGGAATGGGAATACTGCAAACAATTGAATAATGCCCGCATCTACTCTAGAGGTTTTGCCCATTACGTAAGAACAAGGTATTTACTATTTCCGTTAGGAGGAGATCGGAGTCGATTGTTCGTTTACTTCGGATGGATTCCGAAAGGTTTTATCGGAAAAAATCTTCTTCCGATCGGAATGAAGCAATTGGAAAAATCCTATTTAAACGGGCTGACAGGCGTGATAGAAGATCTTAAAAAAGTTCAGAATCACGGTTGGACCGGTCCGACCGCGTTAGCGTTATTAAAGGAATCTCAGTCGCAAAAGGATCCGATCTTCCCCGCTCGAGTTCAGCAAATTCGAGTCGGTTTCGTAAGAGAAGGTCAACCAAGAGAACTCGTTAATAAAGTATTAAGTTACATTTTCGATGCCGATGAAAACGACCTCTATCGAATTCGCATAAAGTCCCTAGCTAAGGCTTGGGATGTTCCCTTTAAGGACCTTTTATTAATTTTCTTGCATGGATGTCGTCTAGGTTTATTTACTCTTTCTTGGGATATTATTTGTCCTCATTGCAGAGGTGTAAGGACGGAGGCCCAACATTTAGGAGACCTGCCTGCTCGGGATTCTTGCGACGTATGTGAGATCCAATTCGATGCGAATCAAATCAATTCGGTGGAGATTACTTTTCATGTCCATCCGTCCATACGAGAAATACAAAAGAGATATTTCTGTGCGGCCGAACCGGCCACAAAATCGCATATCCGATTTCAAAAATATTTGCTGCCGAACGAATCTTATCAGTCGCATCTTCTTCTTCATCCGGGAACGTATCGTTTAAGAATCAATGGCGAAAAGAAATATTCCCTATTGGACATAAGTGAGAGTCAGAATAACACTAAATTAGAATGGGCACCGTCGGACCTGCCGGACGAACTTGAAATCGGAAATGAGCCGACGTTCATACTGAAGAATAATACGTCCGAAAGGAAAGGATTCATAATTGAGGAAAGGAAAGAAGATCAGGATAGTCTGCGACCTTCCGATCTTTTTAATTTTCAAAATTTCCGAGAACTTTTTTCACAGGAAGCTCTCTCTACCGATTTACAGTTGGATATCGGGATTCAGACGATTCTTTTTACGGACATCGTCGGATCTACGCGCTTCTATCATCAAAAGGGAGATACGGGTGCGTTTGCAGAAGTTCGGCAACACTTTGTGGAAGTGTACAAAATCGTTCGGGAACACCAAGGTGCGGTTGTAAAAACGATCGGCGACGCAGTAATGGCGTCTTTTACGTCCCCAGTAGACGCACTGATAGCTTCAACGGAGATGCAAGAGTATTTTTCAGATAAGACTGATGAAACTCCGATCAGAATTCGAGTCAGCCTGCATAGCGGGCCCTGCCTTGCCGTGAATCTAAACAGCAATATCGATTACTTCGGAAACACAGTAAACTTTGCCGCTAAACTCCAAGGAGCGACCGACGAAGGGGAAATTGTTTTTTCCGAAGGAATATTCCGAGATAAAGAAATCAGAGAGTTGATGAAAGAAAGAAGCTGGAAAGTAAAGAAAGTTCCTTTCCTTCAAAGTTGGATTGGAGAAGAAACTCAAGTATATAAGCTAGTTACTAGCCCACCCGAAGATTAATGGAATTTCACATTCGAACCCTGTTGATAAAATACGGAAGATTGCTTTATGGAGACGCCGGGGTTCGCCGCGTCGCGATCGAACGTCCTTTCCGATCGGGCTCTGCGGCGTCTCTCTCGAGCCTCGCAACATCGTGTTGCTCGGTCGCGATGAATACTCTCCCGCTGCGAGCTATCATCGCTTACTCGAGTTCGCATTCGAACCCCGACGGTAAGATATGGTAGATTACTTATGGAGACGCCGGGGTTCGAACCCGGGTCCTATTGTGCCTCGATGGGGCCTCTACATGTTTGTCTTGTGATTTAAAATTTCAGAAAACCTTAACCCACAAGCAGGTGTGTTTTTCCAATCCGATTCATATACATCATTCATCGAGAACCGGCCACCGATGAATCACGTCTTCCGTTTACGTCGGAAAAAAAGCCACCGGAAGAGTAAGCCTTTTATCCGTAGCAGGGATTAAGCTGCTAGTGCTAATTCGTTGTTAGCGTTTATTGTTTTGAAGGTTTTTAAGAGGTCCCTCACCCCTACATGCCACCACACTTAAACTACAACAGTCGAAACCAAATTCGTCCCCGTTGATATAAGTTAGACGTCCAATCTGAGGAATGGTTCTTAGAATTCAAGATGTTTTCAGGAAGAATGGACTTTGAAATTCGCCGAAAAAATCAAACAGATGAAGATTACTCAGCTACTTTTATAGATCATATAGCAAACAGTGTTTTAAGCCGCACTCTCTTTCATCTTCAAAAGCGGAACCAAAATAAAAAGATAACTAACAGAGTTTAGATAGCTCTTAAGTTCCCTCGGAAGAAAATTCAAATCGCCATTTAAAACTTTGATTACAAACAAATAAAATTCGGAAAATTTATAATATACCAAATGTTTTATATAGATTCGATGTTTCTCAAGTGACATTGACTTTTTACCGACTAACTGCTACAATGACGACAAGAGAATTGGATCACTTTCATTTTATAGAAAGTTAATCCGTATGAGGATAAAAAATAGAATGGGAAAACTCACTATTTGGAAAATAATCGTGTCGATAGGGATCAGTGTTTGCTCGATTTCTATTTCCGCGCAAAGTCAATCACAAGTATTCGCGAAACCCGGTGTTATCGGAGACTCCTTGAGCCAAGGCTTCTTCGGTGCGACCGTCCAAAAGAAAACGCAAGACTGGGCATTCCCTGTTTTAGTTTCCAAACAAGCCGGTTCGGGTGTAAGCTATAACGTTTTGAAAGGTCCGTATCTTAACTTTGAAGATGTTCTCAAAGGCAATTGCGGTATTTTCTGTATCGCAGCTAGTGTCATCGGTGGAAATGAATCCACGGTCGGCCTTCCGACTCATGCAGGGATTACGGGAGCCGATTATACGACAGTACTAAAAACATCAGGCCAGTGCGAAGATATCAATGCGACTAAATGGGCCAGACAATGGTATTGGGCAACTTGGTATTGGTTTACCTATCGTTGGGTCGAAGTAGCCGACTGTCAGACTCCCGATAAGTTCCATCGTTTCGGATTAGGCAACGCTGGAACCCAGATGCAAATTATGGAAAAGGTGAGACCGTCGTTCTTGTTCGGAACTGCGGCTGCAAACCATGTCCTATGTACTGCATTGAGCACTTCTACAGCTTGTCTGGACGAAACTCGCTATAAACGCGACATTCGGGAAACAATGCGTAGAATGGCCGCGATCGGCTCGATCAAAGGCGGTGTTCTTTTCACAATTCCTAATGTAACTTCAATTGCATTCTTGGAATCGTATAAGGATCCTCAAGGAAGAGCGAACTACACCGGTCTAAAAGCATTTTTCAGATCTTCCGTATCCGATCCTTCTCAAGTATTGGATGCAGGCGAAGTAAATACTATCACAAGCTTTTTGACGATGTTGAATAATGAAGTTAAAGCACAAGCAGTGGCTATGGGATTTGCAGTAGCGGATTTGAAAGTTGTTTTCGATGATCTAAAAGAAAACGGCCGTTTGATCAGCAGCCCTTCCGGATGGAGTCCCGGCTATGCGCGAGCAAACTGGCCTCTCCCGGGTCAACCCGGTGTTTTTGGTTTAGATGGAGTTCATCCAAATCAATACGGACACTCTCTCTTTGCTAACGAGTTAATTAAAGTAATCAATTCCAAATACGGATATTCGATTCCTTTAGTCAGCGAATACAACGCTTGGTTTTACGACAGTCTTAACCGAAATCCGATCGACTTGAAAAAATTCCTGACCGAAACAATCTTCGGACAGTTTATTTCTTGGGTCATCGGTATCTTTGTCTAAGCTCCCAGATCAAATGTCGAAACCCGGGTCGAAACGGCCCGGGTTTATCCGACAACCTTCAATAAAATAATCTTTCCTTAGTTTGAACAAGGTGGCATCATAAAAGTATGATTCCCTATAGAAAATACGCTTCCTGGATCTTAGCGGGGATCGTCCTTTTACTTCTTTTAATTTTTATTTTTTGGCCGGATAAGACCGAGAAAATAAAATCAGTTAGCCAAGAAACAGAATCGGTATTGGAACGACGGAGGAATTTGACATCAGGAATCGAATTCCCCGATGCGCCTCATCCGTTTACAGAAGATCCGGAATTAGAAGGTCAGGCAAAGCGACTTTGGCCTCATGCGTTTGGTCCGAAAAAAACGGATGCTGATCGAGAACGAATTCGCGAGGAATGGGTGGAATTTGCATTTAAATATCCGAAGAATATTTATATTCCTGCAGAATTTCGGACCCCCTTAACGCAGGATGAAGAAAAAAAAGCGAGAGAACGTTTGGATTTGGTGACTGCGGCAGAATCCCAATTTGCGGTTTCGCGAAATGCGGGAAAATTCGCCGAGCCTGGAGTTTCTCCGTCTCAAGTAACGGAGCCGCAAGTCACTCCTCAGCAACAAAAAGCTTATTTTGATTATAAAATCCAAGAATTGGAATCAAGGATACAACTCATAGAATATTCCATTCAGCAGGGCAAACTAGACCCGTCACAAATTTCGGAAGCTAATCAAGATATCTCTATTTGGAAAAACGAATTGCAACAACTGCGACAAGCCTTAGATGGAGTTCCTTCTTCTTAATATGATTCGATTTTTATATGTTCCTTTTTGCAATATTTTTATTCTGATTCTATTTGGGCTGAAATGTAGCGGACCGCCTAAACCCGATCTATATCCGGAAATTCAAGAAAGGGAACCTTCAAGCTTGCAACAGCTCGAAACGGATTTACGATCGGAGAATTCGCAACGGAAGGCCCAGGCAATTTTAGAACTCGCTGACCGAAATGAACGAAAGTTTATCCCCGAAATTAGACGATTAATGAACGATCCAGATCGAACTTTACACGGGCCGGCGGTGCTTGCACTCGGCATCTATAAAGATCGTCCTTCTATTCCGAATATATTAAATTTTTTAAACGAGAATTCCGGCGTCGGTCAGGATACCATACTCGAGGCTTTAGCAAGAATGGAAGACCCGAGTATCGGTTCGAAATTGCTTCCGTTAATGGAAAGCGAGGATTCTACAATTCGCTTATTAACAGTCGAGACCCTAGTAAGGATAAAAGCGACGAACGTCAGCTCTTCTCTATTAAGCGCAGCAGCCAAGAATAGTAACCTTGAAAAAGCAAAAACGTACGCGATGGCGATCGGTAAATTGCGAATAAAAGAAGGAGAATCCTTTCTCCTTCGGCTGGCCAATACGATTGAACCGAGTCCTAGCCTAGCCGCCGTTTATCTTGCTTTAGGAAGAATCGGAAGTAAAAGGGCCGTACCATTACTAGTATCCGCATTGAAACGGAGTTTCGATAAAGGAAGGGAAAATTCGACCCAAGCGTTAATCGACATCCATGACCCTTCAGCCGTACCGTTAGTATTGCCGTTAATTAGCGATTCAAACAGGGAGATTCGATATAGGGCTGCTGACGTATTAATCGGGATTCCGATTCCAATGACCGGTCAAAGTCTTTCCGAAGTCCTCCGTAAAAGTACACCTGAAGCAAAGGGGCCCGCTTCTCATGTATTGGGTCGTCTTAAGTATCTCCCCGCTCGTGAATTGATCGAACAAGTTTTAAATGATGCTTCCGTACCAGACCGGGAAATCATCGCTCAATCATTGGGATACATGGGTGATAGAAGAAGTATTCCTATTTTGTCAAAGGTATTGAAAGAATCCTCAGACGAAGCGAGATACGGTGCGGCCTGGGCTCTCGGTGGCATCGGAAGTTCCGAAGCATTACCTCTCTTGGAAGAAGCGGCTGATTCGAAGGATCTCAAACTAGCTAGAATCGCATCCGAAAGCTTAGGTATGATCGCTTCACCCCGATCGCTAACATTATTGGATCGCAAAACCGAGCAATTTCCGGAGCTTGCTCCAAGTACATTAGGAGCGATTGCGTCGATTCGAGGAGAAGAAGCCGAAAAAATTCTCGAAAAATACGCCCGACATAAAAACTGGAATCTTCACCAAGTTGCAGTCAGCCAGTTGGGAGCTCGTAAAGACGCGAAGAGTATCCCGATTTTGATTTCTCTATTAGAAGATAACGAGACGCCACGAAATAGAAAAATGGTGACGGCAGCTCTCCGTGCTATTACCGGAGAAAAGTTCTTTTCTAAAAACGAGTGGCTGAATTGGTACAAAAATCAAAAGTGAACGTAAAGGAACGTTCACTTTCTTATGCAAACTCGTTCTCTATTTTCAATCTCCGCAATAGTACTTTTCTTAACCTTTCAAACTACCTGTAGTACTCTTTCCAAGTCGGACATAATTGTAGTTCACCCGCTTGGGCTTCGAGAATCGAAAATTCTAGATTCGGTAAGGGAAGAAAATTTCGAAGAAAAGAATTTAAACGGCCGTCATTATCCCGCCTCCAATGAACTTAGAATCGATCTTTTTAAGAATTCCATTAAGGATCTCAGAGGCGCCTATCTCGGAGTCGGAACCGATCAAAACCTTACTTTTATCGCTTGGGCAAAAAGTGAAATGGCTTGGTTAGTGGACTTCGATCCTGTCGTTTGTTACATCAATCGAATCCATCTATTTTTCTTAAAGAAAAGCGAAACTCCCGACGCTTATAAAGAGCTATGGGAGAGGAAAAACTTCGGTTCTTCTTTAAGGATTTTAAAAGAAGAATTCGGCGAGTCGACCGATTGGAAATGGTATGAAGAAGCCTGGAAAGTCGCTTTCCGAGGAAAAGCGGATGTGCCGACTCGTTGGCTTGAGCTAGAACGTAGCAAAGAAAAATTCGGATGGCAAACGTTTCTTCATGATAAGAACGATTATGATTATCTTCGAAACATGGTGATAAACGGAAGAATTAAAATTCGTAAAGCGGACTTAAATGCAAACGGGACCGTTCGGGAAATATCCGAGGCTATGAGCAAAATAGGTATTCCATTCCGGGTCGTATATTTATCCAACGCCGAGGAATACTTTTCCTATCCTCGAAATTTTCGTGAGAATATTATTTCACTTCCGACAGACGAAAAAGGAATTTTATTAAGAACGATACAAAATCGAGCAAAGGACGTATACGGATTTCCCGACGGCGAAAAGTACCCTACAAAGTTTCCGTTGCATTATAATGTCCAGCCTCTACTTTCTTTTCGCCTATGGATGGAACTCGACAGACGATTATTTATAACTCAAATGCTGGAATATCGGGAACCGGTAGAAAAAGGGTTTTCCAGACTTTCGGTCCCACCTCGGGAAGTTCATCCATGAAAACTGTTCTTACTTTTTTTATCTTGCTGTATTTTATTTCCTGCAAATCGGCATCGAAACCGACTCCAGAAAATCTTCCGCGAGAAATTAAAAGTAAAACCGCAACTACTTCGGTTTTCGGAGGGCTAGAAGACGGTTTGTATGCGGTGCTTTATGGAAAAGGAAAGTACCCGAATTATTTGACGGACTCGGGGGAAAAGGAAGGAGAGCAGGAACTTGCATTCTTTTTTTATTTAATAAAACAGAATAAACGAATCATTCTAGTCGATTCCGGAATTTCCTCCGAGGAGACCCGAAGTAAGTACGGTATTCAAAATTGGATTTCGCCTGATAAGATCTTACTAAAAGCAGGAATACGTCCGAATATGGTAACGGATATTATTCTAACTCATTTTCATTTCGATCATGCAGGAGGATTGGATCTGTTTCACAATGCAAGAATTTATGTTCGCCCGCAAGAATGGGAACTTTTAAAGAAGACAAACTGGTTTGTAAATCAGGCTAAAATTCTGCATGCGAAAGAAAATGATAGGAAGGTGATCTTCCTCCAATCGAGCGTCGAATTATTTCCGAATTTTCGAATCATATTCACAGGAGGTCATACTCCCGGACATTCCGCAGTGGAATGGTTGAGAGCTCCAAAAAATCGCGTCCTAATCACGGGGGATGAATGCTATTTCATAGAGCATTGTATTGAAGGAACTGGGCTTCCCATCTCGTCGGCTTCTTCAGTCCGCAACAATCGGGAATTTTTGCATTACGTCGAATTATTGGCCGAGCAGGGCGCGAAAATTTTTACCTTCCACGACCCTATCATCCTGGAACAGAATCCCGAAATTTTCCCTCGAATTTTTAAAATTTATTGATAAAAAAGGAAAGGCTTCGGTTTCCCGAAGCCTTTCGTCATCTAAAAGCCGACAAATTACGGATTATTTATAAACCTTATCTATCTTTTTCTGATATTTTTCGGTTATAACGTGTCTTTTCATTTTAAGTAGATTTGTAAGCTCATCGCCGATTTCAAACGGCTTAGGCGCGATCACGATATGCTGCACTAACTCGAACGATTTAAACCCTTCTTTCGTGCTATTATATTCGCGAACTTCCCTTTTATAAAATTCCAGAACCTTAGGATGATCGATTAAATCCTTAATATCGTGAGCGGAAATCCCGTTCTCTTCCAACCAAGGTTTCAAATTTTCAAAGTCCGGGACGATGATCGCACCCAATACTTTTTGGTCTTGTCCGAACACCATCGATTGCTTGATGTATGGTGATTCATCCATCTTATTTTCGATCGGAACAGGCTCGACATTCTCTCCGCCAAGGAGAACGACCGTATCTTTGGCTCGTCCGGTCAGAGTCAGGGTCTTCTTGAAATTGATGAAGCCTATATCTCCCGTATTGATCCATCCGTCTGAGATAGTCTTTTTGGTCGCTTCCGGGTTTTTATAATAACCTTTCATGACTTGCGGGCCTTTAATATGAACGATGCCTTTCAATCCGATCCTTCCGGCCAGAACTTCCTTATTATCGTTTATATGAGTAAGGACCTTTCCACTATCGTCACGAATCTGTAATTCCGTTTTCGGAACAATGTATCCGACCGAACCGATAATTGGATAATCGTAATGACGAACCGAAATCACCGGAGCAGTCTCAGTCATTCCATAACCTTCGAGAACCAATAACCCGATATCGTTAAAGAAATTATCAACGTGGCGTTGGAGAGCCCCGCCGCCGGAAAGAGTTCCACGAAGTCGTCCGCCAGTCGCCTGACGAATTTTTGAAAGTACGATCGCATCCAAGGTTTTATAATTAAAGATCAGACCAAGAATGGCCACCGTCAATAAAAGACCAGGGATAAGCGGTAAATTCGGGTGCGCTGTTTTTACGTAGAAATAAGATGCACCCGCAATCAAGGAAACCGTAAATGGGCCGGTTAAAACCAACCGAATCACCGCCCGAATTCCGAGAATAAAGGATTGGATGATATTTCTTCCTTCGTAATCGACCTCTCTACCGCTCAAGAAACGAATAGCCGCATGGTAGTTTTTGGAAAACAGATATGCCGTATTGAATAGAAATTTTCTAACTGGAGGAGTCTGCTTTGGATCGTTAATCCGATTGTAAATTCCGGTATAGATACTTTCCCACACTCTCGGTGCCGATGCCATAAAGGAAGGTTTGGCCTTGGCAAGATCGTTCCGTAAATCCGATACCTTCGTATAGAAGGTAGCAATCCCGAGAGATATTGCAGAATACTCGACAACTCTTTCGAAAATATGCCAAACGGGAAGAATCGATAGCATGCTATCATCATCTTTGATCATGGATTTTTTCAAAATCAAAGGAACCACGTGTTCCATCTGATGAATCATATTCGAATGCATTAGCATTACGCCCTTAGGCATGCCGGTTGTTCCCGAAGTATAAATCAAAGTAAATAAATCGTCAGGCTTGATAGCCTCGATCCTCTTTTCCGTCTTCTTTCCGCCGTGTGCGCGAAGCTCTCGACCTTTTTCAATCAAATCATAAAGATGTAAGACCCCTTTAGCTTTGGTCTTACTGTCCTTATCCATGATAATTACAGTCTTAACACCCTTCAGTTTGGATTTATTCTTGGAATATTTCTCGTATACTTTGTCGGTTTCTAAGAAAACGACTTCAGCTTCAGAATGGTTTAGAATATGATCCATTTCTGCATCAGTAACATCCGTCCCGCGAGGAACGTTGGCTGAGCCGGTAAACAATACGGCCGCATCCACGATAATCCATTCCAAACGATTATCAGCAATGACTCCGACATGCTCGCGTGCTTTTACACCTAGGTCAATGAGCGCTTCCGCTAAATTAAGGCCTAAATCAACCAGCTGTTTAAAGGACGTTGCCCGATATTCTTTGGTCTCATCTTTCGACCAAAATGCTGGTCTGTCCCCATAGGCCTGGGCCGCCTTGAGGTACATATCTGCTAAATTCTTATACATTGGAATTCTTCCTTTTTGAAGAAGGGATACATTACCCTTTGCTAACTTGGGTAAAAAGAGCGTTTACGTTATTGCGCGAAGGCGAAGCGTCAAGAAAATTTTAGAAAAGAAGGAAAACGGTGCGCTGCAAAATTAGGGTAGGTGTAAAGTTAGGAATAGGAATTCCGTCCGACAATTGCCGGACGGAATGCAGTAAGTAGTTAGATTATTGTTCTTCGCCAGCAGGTTCTGTTTCAGAGTGAGCTGGAGGAGTAGTCTCAGACTTAGTTCCTTCTTCTTTCCCCTTTTTAGCTCCTTTTTTGGCCTTTTTGTGATGTTTCTTCTTCGATTTCTTTTTCTTACCCTTTTTACCTTTATGCTCGGATTTCGCAGCACTGGAATCGTGAGTTTGAGCAGGTTCGTCGGCTGCTGCATCTTCTGCAGTAAGTCCGTTGAAGCCAAAAAGAGCAATCGCGGAAACGAGTAGGGAAGCTAGAATTTTTTTGAATAGGGTCATAGTAGTCTACCTATGCTTAGGTTGGTTTTAATGCCTTACTTTTATTATGATAGAAGGCAAATCAAATCGAATTTAGCAAAAAATTAATTTTCCAGGCGAGAGGGTCGCCATTTTGAAGGAGTCTCGACGGCGTCCGTTAGACGATCCAAAAATTTGGATTTAGGTATTTCGTACGCCCCAAGATTTAACGTAACCGGATTCATTTGCTGAGTATCGAATAGAGTAAAACCGTCTTTTTTTAATAGCTGAAATAAATGATAGAGTCCAATCTTTCCGAAATCGGGTTCGAAAGAGAACATCGATTCTCCCGCAAAGAATTTTCCGATCGCCACCCCATAAATGCCGCCGCCTAATCTTCCATCCTCGCTCCATACTTCCAAACTATGCGCGTAACCTTCCCGATGAAATCTCGCAAATCCGTTCAGAAACGTATCGGTAATCCAAGTTTGCTCCTCTGGGCGATAGGAACAGCAACGCATAACTTGATCGAAGGCTCGATTGATCGTGATCGTATATTTTTTTTGTCGAATTTTTCGATGAACGCGGCGACTTAAGTGAAGGACGTTAAGATCGAAAATAGCTCGGGGATCTAGAGAGAACCAAAGAAGGGGTTTATCTGCCCATGGAAATATCCCGTGCGTGTAGGCATATAAAAGGCGATCGATAGTTAAATCACCTCCGATTCCTACTACCTCATCTTTCGTGACTCTAGGATTGGCAAAAAAATCCGAGTAATCGCGAATTTTAGGAATATAGGAATCTTCTCTAGGAAATTCCATGACTTAGGATTCTCCCAACGGAAAGGAATCCTCTATTCGATAGATGGGTCCTTCGCTGCCGCTTCGACTCGAATAAACGTGAAACTCGCTCACTTCGAAAGCAGGAATATTTATACTTTCAAATTCGTTCAAATAAATCATGGCTTTGTCTTGAGCAACGTCCCTTAATCTTCCGATCGTTACGTGCGGTATATATTCCCTCTTTTCAACGGAAAATCCGGAGCGCCTGCATCCCGATTCCAATGATTTTTGTAACCCTTGCAGTTCTAAGGATCGATCAACTCCCACGTATAATATCGACGGCGATTTTTGTCTAAACCAACCTAACCCTTGGAGACTTATTGAGAAAGGTTTTACGATGATACTCGCACAAATTTCATGCACTTGTTCGACCTTATCGGAAGAAATCTCACCTAAAAAAACGAGAGTAATGTGAAAATTTTCCGGAGAAACCCAACGGGCTCCCTCCAACCCGTAACAGATTCCGGCCAGGACATCTCGCGTCGGATCAGGAACGGAAATACCCAAAAAAATTCTCATTCCCGATCTATCCTCGTCACTCTCCGTATTCCTCTAACGGCATTCGTTAAGATAACTTGATCCGCGCGATCAAAATCTTCCAACAAAAGATCCGCTTCGGTGACTTTCAGTTTACTTAATAATTTCTTTCTATAAACGCCAGGGAGAATACCGGATTTCAACGACGGTGTGAACCATTTTCCTTGGATTTTTAAAAAAATGGAATGTATTGCCCCTTCTAAGAGAATCCTTTTATCGCTCATAAAAATGACGTCCAGATATCCTGCCTCGACCGCCTTATGATTCGCCTCTTGGAAAATTTCTCGAACGGTCGTTTTATGTTTACTCAACGGTTCGCTCTCCAAGGTTTTACCCGAAATTAAGATCGGTCCTTCTTTTTTATTTTCTCCAACCGGCTCTATTTCCGTTGAAAGTCCGCCCTTCGCATCTAAGATCATACGAATACGAAAGTTTTTTTTATTCTCCATTTCGCTTTTCTTTCTAATTTCCGCGATCGATTCGTTCCAAATCTCTTCTGAAAACGGAAACCCCAATTCTCGTGCGGATACACTCATCCTTTCTTTATGATCTTGTAAAAAATAAATAGTTCCCCTCTTTGCAATCATCGAAGTAAAAAGAGAAAAATTTCCTCCGATAGAATTTAAGGATTCCGTCATAAACCTTGCTTTGGCCCAGCATTCGTTCCATTCTTCTTGCGGATCGGAATCGATCGTTATTCCGGCTCCTATACCTAACCTTCCGTTTCGTATTCCCGAAGTTCGTTCCACAAACTCCAAAGTACGGATCGGAATAGAAACCGTTTCACCGTTTGGTGAAAGAAGCGCAATAGCGCCGGTATAAATACCCCTCTCTCCTTCCAAAGCGGAGATGATTTCAGTCGCCTTTAATTTAGGAGCCCCCGTAATGGAACCGCCGGGAAAAAGAGCCTCGAAAATTTCCGATAAGCCTATTTCCTTTCGTAGAATCGATTGCACTTCGCTTACCATCTGAAAAACGGTAAAATATTCTTTGATCGAAAAGAGTCTAGGAACGTTCACCGAACCGAATTCGGAAATTCTTCCCAAGTCGTTTCGAAGCAAGTCTGTGATCATTAAATTTTCGGCTCTATCTTTGGGAGAATCAGCCAGTTCTTTTCTTAAACGAAGGTCCTCTTCTTTTGTCTCCCCTCTTGGTCTCGTACCTTTCATCGGAAACGTCCGAATTTCCCGGTTTTTACGGCTCCAGAAAAGCTCGGGAGAGAAAGATAAGATATCGTGCCCGATATTATTTAAATCAGATTTTCCGACACTAAACCAAGCTTCGTAGGGAACGAGCTGCGCTTTCCGCAGATCGAAGAAAAGCTTCCCTAAAGAACCCGATTGAGTAAGGTTCAAGGGAAACGTGTAATTAATTTGATATACGTCACCCTTTTGAAGGAATTGTTTTATCTCCAGAACGGAATTTTCAAATTCGTCAAAATCCAAAGAAGATTTGAAGTTTAGAAAGTAACCTTCCTTATTAAAAGAAGTCATCCATTCGACCAAATCATCCTCTTCTAAGGTCTGATATTCGTCGAAGATTCCAAACCATATTAAAGGAGAGTCGAAATGCCGGTCTTCCACACATTGATCGTCATGCAAAAAGACGGATGAGGCTTCGTACGAGAGCCAACCGACCGCCTGTAACCCGCTTAAGACCTTTAAATCAATTTCTCGGAGGATTTTACGTACTTGACTTCGTCGATTAGTAGTAAGGACTTCTCTCGGAAAAATTATAATAGGTTTTTCTTCCGGAGAAAAGCCTTTCCCAAGAAATACAAAAGGTTGGAAATGATTACGCTCGCGCCAATTCATAGTGAGACGGTTAAATACCTTTTTTTAGAAAGAAGTCCGGTAAATAAAGCGAAATGATTTCTCTTCAACCTTTCACATCCCACAAAGAAAGTAAGATATTTTCGTCGGTAGCAAGAATCTTATTTACCGCCTTTATATACTTCCTTCTCGCTCACATAGGTTTTTATACGGCAGCATATTCGGGATATGCATCCCCCGTTTGGCCTGCTTCCGGTTGGGCACTTGCTGCGTTGATATTGTTCGGACGAAAGGCGGCATTCGGCGTAATGCTTGGATCTTTTTTCTATAATATCTCAATCAAATCCGGTATTATTTTGTCCACGCCTTTTGCGCCGGAGTTCTGGGGAGCCATAATTATCGGATTCGGGAGCGGCACTCAAGCTTTCCTCGGCTCAATTCTTTATCATAAATTTATACCCAATATCGATCTTACGCAAAAGACGTCCTTCGTAATTCGCTTTCTATGGTTTGAAACCCTAGTCTGCACTGTTAGTGCGTCAGTTGCAAACACCGGACTCTATCTATTGGGAATCGTTCCCGCAACGGCAATTCCTTCGACTTGGATCTTTTGGTGGCTTGGAGATTCGTTAGGCGTTTTCTTATACTTTCCATTCTTCCTTGCATGGCTGAAACCGGAACGATCCTATCTTAAAAAAAGTACATTGAAGGAAACTTTCCCGGTTATACTTCTATTACTTTTATTCGCCGCCGTAATTTTTAACGTCTTTCGTATTCACACGTTGGAAGTTGATTTTCCCATTTCGTACTTGCTCATCGCTATGGTCGTTTGGTCCTCGCTTCAGTTCGGAATTCGTGAGTCCTCGTTATCGCTTACCTTAATTTCAGGCCTGGCGATTTTCGGCGCTTTTCACGGATCTTCCCAATTCTTAGCTTCGTCCCGGGAAACGTCCTTACTTCTATTGCAAAGCTTTTTATCTGCTCTTTCTATTACGTCTTTATTAGTCTTATCGGTGGTTCGAGAAAGAAGAGAAGCCGAACGACAACTAATTCTTTCTCACGGAGAACTGGAGAAATTAATCAACGATCGAACGCAGGAATTGAGAAAATCCAACGTCTCGCTGGGGAAAACCGAGGCGAGATATAAAGGCCTTTTCGAAAACGTACCTATCGCAATTTTCGAATGCGATTACAGCCAAGTGAAGGCGCTTTTAGATTCTCTTCCAGTCATGGGGAAATTAGAATTTTATCGATTTCTTTCCAGGAATTTATCTTTTGTGAGGGAATGTTCTCGATCCGTAAGAGTTATCGACGCAAATCGTGAATCGGTAAAAATGTTTCGTGCCAAATCCAAGCAGGAGGCGTTTTCCGCATCGAGAAGCATTTATAACGTAGAAGAGTCCAAGGAATTTATTAAACTTTTATACTGCATTCGACAAGGATCCAGAATTTTCGAGTACGATACGTTCTTGATTTCCTGCGACGGAACGAAATTCGAAGCGACTTTGCGTTGGTCTCTTCCCCCGGAATTTGAAAAAACTTTTTCGTCCGTAATCGTAACGGCCGAAGAAATCACCGGAAAGAAGGAAGCCGAACGACAATTAAAGGCTTCATTGCGCGAGAAAGACGTAATGCTAAAGGAAATTCACCATAGGGTAAAGAATAATCTGCAAGCGATTTCAAGTTTATTCAGCCTACAGGCCGAATACGTCAACGACCCGAAAATTCATGAGGCTTTTGCAGAAAGCCAGCATAGAATTCAAACAATGGCGTTGATTCATGACGAGTTATACCAATCTAAAGATTTAGGAGATATAGAATTTTCAGGATATGCGGAACGCTTATCGGGAAAAATTCGCGCAGCCTATAAGGTCGAGCCCGAAGTATCCTTAAAAATGGAGATGGAACGCTTAAACTTGGAGGTAAGCATCGCGATCCCGCTCGGGCTAGTGTTAAACGAACTCCTCACAAATTGTTTTAAATATGCCTTTCCCTCGGGGCTCCGGCCCGAGTCGGGAGAAAGAATGGTTACAGTAAGAATCCGAAAAGAAAAGGAAACCGGAATTCTGGAAGTTTCGGATAATGGACTAGGCTTACCTAGCGACTTAGATCCGTTCGAAAGTCCATCTTTCGGATTAACATTAGTACAAGTTTTAACGCGCCAACTAAAGGGGAAATTAGACTTTTCAAGTTCTGCGGGTAAAGGAACGAGTTTCAGAATTCGGTTCGCAATTCCTTGAAGAGAAAAGTCCTTGCACACCTCTCGCTTTCGTACGAGTAAGGATTGCAATGAAAGCAAAGCCCCCTAGTTCGATTGCAAATCGTGCGGAAGCACGGAGGGAACAAATATTAGAAGCAGCCTTAGAGGTATTTTCCGAAAAGGGGTATCATGAAGCTGGAATTGCCGACATCGCCGGAAAATTAAATATCGGCCACGGGACTTGTTACAGATATTTCAAAAATAAACTCGATATTCTCCATGCAATCGTGGATAGAATTTTATTCGGAATGATCGAAGTGGTTCGAAACGAAAGCCCGGAAAAATCCAACACCCTCGAGGAATATCGACAGCAAATTCTCAATATAGGTGAGAAATTTTTTCTGCTTTTCGGTAACGATCCTCGACTAGGAAAAATCGTTTTTTTCGATGCGATGGGTTTAGATGAAGCGGTTCAAAGAAAGGTCCGACTCGGAATCGATAAGAGCGCAAAACTGACAGAACTTTATTTGAAGAACGGAGTCCGTAAAGAATTTCTCCGAAAAGACTTGGATACTCGAATCGCATCCCAAGCGATTAATGCGATGATGTTTGAAGGTATTCGGATCAGCGTCTCATCCGGCAAGGATCCCAAATTCGCAAGACGTTGGATGGAAGAGATGCCTAAGCTTATGCTGGAAGGGATGAAAAAAAATTAAGTACCGAACGAGGGTCTTTTCGTCCGGTACTTCTTCATAGTTCTGGCGGTTTCTTATTTAGAGGCGATAAAATCCTCGAAATCCTTTACAGTCCTATCCGGAATTTCTTCCATAGGAATATGCCCCGCACCTTCATATACTTCGAATCTTGCTCCGGGTAAATCCTGTTTCCAATTTCCGAAATATTCGAAAGTAAGCCATTCGTCTTTCGTTCCCCACATCACCATGGTAGGTTGTTTGATTCGATTAATTCCTACCGACAACTTCGGATTCGTAAATTTTTCTCGAGCAAGTACGAAGAAGTAATTATATGCCTTGCGATTACCTTCCCTCATCGACAAGTCCGAATATCTATCTTTGATTTCCCGAGTGACCTTACTCTTATCTCCGTATACCTGCTCCACACTCGATTCTATCAGAAATTTAGGTAGAATATGCTTTGCAAAAGGACTTACTAAAGGATGACTTCCGAACGCAATCATAGGAGGTAATGGTTGCGCGTATCCGGCTGCATCGATTAAGACTAATTTCTGAACTTTTTCCGGAAATTGAAGGGCATAATTCCAGGATATATAACCGCCCATAGAATTACCGACCAAATAAAACTTATCTATCTCTAACGCTTTCAAAAACTTGTTTAGAGTTTGAACGGCTTCCGCAAGATCCAGTTTATTGATATCCGAATTGGGCCCGGTCAATCCGTGTCCGGGTAAATCAAGTCTTATGACGCGATATTTGTGCTTTAGTTTCTCATTCCATGCGTCCCAAGTGTGGAGAGACGAACAAACTCCATGCAACAAAACGATAACAGGGCCGTTTCCCACATCCTTATAATGGATGTTAAGATCGTCGATTTGGACAAACTTCGATTCGGAATTCGCGTACTTAGATTTCAATTCATCTAAGGGAATGGAGCCCACACCCAAAAATCGACACGAACCAAGTAGCAAAAGAAAAGTAAGGAGAAGTTTCTTTATTTCAAATATTTTCTTTCGATTCACAGGATTACCTCATTAACTAAGCTAACCCATCCAATGGCTACATGTAAGTCTTTTGAGAATAGTCGGTAAAGTCGATTTTACTTTAATTTCTCCTTTTTCAAATCCTACCCTCTAAATTTTCGATTTCCTCATTGACAAAACTGAATGACATGTCATTCTTATTTAATTCCTTTTGGAGGCAATTGAAATGGTTCAAGTAGACGTTTTTTGGTCGTACGGATTAGGAGCCGGTTATGCTATAGCTGCCGCTAGGCAAATCAGAAAATTACAGAAAGGAGAGAGTAACCCGGGAACACTGGCATCCGTTTCCCAAAAGCAAAAGCCGGTTTCTTTCTGGAATAACACTTATTTCATAGCGAACCTTCTTTATTTATCGCTGCTATTCGCACCTTCGGGGTTATACCTTGTTTGGCAGTTTACTAGTTGGGAAACAATGCATGCAGGCGATAAAGGAATGCCTGGCTGGCTTGTAGCTCTATTCGGTTTAACGAATATTTCACAGGGAATTTTAGGTTTTTGGGTAGTCTGGGCTCTCCTTAAAGCAGGAAAAACCTTCTGGGCATATCTTCAAATTCCTCTCGGTTACTTCGGAATGTTTTTCCTGCTCGTTCACGGGTGGGACGGATCAGGTTATATGAGATTTTTCTCTCCGACCAAGGATGCTTTCCAGAATAATTGGACTTTGTTAACCGCTCAACATTGGCTTTTATCGGATGTTGCCATGACTCTATATGTAATGGGAATTATCCTAATCCCGACTTTAATCGTCTCCTTACTAAAGATCGAACGGGAAGGATGGGAAACCTCCGTTTCTTCGGAGCTTCCAATAATCGTATCGCCTTCGGCGACGGGATCAACCGCGGCGTTCTTTGCAACGGTGTTCGTGGGTTCGCTCGGTTTTGCGATTATTTCTAGTTTACTTATCCACCAACTAGGTTGGTTGATCGGCGGACTTTCGTCCGCCATCGCGATCTACATAGTAGGAATCGGAAAGTTCGGGATATTTCCCTTTTTGTATAGAAAGGTTCTTCAACTTCCATCGGAAGAGAAATCGACTCAAACTTTTATTCGTTCGACCGTCTAAACCGCTATTTTCGCGATTCTTTGAATCGGGAATGATTCAAAAATTTCGGCCCTAGTTTAATCACCTAGGGCTTTTTTGTATTCAGCGATGAGAAGATCCGGGTTTTCTCGCCCAACCGAAATTCTCACAAGACTCGGATCTAGTCCGACTTCTTTCAAGAATCCTCGACCGGATTCAGTGGAAACGAGTTCATAATGTGCCAAATACATATAAAGCATATTTAATGTAAATTCCGTACCAAAGCTCGGTCCTTTTAAAAGTTCCAAAGAATTATAAAACTCCTCTAGAGGAATCCCCGGTTCTATAGTGATCACGCCACAGTGCAGATTTTTGTCCCGGGCAATTTTAGAGAAATTTCCGTGATTTTCTTCAGAACCGCTCCAATGTACGGCTTTGATTTTGGGATGCTTTTGGAAAAATTCCGCAAGAATTGCCGCATTCTTACCGATCTCAGTAACTCTTTCCTGATAGTCTTCCACCTCGAAAGCCATACGTTGCATATCGCGAACATAAGGTTGTTCGATAAAATTCGGACATCGATCCTTCAATTGCCGAAAGTAAGGCGAAACAGGATTTAAAAAGATCGCCCCCATCATTACGTCCGCGTGCCCGCACGCGAACTTAGTCAAACTTTCTACAATCACGTCCGCAAAAGGCGTTAGATCGACGACCGCCGATCCAGCTACGGAAATATCAGCGACTAAAGGGATTCCGTATTGCGCGAGTAATTCCTTAAGCTTAGGATAATCAGGAACTTGGATTAGCGGATTAGTTGGGGACTCCGTTAGAATCGCTGCGACGCGATTTCCTTCTTTCTTTAGGAATTCTTCCAACTCGGTAAGATCTCCAACTTCGTGAAAGATATGAGAACCCCGCGAATACTTTTCCAATATTCGAATATTATCCACATATAGCCAACCGAGCCTAAGCCAAAGATCTTTCCCTTCCGTTGCTCGAATCTCATCCAGAACCTTGAAGGTCGTATAGATTCCGTTCATACCGGAATTAGTGAGAAAGACTTCCAAACCTTTTCCCGGATATAAGTTTTTGAGATCCCGGATAATTCGTTTCTCGGCATCCTGCGTGCGCGCTTCTTCAGGAAAGATGGAATCGATGAGTCCTTTTTTGAACAGATAGTCCTCCGCTTTTCGAGAGGAAACAAGACATCCTGTGTGTTGGATAAAAGAAAGCACCTCGCCCTCTTTTTCCTTCCCGACAGGAATCTTTAACGTAACGATTCCTTCATCTTCGAAAATAAGAGCGTTCTCTATCTTAAAAAGATTGATAATATGGTCGGCGGCTTTTCGAGAATTTAGGATGAATTGAGGGCCCTCGATTCCTTTTGTTTCCCGATTATAATCCAGAATCCTTTCGACATAAGCGTGGGCTATAAATCTAGGATAACCCGCCTTTAAACGTGAAAGAGTTTCGACTCGCTTTTCTTCATAGCCTACGACGTCGAGAACCTGGGGAAGGCTCATCGATACCGCGTGAATATTGGAAAACGGAATTCTTTCTCCGCAAATTCTTCGAAATGATTCTTCTACTTCCTTTAACATAATCCGTTTACCATCGCAAACCCCAACTAGGAAACTTCAACCCAATAAACCGAACTTTCCTCAATGAGCTTGAGATTCTGCCAGTCGCTTGGCTCTATCTTCTTCCGTTAAAGCACCGATTAAATCATCTAGGTCGCCTTCCATTATACCAGAAAGGTTATGACTAGTAAAGCCGATGCGGTGATCCGTACAGCGCCCCTGCGGAAAGTTGTATGTCCGAATTCTCTCCGATCGATCCCCCGTTCCGACCATCTGCTTTTTCAATGCATCTGCCGCAGCTTTCTTTTCTTCAGCCTGCTTTTCCAAGATTCGAGCGCTTAAAATTCGCATCGCTTTAGCTTTATTCTTATGTTGCGATTTCTCGTCCTGACAGGCGACAGCGATACCGGTCGGAATATGCGTGATTCGTACTGCAGAGTCCGTCGTATTTACGTGCTGCCCACCGGATCCGGAAGAACGATAGACGTCGATTCGTAGATCGTTTTCGTTGATATTAATTTCGGATTCTTCTGCTTCCGGCAAAACGGCGACGGTTACGGCGCTTGTATGAATTCGTCCTCCGGATTCGGTCGCAGGAATGCGTTGGACTCGATGAGTTCCCGCTTCGAATTTAAAAAGATCGTAAGCTCGTTCGTTCTCTAAGGCAAAAACGATTTCTTTTAACCCGCCGATTCCGGTCGGGGAAGAATCGATAATTTCATGTTTGATTCCCTGTTTATCGGCGTATTTGGTATACATGCGGTATAGATCGGCAACGAAAAGCCCTGCCTCGTCCCCTCCTGTTCCCGCACGTATTTCCACCAAAATGTTTTTGCCGGAATTCGGATCGGGAGGGAGTAGCATGACCTCCAGCTCCTTTTCAAGGGATTCGATTCGTTCGGAAGCCGACTGTTTCTCCTCTTCGTACATCGAACGCATTTCCCCATCTTTTTCCGTTTTGAGGAGTTCCTCGGCTTCTTTTCTATCTTGAATTAATTTTTGGTACTCTGAAATCTTTTCAAATAAAGGAGTAAGACGAGACCGTTCCTTATAAAGTCGCTTTAAATCTTCCGGATTGGACGCCGTGGTCAGTTCATCCGAGATTTTAAGGTATTTTTGTTGTATTTTTTCTAGTCTATCTAACATAGAAACAGGTTCCCATTGCCTTATTACCCCACTCTCTTCCATGGAAAACTATAATTCACTTCTTTCCGAGGTTTCCGATCGAATCCTCTCACTTCTTTCCGGGTTAAACTCATATAGAAGCCCATACGCCAAGACGATCGGCCAACCCTCCGATTTTATACAAAGCTTAACCCAAACGGCCTCGATCCAAACCGCTTTAGCAAGCGCTGCTCTTTCTTTACCGACCGGCGGAATCGGAGCCGTGACGGTTGCCCCTGAAATTTTTTTGGTCCTTCGAATCCAAGGTAAACTTGTAAAAGATATAGCCGCATTATACGGTAAAGAATCGCAAGTTAGTTCCGAGCTGATGGCGTACTGTCTCTTTAAAGATAAAACTTCCTTTTTCAGGAATTTCCTAAAAGAAGTCGGGGCGAGAATACTAGTTAGACCTGCTACGTGGGAATTACTCACCCAAGGAATTTTTCGAGCCGCAGCAGCGATGCGTAGCTCAAAATCCCTACAAGCCAGAAAGAGGAGTTTTTGGCTTCCTCTAATAGGTTCCGCCGTTTCCGGAGGTCTTTCTTACAGCGAAACGCAAAAAATCGCGGACCGAGCACAACGAGTATTTTCTAAAGAAATCATTTCGGTTCCTTCCGACGAACCTTGGACGGAGGAAACAGCCTGACCAGCATGAACAATTCCGATTTATTGCGGAGAATTTTTATCCCAGTTCTTTTTTTCCTTTTCATTCTCGCGAATTGCAAAAGTAAACAGGAAAGTCTAATCGAAGAAATTCAAGGACTTGTGGAAGAGGAAAAATACGAGAAAGCGACGGAGCTATTAAAGAACTATCTTCTGCATCCTAAATCGGATGATGAAATTCTATCGGAAGAAAAACCCGAATCCGTTCGTATCGTGGAACTTTCGCACGATCGAAAACGGTTGGTCTACGTGGAAGATAATAAACTGACCGTAAAAGATCTGTCCGAAGGAAAAACGGAAACGAAAAAGCTAGATGAGATTCCGGCGTCAATGGCGGTTTCACTTAATGCAAAATTTGCACTTTCGGAATATCCGATGGCGACGGGTTGCCGACTATTTGCAATTTCTCTAACGGACAATTCCCTACTTTACGAATCCGGCGCCCAGATTTCCTGTCGTAATCGAGGCGGAATCTCGGACGACGGGTCTAAAATTTTTTACTTCGTAGACAATCAGTTGTATGAAGAACGAACCGTGGAGCCTAGAACTCCAAAACTTGTTTTGAGCAAGGAGAAAATAGCTCCACCTTTTCCGAACCTAAAATCTAGATTCTTTTTATATCCGATCGGAAAGGATTTTCTGTTGTTTTCGGGAAATGCAGGATCCTATACGCTCTACTATTTTCAACCTGATAAACGAAGTGTGGATAAACTCGACCAAGAAGTGATAAGTCCGTTACTTTATTATGGTCCGAGTGATTCGGCGTTTTATTTAGGCGGCACGATCGGCCGGCTCCATTTGCGAAGACTTCAATACGGTAAAGGAAAGCCGAGCGTTACCAAGCTCTTCACGGTAAGTCGAAAAGAATCGAATCCTTGGAAACTAAACGCAAAGAACGAGTATTTATCCAACTACTCAGGTAAGGTACATCTGTGGGGTCCTTTAAGAAAAAGCCAGGTATTGCCCTTATTATGCGAAAGAACGTGGATCGTTCATCCCGAAAAAATTCTTTGTGAAACGGAAGTGGGCGGACTCTATCTAACAGGCCTGGAATTTACGGATGACGACTGGACGCTTTTGAAACTCTACGAAGAAGTTCGAAATAAATAAAATTCTTTATAGATAGATATTCAAAAGGATCGTTCCCTTTCCGCTTTCCTTAGGCTCGGGATTGCCGTATCTAGTTTTTATAAAACTCGTTCCCGGCAATTTTCGTCCCCACGCTGTACCGAAGAATGAGATCTCGCCGCTTGTTTCGAAATTCGATTTTGAAATCCATTCCCTAAATTTTCCTTCCTCGGTAGGAGATCCTAAGGCGATCCAGCGAGAAACGAAAGTTTTCTTTACGATATCTTCCATCTCGGGAGATCCGAATTCTTCTCCGTTCAGAAAGCCGATCTTGGCAAAATTGAACGGAATCGTCCACACCTCCGATTCGATCTTATTAGGTTGGGAATTTAGATAAGACGATAAAGAACCATCCTTAAATTTGGTTCTTTTTAAAGAACCGTTATAAAGCCTTCCATCCGGAGTAAAAAGATAAGCCCGCTCTTCCCAATTTCCGGGAGAAATCGAAATAAGATCTTCCATTATTTTGGGAGAAGGAAGTATGATCGAACCGGCAACGATATTAACGCCGTAAGTCTTCGAAAGGGTGGCGAAAATCCTCTGGTATCTTTCGACCGAAGTCTTAGCGAGAAAATTAGCGATCTCGTCCTCGAACAATAAACGGTTTCTCAATCCGCCATAGGAAATTCTTGTAAAGAAAACCGCTCGTTTCCAGGATCCGATTTCAGAATCCGCTTGAAACACTTCCGAGCGTTGCCCCATCAGAAATAAATAATTTCCTATTTCCGGAGGGTAGACGACGACCGTGGATTTATCCAACAAGTCCTTTTCTTTTGCGATAATAAGAGGTTTTTCCAGCCAGGTTCGTAGGCGATCTTCCTTCGAATAATATTCCGGTTTAAATTCCAGTCGGAGTAAGAGAATGTTGCCCGATTTCCGATTAAATCCCGAAGAATAAAACTGTATCCCACTCTGAGGTAAGCCGGAGATAAATTCTCCTTCTCCTATAGTCTTTCCCGACAGGAGCCAACCTATTCCGAGAAAAATCGGAATTAAGAAAAGAGAAGCGATTGCATTCCTCCAAAATGGATTCATAGGATCCTTCCCCCTAATTCTAATTTTCCGTTCGGTAAAAGAGGAGCATATTCCTTTTGATACAATAAAATCGCATCCAACATATATTCAAAAAACAACCCTCTAGGATCATACGTTTCTACATTTACCCAAGAAATATAATCATGTTCGTCGGAGAGAACGATTTCCCCTCCCAAAAATTCGGCATGGTAGGCGATGATGATACATGGGTGATTACCGTCGCTTACTCGATGCTTGTGCACGAAGATCGGTCTCGGATGAACTTTAATTTCACATCGGTTTCCCATTTCTTCGGTTAGCTCGCGAGAAAGACTCTCCTGCCAATCTCCATAGAACTCGTCCTCATTCATTCTTCCGCCCGGCAAATCACCATAACCTGATTTCCGGTCTCTTAGAATCAGAAGTTCCGGTCCCCTTCTTAAAAAAACCTTTTGCGTAATTTGGAAAAAACCGTGCTTGTTCAAAAATTTCCCCTCCAAGGGGACCGCATATAATCGGTCAATATGGGTCGTGTCTGACAATCACTTTTATATTGGTCGGTTTTCTCGCCTCTTCGTAGGCCTTAGGAAGGTCCGAAGCGGAAAACTCTTCTCCAAGCAGATAAGCGGAAACATTTTTCAAAAAACCTTTCTCTGGTCCTAGAAAAGAAAGAGTCCTGCGAAAATCCCCGCACCGGCTAGATCGCAAAACTCCCCCACGAACAACCCAATTAATGAACGGATTGGATTCGGATAATCCGGAATTGACAGGAATAAGAATAAAACCTCTAGGTCGGAGCAAAGAAGGAGCTTCCTTCGCACCTGGCCTAATCGCTAAATCTACCGATGAAGCTGATTTCAAAATTGTAAAATCAAATCGACGAAGATCCCCGGTAAATTCTTGGGACTCTAAAAAAGATTCTCCTTCCTGAATAGAACCCGAATAGAATCGGATTCCTTCTTTTCGAGCAGTATCGATCCAGTCCTGTTCTTCGTTAGAGAGTCGAATTCCATCTTCTAAAAAGACCCAAGTCTCAAGTGCGGAATTCACTCCCCAAGAAAGATTCTGAAACCCTTTTTGTAGCGGTAAAATTGAGAGTTCGTCGACTACGAGTTCAGTTAAATTTGAAATTCCGAGAGAACCTAGTCCGTTCGTTGTCTTGCGATGAATTTCCTTGCAAGTTAAATCCATACATAGTTCCAGCCCGTCGATTGCTCCCGTCGTATCGAATACGATGTCGAAAGTATCCAGCAGATCATTCCAGGAGACTTCTTCCGCGTTTGCAGGGGTCTCCTTGTAATAACGTTCCCCTTTATTAAGCGAACCTCTCGACGAAGTATTTAGTCCGGGAAAGACCAGTACCTCATCAGCACCGACTCCAAACGAGGTGTCTTTCAGTTCCCTTCTGCGAAGAATGGCGACGATTTTAAAATCCAGATTGTTCCGTCTTCTATATACCTCGAGTCCCGCCAATAGTAACGATCCCAGTCGTCTTGGACCGAGCACAGCGATTCGATTCGGCTTATCGGATGAATTTTCCAACGAAACTTCCACGCCATGCAACGAGGCTGCAAACGGCTCCAGCAGGATCGCCTCCCTATCTTCTAAAGTTCCTATTTCCACTAAGGTCCCGACGGGAGCTAACAGAAATTTCCCGAATCCCCCGGGAAGCCGATCTATACCTAATACTTGGCGAGTGGGGCTGTGGGTCTGAAGCCCTCGTTTGCAAAACGGATCTCCCTCCTCTCCTCTCGCCGCTACAGTATCATTAATTTCTAATACGAATTTCTTTCCTGTAATCGGGTCGGAGGCTAATACCTCATGACCTATAATTTGCGGTAGAGCGAATGGAAGAAATCTTCGGTCTAAATCCGTAGAACATATTCCGCAAAGTTTCGTCTTAAGAAGTTTATATCCTTTCCCGAGAGAAAGATAAAGGTCTTTATTGCGGAAGATCTTCCACCCGTCTTTCTCGCTCCCTTCTAAGCGATATTCGGATAACGAAAAAGTGTCGTCTCGATTGTAGTCAAATGCTGAAAATTGAACGGTTTCCAACTATCTTCCTCCCACGAGAAATCCAAGTATCAGAAGCAAAATCACGAACACTAGATTTAATATGAATCCCGTATGCAATTGCTGCCTTTCTTTATTATTCAGAAAATATGCCGCGAATACCACTGATAAGAATCCGCCTAGATGAGCCCAGTGAGCTACTTGATCCCTAGCAAACAAATTCGTTATATCCGAATATACCATCAGCCACGCAAGAGCAAAAATCGGAAACGGATAGCTTCGTTTTCGAATACGCATCGAAAATGGGGATAAAAGTGCTGCGACAGCGGCTAATCCCGAAACCGCTCCCGAAGCCCCGATTGCGGGACTAGAATCGCTCAGAAACAACCCTCTTACTAACGAATCCAAAAATCCGGAAACAAAAGCCCCCATGAAGAAAAACAAAAGCCATTTTGCTTTTCCGACTTTATATTCAACGATCCTTCCCAAGAAAAAAAGAAAGAGCATATTCCAAAACAAATGAGTGAAATCCGCGTGAAAAAACGCCATTCCGATCCACTTCCAAGGATAGAATTCTCCCGGACGACTAATGAAAAAAGCTTCAAGCATTTCGTTCGGAACGAAAGCGTTCAGTATGACTTGAGAAATCGTAATGAGCAAAACAAAGAACGCAGTCAGCGGAAATTCGAAGAGAAAGGCTCTCACGATGTTCTTCCCTCGATATAATGAGTCAAATATGCTTTCAACATGACCTTTAATTCTCTAAGAATGCTATCCGCAAGAACAGGATCTTCCTTTTCCCGCAGCCAACGTGATAAAACGGAATCGGTCACTTCCACTATGATTCGGGAAATGATTTCCGCCTCCGGATTTTCCTTCATTCCGGGAACGATCCGAGAAAATAAATTCGAAACATTGGATGCAATATAGCGATTATTTTCCCGATCGATCTCGACCAACTCGGGATCCATCTTGATGTTCGACCATAAAGGTACGAAGCCGGGCTCGGTTAAATAGAGATTAGCGAACGCGTCGATTACATTGTCTATCAGTTCCGGCCAACCGGTCCCATCCACTTCAACCGAAAGAAAACCCATGAACATGGCATTGACTCGCTCAAGATGTCGCTTACCGACAGCGTTTAAAATCGCATGTTTATTCGGAAAATATTGGTATAAGGAACCGATGGGAATTTCGGCCTTTTGTGCAATCAGATTCGTCGTGATGGCTTCCGCTCCGACCTCGTCCAAGAGAGAGGCCACGACATCCAATATATTTTGCACACGTTGGATGGCTCGTTTTTGAGAGGGAGCCTTTCTTGGTTCCAACTCGGACGGTTTTGCTTTAGAGGAAGGCTCCCCTGTTTTCCCAGGTTTTATTGATTTGGTCAAACGGATCTTCTCCGAAAATCTATTGCTTCCTCCCAAAGACTATGACGGGAAGAATCCTTCAAGAAAAGTATTAAATCGTACCGTAGTACCGTAGAATATGTCGTAGACTTGTCAGGTAAGATGCGCCGAAAAGATTAACATGAACTAAGATAGGATAAATTTGCCAAAATTGAATTCTATCTTTAAGATGCATAGGATCATCCAATCCGCAAGTGGAAAGAATATCCTGCATATCATCCAAGTTGATAGGACTACCGAACAACTGCAACATCGCCAAATCTTGTTCCGGATGAGAATATGCGACGGACGGATCGATCAAGTACGCGTACCCGTTTTTTCCCTGTAATACGTTGCCGGACCATAAGTCTCCATGAATCATTCTAGGTTGAATTCGATTTAATCCCCATTCTTCCGTAAATTTATCAAAAACCTTTCGGATGGAGATTATATCTTTCTCTGTGAGAAGTTTTCTAGTTTGCGCTAATTCTATTTGGGGTTTTAGGCGATCTTGCCAGAAAAATTCTTCGAAACTTGAAAACCAACCGTTCCGCTGCGGAAGGGATCCTATAAAATTATCTCGTTTCCAACCCCAGGACCCGAATTCACCGCGGTACAAATTCTTAAGACTAGCAATTAAATCGTCTCGAAACCCGGTCGAAGAGCCGGTTTCGATAAATTCCATGGCAAGAAGGGAAACTTTCCCCAAATTCACCGTTCCAAAGCATTCCGGGACGCGAACACCTAAGCGACAAAGTTGTTCAAGACCTTCAGCTTCGGATTCCGCCATTTCTTTCTTTGGTATAACTTTTACGGCTACTCTGGAACCGTCTTGTAACTTGACCGAATACAGCTCAAAGAGGCTAGAAGAGTAAAATGAAACTTCCGCCTTTTTAGCCGGGGATAGAAGTCCGAGTCTTTCTAACCCGTCTCGGATTAATTCCTCGGTTCCTGTGTTTATGAGAGCCATCGTTCGCATCCTTCCCAATCCCGTCGTTCCGGTCCTTCCTATAAAATCGGAGAACGGACAATCCGGATTGAAGAAAAATCCTAAATAGGTTTCCCTAATATTACGGGACGAAGAAATGATTCGCTTTTCGCTCTTTTATATTTCAATCTTTATCGTCTTAAGCTTTTTTCTATGTCCCCTATCTGCCGAACGACATTCGCCGACCTGGATTTATGTGTTAGGGGAAGATTTAGAAAGCAAAGATTTGTCGTATTGGCAGGAGCATTTGCGCGCCAATGTAACTATTTGTTTTACAGGTACCATAATTCAAAGCGATGCAAAGTTACGATATAGGAATCCCCCCGACAAACTGTTAACTTTAGGACTTTCCAAAGGGGTTCGCTGGATCCCATTAATTGCGTTCAAATCTAAAACAGGCGCTTCGATACTGACCGTCCCAGCAAAGAAACTTGCGATGCAGGAGGCACTACTTGGATTTCTCTCCGAACATCCCGCATACGCCGGAATCCATTTAGATGTGGAAGGATTACCTTCTTCCTTATCCGGCGAGTTTAAGAATTTGCTAATGGACCTCCGACCTAGCTTACGAAAGAAAGGAAAGATCCTGACTCTCGCCCTTTTCCCGCAGATTCATTTTCCGGCGGAACTTGCGGAGTTTCATAAAGATGTTTTTCACGCGAACCTGGCCGACGAAGTGGTTCTCATGGCCTACGACTTTCATTCCCCTAGAACGAAGCCGGGCCCCGTCACTCGATTATCCTGGGCTAAAGAAAATATTGACCTACTCGGAAAAACGTATAAACCGAATCAAATTTGGCTCGGACTTCCTCTCTACGGATATTCTTGGATGAAAGGAAGATCAAAACCGAAAGTAATCAGCCGAAAATTGGATTCGGTTAGAATGGCAAAGTTAGGGAGGAAAGAAGACGGCATTTATATAGTTGAGAACGAATTCGAAATATCGAGTTTGATTTTAGACGAGACGGATTGGATTAAACTAAGTCGCGAAATCGGAATATCTGGAATCGCTTACTGGCGACTCGGATTTTAGCCTTAAATCGAATTACAATTACTCTCACCGAAAGTCATAGACGATTCTTACATTATAACTTTTTCCTTTTTCATTATTGATATTACTAGTTCCTTTATACTCCATAATCCGTTTACTTTCGATATCGTAAATCAAGTCTATCGGCTTGATGAAGACCGATAGAATCGAATTTTCGATCCTCATCCTTAAGAAAAGCGCCGATCTCCCCTTAAACGATCCGGTTTTCGTTTTCTCCACGTAGAATCGGAATGTATCTAACTCGACTGGGACAAAAATTCTAAAGTTTATTCTCTTTCCTGCCAAGAGTTCGCTCCAATGATCCTCCACAAAATAATCGAAGCCGCCGTCCAGGGCGGATAAATCCCCACCATCCACAACTTTCTCCTTAATAGGATCTCCCGTTTTGCGCCTTGCAAATAATCGAACTCTCGTTCCTGATTCGAATTCGCCGCCTTCCAAATAGCCGTCTCGAAAGTCCTCTAAATTGAAATCAGGTAAGGATCGGTTTTTTAGGAAGGAAATTCGCTTAGTGGCAAATATATTACCTTCGGGATTAATATATTGAACAATGGAACGAGCATGTTTACCGTTCTCCCAGAATTCCTCGTGCATATCCTTATATAATAATTTACCTGTTTCCAATTCGTAAGCAGTCCCCGAAAAGCGTACGATTCGCTGAGGGACTGAATCGGATCTTGTTTCCAATATAGGGCAAAGAAGCAAGACGCAAAGAAGGAATAACTTATAAACCGTGCTAAAACAGTACATTTCATCTTTAGACGGCGGAAATCGATTTCGGCAATTTTTTATTATTCGGTTCTGTTTTCCAAGAAAAACTAAGAAGAACGCTCGGGCTGATTGTTATTTAATACATAAAAAGGGTCCTTACTAAATGAAACTTTGGAATTTCCGCATTCATTTCTTCTCGATTATTTTGTTTTCGTTCATCATTCTATCATCTTGTTCTAAAATAAAGAGCTGGATCGGAGGGAAACACCTAAAGTCGGGCGCCGTAGTAGTATTCCATAATGGTCCTGTCCACGCCTATCGAGATACTAAACAATTGCCGTTGCAGACAGGCTCGGTTCTTCAACCCCAAGATGAAATCATAACAAATTCGGGATCGATCGATATTCAAACCGGAGAGGGCCATATCATTCGCGTAAGACCGTTCAGTAAACTAAGGCTGGACTCATTTCAAATTAAAGAGTCGCCGGGTATCAACTTAGTTCTTCGTGCCGGAGGGGTTTTGATCCGGGCAGGAAAATTAAGAAACAATGAAAACTTTAGAATTTCGGCGCCTACCGCCATCGCCGCAGTCCGTGGAACAGCATTTTCATTTGAAATCATAGAGGAGGAACTCCCGAAAATCAAAGTTTATGAAGGTCTAGTTGCAATGACTCTTAAACTTCCGATGAGCAAAGAGATTACTCCAGAAATGATCGCTCGAAAACCTTTGCTTCAAAAATTCCAACAGTTCTTATCCGAAAACGAAGTCGTGATTTCTGAAAACGAAGAAGCTACCGTAAAGCCGAAATTCGAAGATTTAGTCCATCTAGTATTAACGCGCATCGAATTGAACAAGGGCAATAACGGGATTCTTGAACTCGATGAACAAGAGTATGTGAAGTCTTATTCGAAAAATTCTATCGAAATTAGCCCGCAAGAAAAAGCAGAATTGGATACTTTGGTATCTGTCGACCAGGAAATCATCGATCAAACTCTTAATTCCGATACTAAAAAAGATTCGATGTCATTAAAGGATTCGATTCGCAAAGACCATGAACAAAAACTAAATTCGGCCTTTTCCAAAATCGAATCCGAAGCGGCTTCAAAAAATCTAGAATCAGAAATGGAAATTCATAATTTCTACAACGTTCTCGAGACGGTCCATAAAACGGATAAAACCCAATTGAACGGGGCAATTCTTACTCAAATCGGAGATACTCTAATCCTCCATTCACCGCAAGGGGTTTTTCGCTTGGATAGAAAAGATATAGATTTCGTGGAATATAAAAATTTTCAAATTAGCACTAAGAAGAAAGTTCAAAATCCCAAATAGCAAATCGATCCGGATCGGCTTATAGCGTATTTCAAGCTGATTTTTTCCTTCCCTTTCTTGCCGCCTCTCGGAAATCCTTTCCACAACCCTATGCAAAAGAAAATACTCCTTCTCGGTTCAGGCGAACTGGGAAAAGAATTTGTCATCTCAGCCCAACGACTCGGGCAATACGTAATCGCTGTGGATAGTTATGATGGAGCTCCAGCCATGCAAGTCGCCCATGAAAGGGAGATCGTCGATATGCTGGGTGGATCGGCGCTTGATCGCATCGTCGAAAAGCACAAACCCGATATCATCGTTCCGGAAATCGAGGCGATTCGGACGGAGCGCTTGTACGAATATGAATCGAAAGGATTTCATGTCGTGCCGAGCGCTAAAGCGGCGAATTTTACTATGAATCGAAAATCCATTCGCGATTTAGCTGCAAAATCCCTGAATTTAAGGACGGCAAAATATTCGTACGCTACTAGTTTAAATGAGCTAAAGCAAGCAGTACAAAATCTTGGAATTCCATGTGTCGTTAAACCACTGATGTCCTCTTCCGGAAAAGGGCAATCGGTTATACACACAGTCGAGGAAATTGAAAATGCCTGGACGGCGTCGCAAACGAAAGGAAGGGCAGGCGCGTCGGAAATTATTGTAGAGGAATTTATTCCGTTCGAATCTGAAATAACATTATTAACAGTAACTCAAAAATCCGGAAAGACTCTGTTTTGTCCCCCGATCGGCCATCGACAAGAAAGAGGGGATTACCAAGAAAGTTGGCAGCCCGCCGAAATTTCCGATTCGCAATTAAAAGTCGCCCAAGATATGGCCGCTAAAGTCACAAAAGAATTGGGCGGTTTTGGAATTTGGGGTGTGGAATTTTTTCTGACAAGGGGCGAAGTCTATTTCTCGGAGCTTTCTCCGCGTCCTCATGATACCGGAATGGTGACTCTTGCAGGAACTCAAACCTTTAACGAGTTCGAGCTACATTTGAGGGCTATTCTTGGTTTACCGATTCCAGAGATCGCTTTAGTTCGGAAAGGAGCAAGTGCCGTAATCCTTTCCGAAACAGATGGCAGCGTTCCGGTTGTAAGTGGATTGGATATCGCCGCCGAAATGCCGGACTCCGATTTTAGAATTTTCGGCAAACCGTTAACAAGAAAATACAGGAGAATGGGAGTCGCCTTAGCTTATTCGAACAAGGAAGAATCCATATCTTCATTGAGAAAAAGGGCGGTTCTGATAGCTTCCAAGATACGGGTGGAATAGATTAGGTAGGATCGGGAACCATATTTCCATAATATTCTAAAAGTTCCCGATCTTTCGCTGCGACAATATCCCGGTCAACGCTTATAAAACCTCTGCCTTTCAAAACTTTTATTCCACGATTTAGAATTTCATCCACATCCTTAGTAAGATAATTTCCCTTACGGGATAGAATCGTCTCGGAAATAAGCGACCTTAAATCATTCAACCCGATCTCTCCACCCTCTTCCATAATTAATTTAGCGATTAATTGATTAGGTAGGATCCGATGATGCGCTTGCCATGAGCGCGTAATTTCCAGCGATATGGATAAAGTCGGATCGTCTTCGTGAATATATTTCGAAACGGGAATCGGTTCACATAAATCCATAAACACTTCGGTTCTCTTAAACAAAAAATCCTTAAACGAAAGATGCTCTTCCTTTCCGGTAAATTCGATATCTTCCGGAACATTCTCGTAAGATAATACGATGGGGACTACTAGAACTTCGCTACCGGTATGCTTAAATGCCTCTACGGATGTGGAAAGAATTCCGGTTTTTATAGGAATGATTCCGCCGGTCCGAGAACGAGTTCCTTCAGGATAGACTAATGTTGGAATTCCAGCCTCCAGCATCATCGTCGAATATTGAGTCAAACAATCCAAATAAAGAAGATTCCGATTTCTCTTCCTATCCACCATATAGGCGCCGAGTGCCTTTAACACTCTTGCCAGACCTGGTGTTCCCATGACTTTTTTATCCGCAGCATATCTTGGAACAGGTAATCCTAACCATCTAAGCCCGAACGCAACTTCAATGGAATCCAAATGAGATCTATGAGTCGGCGTGTAAAGAATATCATATCTGGATGCAAGTGATTTAACCTCTTTCACACATCCTCCGATCTTAGGAAGACCTCCTCCAGGCTTAAACCCTCCGATTGCAAACCGAGCGGGAGCCACCAAATGTATAAGCGACTCCCGTAAAAATGGGCGGTAATCATCGGCGATTTCCGAAACGTAAAATTCGACGATCTTTTCTAAATCTCTAGCGCCTCTCGTTTCGTAGGCGCTATTGGCCTCTTTCCAAAGTTGGATTTCTTTCGGAAGTTGCGCCAAATCGGTACCTGATTTATTTTCAATAGCCTCGCCATATCTTTTTTCTAATCCTTTTATTTGTAGACCCGCTTGTTTTAAAATACGATCAGCCATTCCGGGCTGCGAGTTTATATGTCTGAGAACTCTTCGCCTGAGGGCATATTGAAACTCCTGACCCGATGCTAAAGATAAACCTGAGCGCTTGCCGGCAAATTTTGAGATCGTCCGAATTTTGTCACTAGTCGATTTCGATACAAATCGAATGATTTGCGTCGGTGAAACTTTTCTCGTTAAGATTTCGAATAACGTCGTGAACAACGGCAGCGATACTCCGTTCTCGTTAGCTAAATCGAGAATTGTGGATAGCGAATATGCACCTTCCACATGAGACTCGCTTTGAATCACCTCTTTTTGAATGAACTCCTTCGGATTAAAAAAAAGTTCTAGACGCTCCAATAAATTCGGCTCATCTTCCCCGGATATCAGCTTACGAACGAATCTCTGGCCGTAAGCTCGGTTTCTGCTCGAGCGAGACGTCGAAGTCGTAATCAGATCGGCAAGTCCAAATTCCATAGCCGATTCTGTGGAAAGCTCCAATGCTTTCAATAATTCCAGAATTTCGGCGAATCCGAGTCGAATTAACTCGCCTTCAAAATTGCTTCCGCATTCGGGAATTCCGCTGGCAATACCGCAAGCGATAGCAATAGGATTTTTTAAGACGCCGATGATTTCAACCGCACGTATATCGTCGTAAGTTTTTGTATGATTGTGCGAACCGGAGAATAATTCTTCCAGAACAAAGGAAGCTCTTTTTCCTGTCGAGGCAACCGAAAAAAAACTATGCTGATCTTTGCTCATTTCGGAAAGAAGATTAGGTCCGGCTACAGATGCGTATTCAAGATTGGAAATATTCAGTCTATCTTTTGTATAAAGTAAATAGTCTGAAAAAGTAATACTCCCCGTTTTCCGTCGCGTCGAACTTGAAACGATTCCCTTCGTAAAAGAAAGAATTATATGATTTTCATTGGGAGAGAGGGAAGCGCAAATACTGTCGATTATGTTTTCTTTCAGCCTAGACGGGACAGCGGAAACGATAACCCACGATCCGGTCGATAGAAAATCGGTATCATAAACCACGGTAACATTATTCGGGAGAGATACGTTATCATCCAAAAGTTCTGCTGATCTTTCTTTTTGTATTCGTTCCGCTTTTTTACGATCCCCATACCACAAAAAGACCCGATCTGCTTTTGCGGAAACAACGGTAGATAGAAAAACCCCCATCGGCCCTCCACCAAACACTGCCACATTTGGATAAAGGATTTCGGGATTTTCTATCTCGCTCATCATTTTTTTCCGTAACAAAATTTCTAACTTCCGGGATAGTTTCATTTAAGATTCGGAGAAGAAAACCAATAAATCAATTTTGAGTTTTCAGGTTGCCTTTCCGCAATTAGACCTGAGTTTTGTTCGAGAGCCATACTTTGGATTGGAAGATCCGCTCTTAACGTTTTCCGGTCCCTACTTCATGAAAATTCCTTTCCGATTATTTCCGATTTTATTGAGTTTCGTTTTCTGTTTCAATTGTGCAACATACTGGTCACAAAGAAAGAACGATCTTCAAGACGTATTCACTGCCGGGGTTGAAAACCCGGGTTATGGCCTCGGAGTGAGAGTCGGTCCTTTAGCTGCCGGATTCGTTTTTCAAGGAGGAGAAACGGAGCCGGGAAAGAAGAATTTAGGGACTGGATACGGAATCCGAGGAGGCAGCATCGGATCCTATCGTTCACAACAACTCATTTTCGGGATCTTAGGAAGCGATAAATTTCATGCGCTCCCTAAAGGAATTAAAGCTGCGCCTCCAGTTCCGAAAGTTCCCGATGTGGATGTGCAAGCTCCCGAGGGGGGTAACGCTAATCCAGGATTATTATTTCCGGAGCTCCCGGAAGAAGAGGGTAATAATAATGAGAACTCGGAAATCGATACTCTGGATGAAAGACAAAAAGCGAAAAGCTTCGATATTCGATATCTAAAGTTTTATAATATACCCGTAGAAGAAAGGCGAAAGCAAAAGAAAGAGGCGTTCTTTCGAAAGTACATAGAAAATCTGGATCCGGATAAAAAGAACGAAGCGCTTCAAAGCTTCTTAGCGGAAAACCCCGTTAATAAAGACGATTATCCAAAGGCATTTTTATTTCAATTAGAACTCTATGTAGGAGCTCGGTACGGAATTCGTATCGGATTTAACGTGGCTGAGTTATTGGATTTTCTGATCGGCTTTACGGGCTTAGATATATTAGAGGACGATATTTAATAAAAGAAGGCCGCAAAGTATAGCGACCTTCCTTGAAATAGAACGTATAAAACGCGAATTAAAGTTTATATTCGTATTTTTTGATAACGCCTTTCTTATCGACGACCACTCTAATGAACTTGGTATCGTCGTTAATTCTTGAAGGTTTTTCGGCTAAAGTCTTGTACGAATTCTTTTGATAAGTAGTCGATTCTAGATACCATTCCAAAAGGGATCCGTCTTGAGTATTTTGCTCGACAGTCGGCGTACCCAGTAAAGCTTCCGCTTTTAACCTTTTATCGCCTTCTTTAATCATGCTAGCTTCTACTGTGCGAAGATCCGAATTTGGTTGATAAGCCGGTTCGCTTTTTTTTACCTCGGAAGAGCAAGCGCCAAGAAAGAGAATCGTTGAAACAAACAAGATCATGGAAAGAATTTTTTTCATTCTTCACTCCTTTATGCCTTTTCTAAGGCAGTCTTTAAAGCGTATCAATTCTTACCAAGTAAAGGGATTTGTCACGCGGAATTTCCCAGCTTATCGGTGAGTAATATCAGAAACTCATCCAACTCCCGCTTTAATTTAGTCACTTTTTCCTGAGTAAGTCCGGACTCCGCAAAAAGTCTTTCGGGAATGCACGCTGCCTTTTTGCGAAGATTTCGTCCCTTAGTCGTTAATTTTACGACAAGTGAGCGCTCATCTTCACTCGAACGTTCTCTCGTCAAAAGTCCCTGCGTTTCCATTTTTTTTAGCAGCGGGGTTAACGTACCGGAATCTAAAAATAGTCTATCGCCGATTTCTTTTAACGGTATTCCGTCTTCTTCCCACAAAACCAGAAGTACTATATATTGCGGGTACGTTAGATCGAATTCCTCCAAGATAGGACGGTACAATGCCGTCACTACCCTAGAGGACGCGTAGAGCGGAAAGCATATCTGCCGATCTAGACTTAACGAATTCTCTCTCACTTTTTAAGGAGTTCCTTCACTTTCTCGTCGATTTTTTCCGGAGGAGTAGTCGGGGCAAAACGTTTAATCACATTGCCCTGCTTATCTATGAGAAACTTGGTGAAATTCCATTTGATTGCTTTTCCTAAAAGTCCCGGAGCTTCATTCTTCAAATATTTGAAAACAGGATGCGCCCCATCGCCATTTACTTCTATTTTTTTGAAAAGAGGGAATTGGACTCCGAAGTTTACCTGACAGAAATTTTGAATTTCATCGTCGGTTCCGGGCTCTTGGTGACCGAATTGATCGCAAGGGAAACCTAAAATTTCCAATCCTTCCGATTTATACTTGTCGTACATTTCTTGAAGACCTTTGTATTGCGGGGTAAAACCGCATTCACTCGCCGTATTGACGATAAGAAGTACTTTTCCTTTATAGTCTTCCAATTTCTTTTCTTTTCCGCTATTCAAAGTAGCGGTTAATTCGTATAGATTCTGCGCCATTGTGCAATTTCTCCAGATTTATATATTTATATTGTATACAATTTAATTTTTTGCAATCTATTTTTCTTTGTAGAGAGATTTTTAATGGCTCTATTATTAAAAATGAATGATTAGACTAAAGTTCAAAGAATGAAATCGAGCGAAATTTATTCATCGTTCGGTTGTCCGGTGAATAAACGCCTACATAGTCGATTTAAGAAAAAATTAGATCTTGATGGATAGAGAGAATATAAATTGACGGTCCAGTCTCGACATACTAGCTTCCCTGGGATAAACTGAGTCTCTCGAAAGTCGATACTGGTAAGTGAATCGAACCAGAAAAGTCTCGTTCGGAATATAATCCAAAGTCGTCGTCGTCCCGCCGGTTTGAAAACCGTGTACGGTTCCGGTTTGAACGATCATCTGCTCCCGGTCCACATATCTTTCGAGACGGGAGCCGATCCTCCATTCAGGTAAAAATCGATAGGCCACCCAAAGATTTCCGACATATAGTTGGCGATAAGCGGAACTATCCCTATTTAAGTAGGCCGGCCCGTTGGGAAGATATATTAAGTCGCGATCGTCCGCTCTGCGCTGATATGCGACGTCGAACGACGAAGCGATTATCCAAGTATCGGAAGGTTTCCATTCCGCGATAAAATTATTATAATAACGAACTTCCTTTGGAATCGGGGTCGGCAGCTCGTTTCCCATAAACGTATTCCATCGAAACATAAGGCTTTTCATTGGAGTCCACTCCAATCGAAATCCTCCGGAGACGTCCTTGTTATTGTCCGTTACGACTTGATAGCCGTTGTCCAAGTGTAATTGGTATTTCAATTTATCTGTGATTTTTCCGCTTAAACGAACACCGGAAACGTAATATGGTACGTTATCTAAGGAAAGGGCTCTCGTATAAACAAAGTTGTCGTGAGAGACCCAGGATTCATATCCCAAGTGTCCAAAATAAATACCCATATCCAACCACGTGGACTTACCAAGTTTGATACCTCCGTAGGCCTCTTGCATATTACGAACTGAAAATTCGTTACTCGTTTTACCTGTTGTTCCTTCCCCGACGTAATTCGCCGCTACGGAAGTTCCGAACTGAACGGCGAACCGTCCCCGATATTTATTCGTTTCAAAATTAGCGTCCAAATACGCCAAATTGATGTTGAATTCGTTGGTTCGCGTTGCCTGAGTAGTGTACGAAGCTTCCTTGGAATTTGGCCGATTAAAGCTTGCATTGTAGTAACTATCTACGAAAAATCCTAACTTCAAAGGAAACAAATTTGCAATATCCTTCGCGGTAAGAGACGGTTTCTTCTCAGATTCTACTTCAACTTGAAGTTCCTTTGAAGAATTAGAATCCGTCTCCTTCGTTTCAGACGGAACATTTTCCTTTTTCTCTGAAATTTTTAAGTCCTGCGAAGAAATAACCTTCTGATTTTCCTCAGAATAAAGAGAAGAACCGAGAACGAAAAATCCGAAGATACAGATCGCAATGGATACTTTTAAATTGTTCATATTTTTTCGAAGCGGGATCGCAGCCTAACGCTCGGATTTAGGTTTCCGAGAATTATTCATAAATGGATCAAGTCCATTTATTTTTATTGCGAGAAAGAATCTTAAGTTAAACCTAAAGTCGATACGATAGCATTAATATTTTAACGGTACAACTCTAGATTTTTTATGTATAACCGGAATATTCTAAGTTTTAGAAAATTAAAAATCCACTTCCCATTAATCGGAAGTCGCCATACGTCCGAACAAAAAAGAATTACGAGGTAATTTCGAATGGAACAGCAGAGCATTTTAATCACGGCGATTATTTTATTAGCAACGGCGGTCCTTTGCGTTCCCATATTTAAGAAATTAGGAATCGGATCCATCATCGGTTACGTAGCCGGAGGAATTCTAATCGGTCCGTATGGAATAAGATTAGTAACCGGAGGAACGGAAATACTTCATTTTGCGGAGTTCGGAGTCGTCTTACTGCTTTTCTTAATCGGTTTGGAACTTCGCCCACAAACCCTCTGGGTCCTTCGAAAACCTGTTTTCGGGATGGGTTTTGCACAAGTCGCGATTACATCCTGTATATTAACTTTTTTGATAGAATGGACGTTTCATATCGGATGGGTAGCCTCTTCTCTTTTAGGCCTGAGTCTTTCGCTTTCTTCTACAGCATTTGCACTCCAATCTTTGGCCGAAAAAAATCAGTTAACGACTGCGCACGGTAGATCGGCCTTTGCCATCCTATTATTCCAGGATCTTGCCGTAATTCCCGTCATGGCGATCCTACCTCTCGCTGCACTGAATAATTCCGTTACAGACCATCAGGTCGCCTTTGACTCTGCTAAATTCGGTTTAGCCTTATTTGCAATTCTATTAGTCGTTTTGGGAGGCCGTTACCTGACGCGACCCTTATTTCGGATTATCGCTTCTTCCGGGAACCATGAGATTTTCGTAGCGCTTTCCCTTCTGCTCGTCTTAGGAGTCGCCTTAGCTATGGAAATGGTCGGTCTATCGATGGCTCTTGGATCGTTTTTGGGAGGTGTGCTTCTAGCCGACTCCGAATATCGTCACGAGCTGGAAGCTAACTTGGAGCCGTTTAAGGGATTACTTCTTGGCCTATTCTTCTTGGCCGTAGGTATGTCTATGAATGTAAATATACTAGCAATGGATCCTTTTTTTATAATAGGGATTGCAATCGGCTTAATGTTCGTCAAAGGCTTAATTCTATATATCATCGGTAGATTCAATAATTTAAATAGCGAATCAGCTATAAACTTATCGTTAAATATATCTCAGGGCGGGGAATTCGCTTTCGTTATTCTGAATGTAGCAGTTCAATTCGGAATTCTTAGTAAACAAATATCGGAATATTCCATCGTAGTCGTTACGATATCGATGCTTTTAACCCCGTTCTTTACGATTTTAAAAGAAAAGCTACTGGACCCTTATTTCAATCAGGAAGAGGAAATGCCCGCAGATGTAATCGACGAGAGAAATCGAGTCATCATCGCTGGGTTCGGTCGTGTCGGCCAAATCATCGGCAGGATGCTCTACGTGCATAAAATCGGATTCACCGCACTGGAGCATAATGCCGAGCAGGTTAGCGCCGCACGTAAATTCGGTCACAAAATCTATTACGGAGATGCAAGTCGATTGGATCTGCTAGTCTCGGCAGGAGCCGCCCAGGCTGATATTCTGATTCTGGCCGTGCAGGATATGGAATTATCCCTAAAGATTGCGGAACTCGTGAAGAAAAATTTCCCTAATCTCCAGATCATCGCTCGCGCAAGAAACAGAGCCCATTATTTTAATCTAATGGATCTGGGAGTGGAGACGATCCGTAGGGACACGTTTGCTTCGTCACTCGAGATAGGTGGGGAGGTCCTGATGGAACTGGGTTTCTTACCGTCGGAGGTGGAAGCGATTCTGCAGAAATTTAGAGATTACGACGAAGAAATGTTATTAGGACAATACAAAGTTCGCCATAATGAAAAAGAGCTCATCGCATTTTCTAAGAATGCGGTCAAGCAGTTGGAAGAAGCGTTTGCAGCCGATAGACTGGAAAAAGAAGCTTCCTAACCGATTTGTTAATTTAAAGTTTCTCTGATTGATTGAAAGAACGACCAACTCTTAAATGAAAAAAAATAGCATTCCGTTTCTCTTTTCTATCGTTTTCTTTGTAAACGTGCTACTACCGGTTACACCACGTTCGGATACGATTTGGAACGTCCCGACCGGGATGAGTATTATTCTACATGGCGATACCAACTTGGATGAGTTCCAGGACTTGCGCAAAGAGTTCACGGATTACGGTTTAATAAATCTCAAAGGTAAAGAGTATAATATTTTTCCGATCGGAGTTTCGATTCTAGCGATTCCGCAATTATTCCTGATGACCCAAATAAACGGTTCGAAAGAAATATTAAACCATTCTATCGAGGCGGGAAAGTTCGTCGCGGCTGGATGGATGGCTCTGGCAACGGTATTCATCTTCTTAGGATTTAAAAAGAAATTCGGTTATCAAAAAGCGCTTTATTTCGCCATTCTCTTTGCATTTGCGACCCCGACATTGTCGACGGGGGGTCGGGCCATTTGGCAGCAGAGCGGCGCGCTTCTACTTAATACGATGTTAATGTATATTCTAATTCGAGGAATTTACGGAAAGAAAGAACTGCTCTGGATCGGATTGATCTGCGGCTTCGCAATATGGGTTCGCCCCACCACCCTTTTGGTTTCCATTCCGACATTTTTCTTTCTATTACTTAGGGAGAGAAGAAAGGTAGTCTGGGTGTTTGTTACTGCGATCCCGGTTTTTCTTCTTTTTATGTATTATACTTTTGACATATATGAAAGTTTTTTACCGGCTTATTATTCGAATCATTCTGCTCGAATTTTCCGATTCGAAAAATTCGGAGAAGCTTTTGCCGGATTACTTTTTAGTCCCAACAGAGGATTATTTATCTGGTCGCCTTTCCTGGCTTTATCGATTCTAGGGATTCTACGAATTAACAAAGATCAGGATTCGCCTATTTCAATCCTATTTCTGATCTGCATGGCGCTGCACTTGATTCTCCTTTCCAGCTTCGATATGTGGTGGGGAGGTCATTCCATCGGGCCGAGATTGTTAACGGAAACGATTCCATTCTTTCTATGGTTTACCTTAAAAGGTGTATTACAACTTTCTGAACATATTCGATCGAACAAAGCCGTTCGAACTTTCTGGCTTATCGCCTGCCTATTAAGTTTTATTTTTCATTTTCGAGCATCGGCGGATTTAGGTCCGACTATCTGGAATAGAAGCCCACAAAGTATAGATGCAAACCCCTCCCGAGTTTGGGATTGGCACGACCCGCAATTTTTGAGCGGCGATCACGCATTAAAGTTTATTTTATAAAGTATTCAAACCGTATAACGGTAGGCGATTCGAAGACGGCGGGTCCAGAAGATCGTTGCGATGCGGGTATTTTTAAGGAAAGATCTTAGGATCCGGGCTGAAGTGAGAAACTTGCGGGCAGAGGGACTCGAACCCTCACTAGAAGCTTGGAAGGCTACGGTGCTAGCCATTACACCATGCCCGCGATAAGATAGGGATAGTTTTTTGTTGGTTAGGAGGATGTCAATCGAAAAGAATGATTTTTGTATGTGGGAAATTGAGTTGGGAAATTGGGAGAAGGATCTCCCCGGTTTTTGGAAGTATCGAAAAGAGTTCGAACGAATCAGTCACCTTAGAAATATTTTGAGCGTTCTCCATTGGGACATGGAAGTCACCTTACCGGAAGCAGGACAAGAAGAGCGAGCTGAGCAGATCGGATTGCTTTCCGGAATGGCTCACGAAGCATTTACAATCGATACTTTTAAAGCGTTAGCGGAGAAAGCTTTCGAAGAAAACAATAAACGAAATCTCCCTGGAAAGGAACTGCGAAGCAGGGAATTAGAACTTTTGTTCAGGGATCTAAAACGTGCGTCTTCCGTTCCAAGTTCTTGGGTAGAAAAGTTTGCAAAGCTAACTAGCCAAGCGCATTCGGTTTGGACCGAAGCAAGGAAAAAAAATGATTCAACGGCTTTTATTCAAATACTCCAAGAGTTACTGGATTTAACTCTTCAAAAAACGGATTATCTCGGTTATGAAACCGAAGCTTACGATTCCTTATTGGAGGATTACGAAGCAGGTGCAAGGGCCGAATCGTTAGACAGTCTGTTTGAAAGTCTTCGTAAATCTCTCGTTCCTCTCGTTAGTAAATCTAGAGACGTAAGTTCTCCGTTTAAAGGAAGATTTCCTGTTTCCTTGCAGAAACCTTTTAACGAACGATTGCCTGAACTACTCGGTTTACCGAAAAATATTTCCCGATTGGATGCAAGCGCTCATCCATTTTCCACCTCGCTGGGCTCCTTTGATAAACGAATAACGACAAGATATGACGAAGACGATCCCCTTTCCTCGGTATATTCTGTCCTACATGAAACAGGACATGCGCTTTATGAAACGGGAATTTCGTTAATAGAAGGCGCTTATTCTCCATTAAAGGATTCCGCTTCACTCGGACTCCACGAATCGCAAAGTAGACTCTGGGAAAACCAAGTAGGGCGATCTAGGGAGTTTTGGGAGGCAGTATATCCTAGGTTTGTCGGCGGCTTGAATATTTCCGAAAGAGATCTTCCTTTCGCTATGTTGTATAAATTCGTGAATAGAGCAAAGCCTTCGCTTATCCGGGTAGAAGCGGATCAAGTCACCTATAATCTGCATATAATCCTTCGATTTCGATTAGAGCGGGCGCTATTACGAAAGGAACTGAAGCTCCAAGATCTATCGGAAGCTTGGAATGCCGGAATGAAGGAATTACTCGGAATTGAAGTACCAAATGACAGCCAAGGTTATCTTCAAGACGTCCATTGGAGTAGCGGCGCTTTTGGATACTTCCCTACCTATACATTAGGAAATATCTATGCAGCGCAACTTTATTCCTGTTTCCTATCCAAGCATCCTAATTTTCCGAATGAATTGCGCGGAGGAAAGACTGCAACGCTACTTCGATGGTTACGCGAAAACGTTCATCAAAAAGGCAGAAAATTTCAAGCGGATGAGATCGTCAGTCAAGCAACGGGCGAAGGTCCAAACGCAAAATACTTAATAGATTATCTTTCTTCAAAGATAGAGGAACAGGAGTAATATATGAGCCAAGAAGAAGACGAAGAACTAACTCTAAAATCGTTCGAAGAACTATCTTTTTTCGATAACTTAGCTCTTCATTACCTTTGTAACGAGACACCACCCCAAACTTTGGCGTTAGCCTTTATGGTTGGTGATAAAAAAGTTTGCGGTTCGATGCTCGGGGTTTTGGAACCTAAAAGGAGAGCCTTTGTCCATGACCTTATGACAAAGCAGCAAGATATGCCTATCGAAAAGAAGCATGCTGCAGCTCAGGGATTGCTAATCATAGCCGAAGGTTTAATTACTAGAAAGTTAATTCGCAAACAAGGTAAATTTTACTTTGGAACGGAAAGGCAATAACCGGATTATATAATGATAAATTTCCGAGCAAATTAATCCGTTCCAACGTAAAATCGTAAATCTCGATAGTATCGCATCGCTACAGTAGGGGCCTGCCGAGCAAAGCATTCATAAAGACCCCGCTAGTCAAGAAAGCCAAAGTGACTCCCGCGTACTTGATGCTTTTTTGCGACCAATCCCTTTTGATTGCTATCAAAGCAAATAAGGGTAAGATCTGAAGTGCATGAATTCCCACAAAATGCGCAATCCTAATATCACCGCCGTTGCGACTCCAATTCAAAAACGGAAGACCTTCGCCTCCGTCGGATACACCGACGGAATGCGAGAAAATCGCGGTCATATAGGAGCCTATCAAAGATGCAAAGACAAATACCCATAATGAAATTCGAATCGCGGTTTTTAACCTAATATCTAATCCTTTAATCGGGTTGCTAAACTTACGATCAATCAGGATGGCGGCAGGAATGACCGGATAAATAAACAATCCCATAACGCCATAAATGATCGAATTCAAAATCGTAGATTGATTAAAGTGGGACGGAACGCCTCTCGCAGCTTGAACAGTGATTAGAAAGAGCTCGACCCCCATTCCGACGACGAAGTATTTTTCAACTCGGTCCCGAAACTTAGGATATTCCTGCAGATAGTCTAGAATCCATCCCATCGTCCAAAGAAAGATCCAGATAGAAATTGCAAACTTAACCGGTTTGATCCATGGATTAATCCCGGATATAGTTCTATTATCAAATCCCATGAGTAGGAAATATGCCGGTAGCACCAATATACCGATGATGCCGCCGAAAAAGGAAAGAGGCCGATTACTTCTTAAAGTAGAAAGAAAATCTTCCGACTCTCGCAATAATGGAAAGGCGATGCTATAAGTTGACATTGAATCCTCCTTTAATGATACGTATAACATAGAATATTAAAAAACCGATTGGTCCAACCATAAGAGTAAGAAACAGACAGGGGATAAGAATCCATCGGGAAAGTCCGACCGATTCCGCCTCTTTCGTTTCCCAAATTCCCAATAATAAATCGAAAGCGAGATAATGTACCCAACCGGCTAAGAGAACCCAAGAATTAGAAAACAATGCAGCAACTCCGGCAAGAGATTGAAAATTCCCGTCCGATCCTCTGTTAGTCGCCAATATTAAGAAGTAGGCGGCCGAAAGTATTGCCGACCATAAACCGCTACGAACCAGGACTTTAGTGAGTTTCAAATTCGGTAAGATAGCAAGTAACAACCACCCTACTAGTGAAAAACGACTAAGAACCGTAAAAACCAACTCCACAGACATATTAACCTCTATTTTCCCAAATACGAAAATGGGAAATACTTGTCCCAATTCGGATAGCATTAAGGAATGTTACTATCGGTAACACCTGATGTTACCGATGTCAACATTTTTTTAGGAAATTTTTATGCCCGCAAAAAAAAAGACTAAAAAGCCGGAGCGCGCATACCATCACGGTAACTTAGCGGAAACGTTAAAGGCTCTAGCTTTAAAGAGATTAGAAGAGAGTAAAGATTCCGCCTTTACCATTCGCGAAATAGCAAGGGAAGCCGGAGTCAGTCACGCGGCTGCATATCGCCATTTTCCTTCTCGAAGAGATCTTCTGGCGGAAATTTCAAAGGACGGATTCATAGGGATTACAAAAGCTTTTTTAGAGGCTGAAGCAACTGCAATCCCCGGAGATTCGATCGATCGACTTGAAAAAATTGGAATAGCCTACGTATCGTTTTGCGTGGAGAACCCGGGATATTATAGAGCTATGTGGCATACTGATCTCGGTCCCAAAGATGATCTATTGGAGTTACAAGAAGCTGGTAAGGGGGCTTTTCTCAGACTATGGGAGACGGTTTTAGCCTGCCATGAAGAGCAGGTATCTGATTATCCTCCCGTAGAAATGGCTTCCGCCGCATGGTCGATTGTTCACGGTTTTTCAACTTTAATAAATGAACAACAACTTACTTACAACTTAGGTTTAACCCGAAACAACGCGAAAGATGCCGCGAAAACCTTAGTCAGATTGCTAATGAATGGAATTCGAAAACGGTAAAAGATTCCTCGAAAGTTAAGTCGCAAATTACTATTTAGGTCGTAAGGTTTTATTTCGTAGGACCGTCTTAGCGCCCCTCGATCGAATTTTAATCCGATTCTAAAGCTTAAAGAAAAACGTTCCCTTTCAGATAAAGAACGCATCTACCACCTATTCTAACTCGGTCTCCTCTATCCTCACAGATTAAATGACCTCCGCGCGTGGAGACTTGGAAAGCCGATAAATCCTTTTTTTGTAATCTTTTCGCCCAATATGGAATTAAAGTACAATGGGCAGAACCGGTTACAGGATCTTCCGGCACTCCCTTCGCTGGCGCAAAAAATCGAGAAACGAAATCATATTCTTTGCCCGATGTGGAAGGCGCCGTGGCGATGATCGCAAAAAAAGGGATTCGTTTAATTGCATCAAAATCCGGCTCCAATTGTCGAACCTCTTCTTCCTTCTCGAAAACAAAAACGGCATCTCTTGCCTGTAACAAATATTGCGGTTTTAACGAAAAACATTTTAAAAGTTCCTGATTAACATCCAAGGAACTAGGAGGGCGTGATGGAAAATTCAAATAAAACAATTTGTTCTCTCTCTCGACTTCCAGCGCTCCACTCTTACTATGAAAACGGAGAATCGACCTATTTCCGATTTTTAAATCGGTCCCATATTCGAAAATGACTGCTGCAGTCGCCAAAGTAGCATGACCGCAGAGATCAACTTCGACCTCGGGAGTAAACCATCTCAACTCGAACTCACCCTCTTTCTTCGTCGGGCGAAAGAAGGCCGTCTCAGATAAATTATTTTCTGCAGCAATTTGAATCAACAACCGGTCGTTCGGCCACTCCCCTTTCCATGGAATTACGGCCGCAGGATTTCCGCAAAATAATCGATCCGTAAACGCATCTACCTGAAAAATTTCGTACGCTATTTTGCTCATTCGATCGTTCTCCTTTCTATCTTCGTTAGGAAAAATCCATCACAACTCTTTAATCGATAAAGAATGGAGCTTATTATACGAAAAGACTATAATAAAAAAAGCTACAGATTCCTGCTCTTTTTAAGATACAGATTTTTTCCATTCTTCCATTCCTTACATTTACTAAACCGATAACGAATTTTAACGATCCGACTTATTATTTGAGAAAGCTTACGGGTCTAATCAGGAAGGAAAAACCTATGAAAATCGGAATACTTGGAACCGGAATAGTCGGCAATACGATCGCAAATAAACTGGTTCAAAGAAATCATGAAGTAAAAATGGGCTCTCGAACCCCAAAGAACGAAAAGGCTATTCAATGGGTGGCAGCGGCGGGAAGCAATGCCTCGCACGGTACTTTTAAGGACGCTGCAGAATTCGGAGAGGTTATTTTTAACTGCACAAAAGGAGATATCTCCGTCGATGCCTTACGGTTAGCAGGATCGATAGCTCTTACGGGAAAAATTCTTATAGATCTTGCCAATCCGTTGGATTTCTCCAACGGTATGCCCCCGTCTCTATTCATCAGCAACACTGATTCTTTAGGAGAAGCGATTCAAAGAGAATTTCCCGAGACGTCCGTGGTTAAAACGTTAAACACGATGAACTGTAATCTCATGGTAGATTCTAGTTTGGTGAAAGGTGACCACGATGTTTTCATTTCGGGAAACGACGCGGCCGCAAAAGCGACGGTCGCGAAGATACTATCCGAAGACTTCGGCTGGAAGAATATATTAGACTTAGGGGATATTACCGGCGCTCGATCGACAGAGATGCTTCTTCCGATCTGGCTACGACTTTATGGAAAATTCGGAAATTCCAATTTTAACTTTCATATAACAAAGTAAAATCGAGGGCCAAATTTGACTTTTTGGCCCGAAGTTCATCGTCCTTTTATTCCGCTATAACCCAAGAATCCCCATCCAAGAAGAAAAGCAATTCCTCCGAGTGGAGTAATTGCTCCCAGAATTTTAATTCCTGTAATTGATAATGTATAAAGCGAACCGGAGAATATTAAAATTCCGGAAAGTATTAGCCAATATCCGATTCTTAATTCTTTCGATTCGCTCCATTTATTACTAAGCGATAATATCATTAAAACGACGGAATGGATTAGTTGATAACGCGCCCCGGTTTCAAAGATGGTCAGTAAATCCGGACTTAAGATCGATTTTAATCCATGAGCTCCAAAGGCACCGAACGCAACCCCGGTGAATCCGAAAAAGGCTGCCAAAAATAACGGAAGATTTTTAGAATTTTTGAATTCCATAACTGCGAAACCGAATGCATTTCCTTCGAAAAATTCCGAATAAGTATGCAGTATTCTCCAAATCGAGGCGACTATCAAAAAGTGCCTCGATCGAATTTTCTTTCATCTTACCTTGCAATTCTTCATAAAAGCTAGTAGGGCCGAAAACGAAATTAACCGGTATATAACTATCCCTCGATCCTTGTTTAAGAGGCAATACCAATCGGATTCCGGTTTGGCATCCTTTGCTCTCTCCTTCAAATCGAACGATTCGATACTCCGACCAATCCCATCCTTCTAAAGACGTGTGGAACATATCCTTAAACGGAAAGGAAATAGTAGCTCTAACCCATCCATCGAAACCGCCTGTTTTCAACGCAGTCGAACCTGCACCATAATGAATGGAAGGGTCCCGAAAGTGAAAGCCGTTCAACTTCACTTCATTTTCGGGGGGAATACCTAAACCGGACGGATATGGTTCGGGGTTTCTACGAGTCAGAGTTCTTGTACCGCCTGTTTGAATACATGAAGTAAAATTCAATAGTTCCAGAATGAGCAGTAGTAAATACGCAAAGACCGTTCGTGGAGACAAAAGGTTCATTCCTTTTTCAATAACCGTTGTGGAAGCTTAACTCCGATTCCGGATACACGGGTACATTTCTCAAAATACAACCCGAATACGAATGACTTATAACTGTAATCGGTCTGAACGTCGAAAAGCACGTCCGCCCTATCTTTAACAGCATTTTGAACGGCACTTTCATAACTTTCGTCGCCGGTATAAACCAACCATAACCAACTCGTTCCACATGATGTTCCCGTAAGGCGTCCTACGGGCTCCATTCCACGAACATCCGTATAGCTTTGAGAATAATACCATCCTGGAGATTTAATATTAGTATATAAACAAGATGAAAGGAACATAAGACCGGCGCTAAGCGACATTAATCTTCTCATGTAAGAAAGAAAATTTTTCATACGCTAATTTTCATTGCGTCGTCATTCAAAAGTCAAGGGAAATCTCGAAATCTCCTTGTAGCTTCATGTATAAGATAGAAATAGGTATCGATGCCTACGCAATCCGCACAATCATATATTGACTTGGAAAGAAAGTTCGGCGCCTTCAATTATGAGCCCCTTCCCGTCGTATTACAAAGAGGAAAAGGAATTTACCTTTGGGATACCGAAGAAAGGAAATATTTCGATTTTTTATCTGCATACAGTGCGGTAAACCAAGGGCATTGCCACCCGCGTATCATCGAAAGTTTAATCTCGCAATCCGAGAGGCTGACATTAACTTCTAGAGCTTTCTATAACGACCAATTAGGTATCACCGAGAAATTCTTATGCGAGACCTTCGGTTTTGATAGAATGTTACCCATGAATACCGGAGTAGAAGCCGCCGAGACGGCGGTGAAATTGACTCGTAAATGGGGCTACCAAGTAAAAGGAATTCCCCAAGATAAGGCAAAAATCGTTTTCGCAACGGGTAATTTTTGGGGAAGAAGTTTAGGTGCAATTTCAGCTTCAACGGACCCGAATAGTCGAAAAGAATTCGGTCCATTTATTCCCGGATTTATTGTTATACCTTATAACGATATTCACGCATTAATGAAAGAATTAGAAGATCCTAATGTAGCTGGATTTATGGTCGAACCTATCCAGGGCGAAGCAGGAGTTATCCTGCCGGATTTCGGATATTTAAAGAAAATTTCTCAATTATGCCGAGAAAAAAACGTATTGCTTATCCTTGACGAGATTCAGACCGGACTGGGTCGAACGGGAAAATTATTAGCCGCTGATCACGAGAACGTGAAACCCGATCTGCTCGTTTTAGGAAAGGCTTTGTCGGGTGGAACGTTACCGGTATCTGCCGTTCTTTCTTCCAATGAAGTTATTTTGACTTTGAAACCAGGAGAGCATGGGTCCACTTTCGGCGGGAATCCTTTGGCATCAGCGGTGGCAAAGACCGCAGTTCAAGTTATCCTCGATGAAAAACTTCCGGAGAATGCCGAACAACGTGGAGTTGAATTTCGGGAAGGGATGGAAATTCTGCATAAAGAATATCCTGATAAGATAAAACAAGTTCGCGGGAAAGGCCTACTCAATGCCGTTGAATTCTTGCCCGAAAAATCGGGAGGGTCCGTAGCTAAAAGAATATGCTATGATTTGTTGGATCGAGGTTTACTCGCTAAACAAACTCATGATCATACGATTCGCTTTGCACCTCCTTTATGTATTACCGGAGAGGAGATCCAGATCGCGGTCGCAATGATCTCCGATTCGGTTCGTAAAACCCTTGACTAATTGTCGATTCAAGGACTTATAAAAGCCATGCAAGTGGACGACGGAAAATACATTCGAGTCTGGAAAAAGATGAGCGTCAGCGAAGTCACTTCGCACCTACTAATAATCGATGATCTATACGGAACTTGCGGAAATTGTAAACATTTAGGACTGAACTATACAAAGGATCGTTCTTGTCCTAAATGCGGCTCCAAGTTTAAATATCTTGCCACGAATCTAAAAGCCCCGGGAGAAATCGCAAAAGTCCTGGCCCGAATTGAAAAAGAAGGAATGGAATTCATTCTGATCGATCGGGAAGATTATACTCAATCAAAAGCTAAAGACGCGGTGAAAGATCTCTTCAAATCGACCGAATAGCTATTTTAACGATCGATTTTGTCTCCGGAGTTTAAAATATTCTCCGTAATTTTTCGTTTTTCCAATAAGCGACGCATTCCCACAGTAGCTTCTTCTAATTCTTTTAACGCCGGTAGAAATTTACTTTTGCGGTAAATCGGTCCGCCTCCTACTGAATCCAGTTCGGAATAAATTTCTATGGATAAAGTTCGATATGCGGACTGCAGGGCGCCGAAGGATTCTTCCAGGTTTCGCGGCGATAACGCTTTTTTTCTCGAAACCAATTTTTGCACACGCTCAAAGAGCAAACGAATCAAGAGAAACGCATAAGCGGGCAATAAAAGAATTAAAGCGGTTTTCGAAACCGCAAAAATCTCCCAAGATTGGGAAATGGAATGTTGTAAAAAAGTACGTATACCGGATACGAGAAGGACCGCCAGTGTATAATTAATTCTCGGGGACGATGGAGATAAGCTATTAAAGACGAGCAATAAGGGAATAGAAAAGATTAAAACTAGAACTAAGTCCAAAGGAAAGAGGTTGGAAACTATCTCCAGGAAATTAACGATGGCGTAATAGGTTTTCACTAGGTCGTCAATGGATTGGCTCAACCTATCGAAGTCCATCTTCATATTGGAGAAGAACTGGGTGATCTGGCTCATGAATTTGCTCCGCAAAGTTCCGGGATGGGAAAAAGGAACAACCCTCCTGAAGAAGCTGCAAGAACTTTCCTTTACGAGGAAACTCTTTATAGTCTATTCCGTCTTTGCTCTCTACTTTTTATTCTATCACGAATCTCATTTACCTTTATTCTGGATGATTAGTCTTGCACTGATCGGGTATCTTGCTTCTACTTTGCTATTTTGGGGAATCGTCTTCTCCTATCGCAAACTCGAATCTCGAGTCGAAGTACCCGCAATCTTTGCAGAAGTTGGAATCTCGCGCCCGCCAACGGCCTTAGTACCTTGGATAGAAGCCGGTTTGTTTCTGCTTTCCGTCTCGATCTGTTATCTTACGGAATTCTTCGATAATCGGTCCGGAATTTTATTCTTCGCCATTTATTGTCTTTGCGTTTTTTCCGTTCGGTTTTTGGAAAATAAAATCTACTACAAAGCCGGATTCCTAGGAGTTTTAGTTTTAGCATCCGGGCTCGGAAGCTTTAAGGCTCTACAATTTACCGAAGCCTGGGTAGCCTACTTGCACTTTAAACCCTCTTTCCAGGAGCAAAATTTAACCAGATGGAACTTTGATGAAAGCACAAGGATTCTTTCAAACCCAGATCTCCGACTTTCTTTAAAGCTACCCGAAGATTTCTATTTTCATAATCCGAAAGACCTTACTTGGGAAGATAAAACAGGAACCGGTCAGATTGCCGGGGTTATTTCCACGAGCGATAAAGATCCGAATCGATATCCATATATTAGAATATTCCATACTCCTCAGCCTTATGTCGAAATCGATCCTCTAATCACGGAGTTTAAGAAGTATCTGGATTTGCTCGTTAGTCGCGGAGATATGGAAGAGTTAAACGAACTGGAGCATGAGGACTTTAATAACCGATATTCCGGGAAATTTTGGACCTTCTATGATGTGTTACATCCTAGATATGCTAAGACCGGCATATTTGTTCTTTCTGAAACAAACCAAGGGGACTCATTGCTGTTCCATGTCACCGAAAGCCTGATTAAAAATCGGAGACACGAGGAATCTGTAGAAACTATTCTAAGTAGCGTTACCCGAGAATAAATTTTTCCTCAACCGGGAAATTTTAAAAAACTCAGGTGATTAGCGATATGCATAGCGTGAGCTAATTCGTATTCTTGCTTACTCAATTTTCCGTAAGCAAAGTGAGGAGCAAAATCGGTTTTATGATTGATGAATGCTTCAAAAGATTTTCTTAATGCAAGGATTCCATCCTCGACGGTTCCGGTTCTAGGTAACTCAGGTGCTCCGGGAATTTGTGCATTTAAATCATGAGACATCTTGCCTCTCATCGAAAACGTAGTAAACGCCATCTTACCGATCGTAGATTGAAAAAGAACGGATTTGTTTTCGGGAAAACCTTTGATGGAATATTCGATACTTTCAGCGCAGTGGACTAGAATTTGAAACGGACTCCAATCCCCATACTGTACGATTTTCCTAGCCGTACTTAACTTTTCGATTTCGCGATCAGCTTCTTCAAAGTTCGAAAATCGTAGGTCATGATCTTCAACCCCTTTTGGAGAATTAGAACAAGATTGAATAATAATCGGTAAAGATCCAGCCGCCAACGCAAAGCGAGCCGTAGTTTTCAAAAAATCTTTTCTATTCATTATTGGTTCCATACGAATCTCCGCAGGGTCGAATCGTAACGCCCACCTTGACATTGTCTACCACGTTGCAAAAAAGAATCCGTTAAAATAACGGCGTCTACTTCTGAGGTTCTCTCTTTACCGAAAATAGTTTGGTTTGAATTACAGACAACGGATCTACCATAGTACCCTGGATACGCAGACCCAAATGCAAATGCGCTCCGGTCGACATGCCCGTCGATCCTACTTTTCCAATTAGATCGCCTTTTTTAATTTTATCTCCAACTTTTACGAGTAATTCCGATTGATGCATATAAAGTGAATAGACTTCCGATCCGTGATCTATGACGGTAAAGTTTCCTTCATAGTGCATCGGCCTAGCTAAAATTATCGACCCGTCGTTAATCGCATAAATGGGTTCTCCTACACCGCCTTTAAAATCCACTCCTCCGTGCGGCTTTCCCTTTTCTTTATTATAAATTCTTCTTTTGTAAAATGGGCTGTTTAAAATCGGATTTGAAACCGGATACTCGAAATCCGATGCGATCTGCAAATCCGTCTTTGACTGGAATGCCTTGGATTTTGCTTCCGAGCATTCTCTAATAAAGGTCATCGTTTCTTCCGGAAGCTTATCCGAAGTATATTGCTTATCCATGGTTAAATGGGAGACTTTCGCGGTAGCAAAGGCGGTTTTACGAATCGGAATTTCGTATTTCTTAGATTCGTTTTTTCTAAATAAATTCTTTTCGGTTATCTCGAGTATTCCGGAAGATTTCGGGAATTCGGGAGAAATCGGAATAAAAACCGATATCGTTCCGGCTTTTTTAAAAACAGGTAATTCGTTCCCTTCCCAAGTTACTTTCACTCGATCTAATTTCGAAAATAAATGCGGTTCGGGGGAAAGGGAAAGAAAGAGTACCTCCCCCTGAGCAAACTTGCGAGCGGATAGTGTGAAAGAAAAAAGCGATTCTTTTTTTTCGACAACTTCACCTGGGCCTCGCTTAGGCGTTTTTACCTGCCCGATCTGAGTGCCTTGCTTCTTCTGCGTTTTTTTTCCTTCCTGTTTTCCGGAAGTTAAAATTTTCGGAAGAGTCGAACCTTTTTTTATTATCGCAAGTTTGTCGGAAGAAGAGTCCTCTTTAGAGTCGATCGAAAAAGTTTGGCAAAAGACGAAAATTAAAACGGTCAAAAGTCCAATATTGCGGCGGGTCGCTTCAATCGTCATAATGAAATACTCTACTAGTTTCGGTCTTTATTCTGACGAGCCCGGAAATTTTTTTCCTAAGAACCTTAGGCTTTACTTGCGAAGGAAAAGTAGTAAAATCCGAGACGAATTCCGAGATTCGATTCGTTCGATCCGAATACTGGTTGTAAGACGTTAAATATAGAAATAATCCTTCAAAAACAGAATCGAAAACCTCCGATCGAACTCCGCGGCTTAGTCGCAGATTCGGAATGGATCATTGAATTTGAATTCCCACAGCGGACCAGCTGTATCCTACTTCTAACTCCTACTTTGCGGGCGGCCCCCTTCACTTCGTTCGGGTCACGCTCCTCCGGGCTTCGCGTTCGCTCCGGTCTCAGCGATTCTTTTCTCTTAACATACACCGTTTATCCGCAAGCGCTTCGACTGCTTCGCACCCTACGCATCGTTGCCGCTGGCAGAGGATAGAAGACTGAGGATAAAGGACTGATGAGCTGAGTTTCCGCATTCTAGAGAAAGATTCTTGCGTACAGTAGATCTTTCCTCTACTTCTGTTACCCTTCCAATTAATAGCAGCTTCTGTCTATCGTGAGCAAAGCGAACGCGTCTGTCATCAGTCTTCCGGTAGAAAGAGGCCTCGGGTCCCGGGGGTGCAAGCAGACGATTCCCTGGAGATATGGAGTTCATTCGAATGCAGTTTGTTTGATTGAAAATTTGACTTCACTTCGTTCAGTCACCTTTCGGGAATCTCGCTCTCTCGGGTCGCTCGATTGGGTAGCGGAAGACGCATACGCAGCTGCAGCGCGGGGGAGACGTCCCCCCGTCTGTCCTCTGCATGAAAATTCCAGTTTGCCGGCTTCATTGACTTCTAAAATTTTTCCTATGAACGGCAATCAATCAGCCTATTTCCCTCGAATTTATAATTTTAAAATTATGTCCCTTCTAACTTCCTTACCGATAAAATCAAGAGGGAGAATTTCCATAAAATCGATACTCCTGCTCCATTTTTCGAAAATCAAATTTCGTCCTTTTCCAATTTAGATAAAAACCCCTCATAAAATTTTCGGAATAGCCGATGGGAAGGAACAGGACCCGAACTATGACGTTACAAAAAGAGGAATGGTTGGAACGGATTTATTCCTTATTTAAGGAAGAGATTCGCTTATACTCCGAAATCCTGGAGTTAGAAATAGAAAAGACCGCGGCAGTGACGAAAGCCGACGGAAAGTCGCTTGAAAAAATCGCGAAGAATACTTACGAACTGATCGTTCACGCAAGCGAGCTTGAGAGAGTTCGAATGAGTGCGATGGAAGAAGTACATCAATCAGGTAGTATTAATTCCGTTCAAGACATTACCCCTCTGACCCTAACCGATTTTCTTAATAAACTCGATCGTGAATCAGGTCATAGGCTAAAGCATTTAGGGACGCAATTAAAAGATACCGTACACAAATTGAAGGAGCGAATTAAGGCCAACGATCGCTTAATCCGCACTCGACAGGAATTCCTACAAGTTACGATCGAAGCGATGAGAGAGAACGTAAAAAGCGGCGAAGTTTCCACATACGAGGACGATAGCCCTGTCACTGTAAGAACTCCGCGCAAACGTTCTTCGGTTTTAGTAAACGCCTCCGCATAAGAGGCAATCAAGGAAAGGAGGGAGAAATTTATGGGATCAACATTCTCCGGACTCGAAATCGGTAAAAGAGGTTTAACGGCCCACCAGCAAGCTCTGCAAACGACGGGGCATAATATTTCTAACGCCGATAATAAGCACTATTCTCGCCAAAGAGTCGTAATGCAAGCGACGGATCCCTTGTACGAACCTTCTTTAAATAGAGCCAATCTTCCGGGCCAGATCGGACAGGGCGTCGAGATTGCCTCCATCGAGCGAGTAAGAGACAACTTTATCGATGATCGAATCATAGAAACCTCGGGCGTAAAAGATTATTGGGCGGCTAAAAACGAATATCTTTATCAAACTGAAACGATCTTTAACGAACCGAACGGAACGACTCTTCGTACTTTAATGGATAAATTCTGGTCTTCATGGGAAGAATTGTCCAATTATCCGGAAGACAACGCTCATCGATCCGTGGTTCTCGAGAAGGCCCAAGGACTCGGAAGCCGAATGGAGGACGTCTATCGTAAGCTCACCCAGCTGCGAGACCAATCCAATCGTGAAATTGAATCGCATGCTTTGCATCTGAACGTAATCGCGGAAAATATCCGTACTCTAAATGAAAGAATCTCGAAATCGGAAGCATTAGGAGATAGACCCAACGACCTCTACGATAAACGAGATTCGTTATTGCAGGAATTATCAGGATTAACGGATATCACTATCGGAAGAAGCGACGAAGACGAATTGATGGTCTTTATCGGCCAACAAATTCTAGTTCAGGGCGGAAAAGCGAGTAAGATAGATGTCCTAGGTAATCCTTCGAAAGACGGTTTGCTGGATCTATACTGGCAAACAACCGGCGATCCGGTACTCCTTCGCAAAGGTCGCCTCCAAGGATTGATAGAAGTTCGGGATAAAGTCTTAAGAGAAAAAATCGACCAAGTAGATGCACTCGCAGTTAACGTTATGGATGTCATTAACGAGATTCATAAGGACGGATTCGGTGTTAATGGAAATACGAATCAAAATTTCTTTGATATTCGTTCCTTGGCTCTTAATACGTTTGGAGAATACGATTCCGACGGTGACGGCCAAAATGATATCACCGCAGTCTTTAGAGCTACCGGAAAGAATACACTCGATCCGGATAGACCGATCGGCATCGGAGGAACACTGACTTTCCATCGTCCCGATGAGAAAGAAACACAAGTGTTGGTTCCTTACTCAGCGAATGATACTTTAAGCGGTATCATTAAGAGAATTAACGCTTCGAAAGTCGGGGTCGTCGCATATATGAACCATGACAACCAGCTCGCTCTTAAAGCGACTGTTGCAGAGGATTCCCCTAAAAAGAATTTTATTCTCCGTCATTTGGAAGATTCGGGCGATTTGTTAGTAGGATTGACCGGGATACTCATGGCTTCAGGACCGACGGGAGCTTATGACTATAAACGATTAGGGGAAATAACAAAACTTCAATCGAAACCGGAAGACATTACTCTATCTCCGCACTTTCATCCTTCTTCTCATTTTAGAATCAACGAGCAAATCGCTAATAATGTCGCTAATATTGCCGCAGCTCGGGGAAAAGATGTGGGAGGAACCGGAGATTATAATTCTCCCGGCGGACATAAGGACGGACGCAACGCGTTATTAGTTGCCTCCGCACTAAGAAATAATCCGGTCATGGTGGATTATTCCAAGACTACGGATGATTTTTATAACTCACTCATATCAAAGTTAGGCACCGAAGCGAGAGAAGCGAAGCAGGAATGGGGAATTCAAACAGACCTAATGACGGAACTCGAAAACATGAGGCAATCGGTCATGGGAGTCAGTCTCGACGAAGAGATGGCCAATATGGTTCAATTCCAGCATTCCTATAATGCTTCAGCTAAGATGATCAATACCATGAACGAAATTCTGGATACGATCATCAATCGATTAGGCGCATAAACTTCCGCGAGGAATAGCAAGGAGGCGAAGCCATGATGCGGATCACGAACATGATGCAAAACAACACACTGGTTAGGACGCTAAATCGTCATCAGGTCGCTTTAGATGAAACCCAAAACCAGTTAGGAACAGGACAGCGTATTAAAACGCCGTCCGATGATCCCGGTCGAGCTACGAACCAAATGTTTTTTCGTTCTCGTATAAACGAATTGGAAACATTCCAAGCGAATATCGACGACGGATTCGGCAGGCTTCAACAAATCGACGGTGAGTTGGATAGGATTGGAAATCTTTTTCAAAGAGCCAGAGTTCTTGCAGTCCAGGCTTCCAACGGCATTTACCAAGGCGATAAGGGATTTGAATTGGAAGTCGCGGTCGGTAAGGAAATCGACGAGCTGCTCAGAGCCCTTGTAGATATCGCAAACACTCGGGACGCGACAGGACGTCCCCTTTTCGGAGGACACGTAATTGAACGTCCACCGTTCGAACCCATCGAATCGAAAATCAAAGGTTTACAAGGTCTTGAATTAAAGAATCAGTATATCGGCGTGGAATATCGCGGCGATATCGGCGAGCAGATTCGCGAAATTGAAAAGGGCGAATACATTCCAGTAACGATTCCCGGAAATAAAGTTTTCTGGGGAACGAATATGAGCGTTACAAGCCGTGTGGACAATTCCGGTTACGTAGCCGTTTCGGATCAGAAATTTAAGATCGACGGTACGGAAATTCAAGTTTCTGCCGGCGATACGATCGACGATATTATCGATAAAATTAATAATGCGCCTATCGAAGTTAAGGCCAATAAACTCGCTCAGGATAATATTAGCTTAAGCTCGACAGCCCCTCACCAAATTTGGCTGGAAGATACCGACGGTGGAACGGTTCTTCGTGACATCGGACTGATCGATTCGGCAAATTCCGAACCGCCTAATAATTATAGCAAATCCGCCACCGTTACCGGACTTTCAATTTTTGATGTGCTTATACAATTCAGAAACGATCTGATTCAGAAAGATCAGGAAAGGATTTCGGGTCGAGACATTCAAGACTTGGACTTGGCATTGGAAAACGTACTCCGCTATCGCGCAATTACGGGCGCGAGAATGAATCGGATGGAAGAACATTCTCAAAGGGTCGAATTCGATAAGTCTTACATGACGGAACTCCTCGCCAAGAACGAAGGCATAGATTTCCCTGAGACGATTATGAATCTAAAGTGGTTGGAAACGATTCATCAATATGCGTTGAATGTAGGTTCTAAAATTATTAAGCCTACTCTGATGGACTTCCTCAGATAGGATGTAGGATTTCACGGTATGCTTCAGGAATTCTCCTTGTAGGCATGCCGGAAACGGTTAAACTAATGACGGTCTCCCAGTAGGGTCCGTAAAAAGGTCGGTTATGGTCGAAATCCAAAGCAAACCCTTCGGAAAAATTCGAGTATCGGAGCAGCAAATGATTCGCTTTCCGGAAGGATTACTCGGTTTTGCGGGATATAAAAACTTCGCATTAATCGAAGAAGAAGAAGAATCAGTATTTAAATGGTTGCAGTCGATCGACGAAGTGGAACTCGCTTTTGTGGTCATCCCCCCTTCCCTGTTCAAGAAAGAATATTTGCCTGCGTTGACCGTGGAGGAGCTTTCTCAAATTGATCTAAAGGAAGTTTCGGAAGCCCTAATTCTAGTAATCGTCACGATTCCCGGCGATGATCCGGCATCTATGACTGCGAATTTACAAGGTCCGATTTTGATAAATAAAGTCACCTTAACGGGTAGACAATTCATTTCAAGAAACGAAGTTCATTCCGTTCGAGAAAAGATTCTTGAAAGCGCTACCGTGGAGATGTCCTAAGTGCTCGTACTTGCCAGAAGAACTAATGAATCAATCATTATCGGCGATGACATAGAAATTGTAATCGTGGATATTAAGGGAGACCAGGTTAAGATCGGAGTAAAAGCTCCGAAAGAGGTTTCCGTACATAGAGCGGAAGTGTACCGTGAAATACAGGCTGAAAATAGAAAAGCCGCCGGTACTAAAATCAAGCCTGAGGAACTTGGAAAAATTGGAAATATCCTTAAGAAAGGCGACACCAATAAAAAAGATCGCTCTTAAAGTCTTCTTTTTCATTTTAATTTTCTGCGTCGGAGTCGACTGTCTCTCCAACCAAAAAAAAGGGATGGCATCCGTATCGGATTCAGTCGTTTTCTTCTACATTCATAAAAGCCCCGAAACTCCGATATTTCTCGAACCTGAAACTTGGTTACCGATTGCATCTTCAATACTCAACGGAGTCCATTTCGATGAAGATGAAAAAGCGGAATTCACTCGTCGTTGGCAAAACCTGTTCAAATATATCGGAGTTTCCGATTCGTTAGTCGGAGCGAAAGAACTAGTTCGATTATTTTCGGAAGATGAAGTAAGCAAGCTAGCGGAATTGCTGTACAAAGCCGAGCGGGAAATACCGGACGGTACACCGAAAGGATATCAAGTAATTTTAAAGAGAGAAGATCCGATCCGACCGGGTCTGCGGATTCGAAGAACAATTTTCTACATTCATAATAATGCGAATTGTTTAGTTTTAGATTTCGGAGAAATCGGTCAAGTCGTCGATTTTCAAACTACATATACTCTCCGGGATTGGATTCTATATCCAATTCAAGAACCGATCACCTCGTCCAGAAACGAAGTCTTCCTTTCCGAAATACGCCCGGCAGGCCTCGAATATTCAAGTAACTTAGTTACAAACCAAAAAAATCAAAATCGAATTTGCGTGCGTCCGTTATTCTGGACAGCAAAATTACCTGACGGTAAGACTTCTTCAAACCCGCAAAAAACGACGAAAGGGACAGAGGAGCGTTTAAAAGTCTTAAAAGAATTATTGGAAAAACGGCTTATTACCAGAGAAGAATACGAACGTAAGAAAGCGGAAATTTTAAAAGATTTGTGATTCGCTTAACAAAATTCTAGGCAAATTCGGTGATAACCTCGGTTCGAACATATTCCTGATTGGAATAGAAAATTTTTTCAAAAGACCGGAGCGACCCCTTACGGGGTCGCTCACGTAGTGAGAATAGTGAAGAGAATTGGATATATGTTAACCGAGGGTTCGGCTTTCGCTTGGCACTCAGGTAACATTCCTTAAGTACCATATACCGAAAACCAGACTGCTGGACACAGTTTTTTCAAGAAAATTGCAGATTTTTTAATAAGAAATTCTCAAAGTTACTCTTGCTTCGGAGTATATCATACCTCCCTCCGTAGGTAAATTGACCCTTTCCTTAGTCATACCTCGTAACTGTTGCTGTGACAAGGTATTTGGATTTCCCGCATCAGCCTGTACTTCTATGATTTCCTTAGCCTTCAACCCCAAGGCCGAAAGAACTGCGTCGGATTTTTGACGAGCATCCTGTGCCGCCTCTTGCAACGCTTGAAGGGACGCTTTCTGATCATTCTCTTGAGTAGGAAAAAAACGAAGTCCGAAGATATGGTTGGCTTCGAATTTTGCGCATTCATCTAAGATTTTTCCTGCATCATTAATCGAAACCCTAATGGAAACATAATTTAGAGCTCTATAACCCCTTGTTTCGCGAGCAGAAGAGGATTTAGAATATTCATGAACAGGGATTATTCGGATTCCCTCGGTTTGCAGACCGATAGTTTTGTATGCTTTCAGCACTCGAACCAGTTCATCGGATTTTTTGGAGGTCTTCAAGTGCGCTTCTTCGGCAGTCGTAGCCTCGGATTCTATTCCCACTTTAATTTCGGAAATCTCCGCAGGCATTCCGACTTTCGCAAAACCTGTTATCGTAATTACGTGGGGATCTTGAGCAAACAAAAAAGTCGTGCTAAAAAAAAGAGGGAGAATCGAGTGTAACGATTTATTCATACCGCGGCCTTTGCTATGACCGAAGTACATGGAAGAAAATTTCCAACCTGAAAGGAAAGTTTTTTGATTCCGACAGCAAAAGTTTTCCAAAGAGAAAGATCGATGCCTTAAATGTCGGCCTTTCTAATCTCTTTTTATAAATTCATCCTCGTATTCCGATTCGAACTTACTTGTTCGGTTTGACAGGTTTTTTTCGCCGACATAATACATTCCTGCTTCCTGTTTCTTTGCCTTCTCCCGAAACTTTTCGGAACGAAGGTCCAAGTATGGATGCGTCATAAAATATTCCCCTATCGGAGATTCCTGACGCTCGATTCCACCCGACGATTCCTTTAGTCTTTGAAACGTGCGTCCCATAGCAAACGGATCGTACCCCTCTCGGAGCAGGATCTTATACCCGTATTCGTCGGATTCGCCTTCCTGATTTTTGCTGAAAGAAGGTCGTAGTAAAATCCCGGTCGCGATATCTGCAAGCTCGCCCAACGTTGAAGATCCGATTTTGCGACTTAATAATTCGAAACGAACTCCATCCATGCAATGTGAAAGTTCCACATGGCCGATTTCATGTCCCAATACCGCTACCAACTCTGCTTCGGATTTAACGGAAGTTAGTAGCCCTGACGTCACGAATAGAATACCGCCCGGCATTGCAAAAGCGTTGGCCTGAGAAGTTTCCATAATTAGAATCCTATAATTGAATCCCTTTTTATTCCACGCTGTAAGTTTTGCTATTAGTCCTTGCAAGTACGCTAAATCTTTTGGGTTTTCCGTACTTCCGTAATTTTCATATCTACTTGCAATCGCATCACCTAGTTGCTTTTCATCTATATTGTCGATCGGAAGAACCTTGGTAAACGCCCTGTCTAAAGTTTTTACCGGTTTTCCTAGCAGTTGAAATGCAGGCGCTAATGTTACCGACTTTTCCACGCCGACTTTGTTAACGGCAACCGCGAGTCCTAAGACTAGACCGAAAACAACCAATAAAATTAACGCGTAGAATCTCTTATTTGGCATTCGGTTCCTTTCCTTCCGCATTTCTGTATTTGCTATAAATCGTATTCATTAAGATCAAAATTCCACCGACTCCAAGAAAGACAAGCGCCCTGGTAATCGTAGATGATTTGGAAAGGTCCCAAAAGATTAGTCTGAGTAGGCAAATTACCATTGCAGATAACGAAACATATCGGAAATGGTTTTCTTTAAGAAATAACCCGACAAGAAAAACAACGAAGACTTCCGTCATCCATAGCAACGTTAAGAACGCAGTGTCAAAGCTCCAAAAAAGAAACAAAGCGACGGTTAAGAATAACGGATAGAAGATGAGAATATTAATTTTAGTCTGAATTTTTTCGGCTAAACGGTTAATAGTTCCCGGAAATCCTTCCTGCTCTCCTCTTTGAAACGACGGGTGAGTATAAATCATAATAAGGTATGCCGTCTGAAAAAATAAGGATATCAAACCGCCGACCCATTCCTGGTCTGTCCAGAAAGACGACGGCGTCGTATTGGAACTGGATAGAAAAGCAGTATGAATGCACGAAATCCAAAAAAGGGTCAGGGAATAAAAGTGGAACCTATCTATGATTGAAATTCGTCGACTCAGGAGTTCAGTAACGAATGCCAGCAAGATCCAAGCTACAGGTAACCAATTACTAGGAATTTCGAGCGCTAAAGCAATGATACCTGTTAGAAGAGAAAGTTCCCAAAAAAGAGGGATTATTCTTCGGCTAATTCCGATATCTCCTCCTTTTCCTAAAACGGAAGTATTTGCCCAATACAGAAAAACTCCGATTGCAAAGATTTGAATTAAAAGTCTGACTTTGAATATTCCGATATAAATTTCGGATTGAAGATGAACTAAAATATGAGCACCGATAAAGAGTCCGACAAAAGTTAACGCAAATCCACCCCATACGATCCTCGAATTAACAAGACTCTTACGCCAATCGGAAATCCAAACCGGAGATTTCGCCGAAACTAATGAGTAAAATTCCAAATAAAAGACGGAGAAGAGCAGCCAGATGATTCCAGGTAAGATGGGCGATACCGGCCCTGCAATTAACAAAATTTGTATTATGATATGTAAAGATAATACGGCTGCACCTGGCTGCGATAGGTACACCGAAACTCCATCATTTCGATTAATTTTCGATAAGGGAATGGCAAACAGACAAAATACGATCAGTGGAATATCCCGAACGAGTTGTTCCCAAGGGTCCGAGTTTCTTGCCGCATAGATAACCAGAGAATGAATTGCAATAGTAAACGGAAATAAACCGATACCTAACCCGTTCCAGTTAGTCTTTTGTCGTAGAAGCAATAAAAGAATTCCGAAAACGGGAAAAAAATATTCTACACCCTTTATATCGGCGCATTGATAGCATAAAGCAGAGGCAAGAAACCCGGAAAGAATTCCCGAAGGCGATACTTTCATAGCGTCCGAAAAACCGTAAATATCGTCCCAGGAATCGGCTTGTCGGGAATATCGAATCGAATCGATAGCTTGGACTACAAAGGTAAGAAAGATTATGCTAAGCGTAGCAGAAATATTTCTCCAAGAACTAAGATTCTGCATTTGCTCGGCCAAAGACCATAAAATAACTAAATATGATAAAAAGGAAAAGTGAAGAAGCGCTCCGCCAATCCATCGTAGAAGTTCTTCCTTCTCTTCGGATACGGCGATAAAAAATAGCAGAAAAAGTACGCTTACGATCAAGGTAATCGATAAATACCCCATCTCCCATCGACCGAGGAACACTACACCTAGAAATGCGATTCCCAAGGAAACTAATGTATCGGTAATGTAAAGCCAACGAATTCCGATTTTGCGCGCCCTTCGAGCATGCAAAAAAAGTAATAATGATATAAGAATAAGGATCGGCGCATTCCATTTCGATCCGGTGGAATATAAGGCGAATCCGAGACCTACGCTCAACCAGGAAACGAAATGAGTGATGAACGGAAGGATTTCCAGTTTTTCCGCAGCATACACTTTTCGATAATGAACCAACAAAGACATTAGTCCTACGAGACCGGTCCCGGTAAGCCCGAAAATGCGGGCCATCGATTCGTATTCTCCCTCGGATGAAATGATATGATTTTTAAAAAGAAAATTGACGACTAGGAAAGAAGCAACCGTCTGAAGAAGATGATATTCCCATTTCGCTTTATACGATAAGGCGGCGCTAAAAACCGCAACACCTACTCCGACGCAAAATACTAAGTTTGTAGAAGGTAAGATGGCAAGAGCCAGCAGGCTCAAAACGATATGTAAGCTGGCGAATCTCTGTAAGGATGCAAACCAAGCTAACGATAAATTTATCGTTATTCCACCTAGCACAATAACGAGCGCTAGAATCTCATTTTCGATCCATTTCATTCCGGGCAAAGAAGCGGCGCCGACGCATGCAAATAGAACAACTGCACCTGAAGCGCTTTTTAGCCAGTATGAGATTTGTTTCCAAAATTCTTTAGTAAATAGATAGAGTGAAGCGGCATATAATCCCGCCCCTATCCCCAAAACCATCAGGAACCGGAGTAACGGTGAAACCTTTAAAGCTGCATATATAGCTAAAAATCCCACCCCCATGACTAAAATGATAGTCCCGAGTATTCCCGTCCAATTCTGGGCCACTATCTTTTCGACTTTTTCCCAAGTCTGAGATTTCACCGGATTTTTCTTAGGAGACAGGAGTGATTCTTGAGGCAATGATTCTTGAATCGATGCGACGGGTTTTCTCTTAGCCTCGGAAACGACCCGCTCTTTTGCCGGCAATACTATCGATTCCTTTGTTGAAATCGGTTTTTCGTCCGGAATTCGGTCCCTTTCACGTACAGGAGGCTTTGAAGGTAATTCGAGCTCTTTAATTCTATCTTCGAGCTGGCGGACTTTTTCTTTTAGCTCCGTTACTCTTGAACCTAATATAAAGGGGTAAATTAAGAAAAAAATCAGAACTATAAACGCGATGAAACCGAAAAATTCTAACATTGAGTTCTCGATTAAAGACTATCGCTTCGAGGCTGTAAATTTATTTTTTCATCGAAATGGAAGTCAGAAATGTCGGAACTAGCCGAGAACGCGTACAAAATCGACAGATTTTATCTATTCACCGATAAAGGATGAAATTCTACGTTAGATAAACCCCCGTAATAATACGAACTAGTTGATAATGATTTTCAGAAAAGGCTTTTAGACTTCCGAAAAAATGATTTTGATTATGCTATAGATTGTTATTTTTTAGCCTTCTAGTATATTCGTATCGGAAATAGTGAATTGAATCCTCGCTTCTTAGAATCAGAATTTCTTTTGCAAATTTTCGAATCTTGTCGAGAGGGAATCGTTATAGCCGATTCCGAAGGAGCGATTTTCGATGCGAATGATTCTTTTTTAAAACTTACCGGCTATACCCGATCGACACTAAGATCCCTGAATGTCTGGCAATTGACTGCCGATCGTTGGAGATCCATCGAAGCCGATACGATCAAAGAACAACTCATTCCGAACGGTTACACCGAAGAATATGAAAAGGAAATCGTTCGCAAAGATAAAACATTAGTTTCCGTGTCGGTAAAAATGTATTACTTAACCGAATCTCGAGGAGCAAGGAAAGTAATCTGGGGAACATTTAGAGATATAACCCAAAAAAAAACAAGGGATGAATTAAATTCCCAAAATTATCGAAAAACCAAAGAAAGCTGGGAAGCACTCAAACGAATTTTTGACCTAAATCCTCTCCCAATGAGCATATCGGAAATAGATTCCGGAAAACTAATAGATGTCAACACACGATTCGAAGAAGAAGTCGGGTACACTTACGACGAGCTATTAGGTAAAACGACCGTAGAATTGCAGATTTGGAAGGATGTCGATACGCGCACTCGAACAATGAAAGTGATTCGAGAGAAAGGTTGGATAAATAACCTAGAACTTTTATTTAGAAGAAAATCAGGAGAAGAGTTTTGGGGACTTTTTTCCGCGCAGATCATAGAATACAAAGGGTCGACGGTTCTTCTCACAATCACGGCTCCGATCTCCGATCGGATCAAGGAAGACCGGGAAAAGAGAAAGCTATTAGAAGATATTCAGGAAAAACAGGAAATCCTTGATCAAATCATTCGTCTTAACCCTTCGGCTATCACGCTTTCGAAAGCTGATGGAACCTACCTAGAAGCAAACGATCTTTTTCTCGAATACGTCGGAAAAACTAAGGAAGAAACTTTAGGCAAAACCCCCGTTGAATTAGGCGTCTACTACGACTTGACGGATCGAGCAAGGGTTCTCGAAGGCTTACGAACCGCAGGTATCGTAAGAAACCTTGAAATCACCATGAAAACAGCCGAAGGAAAGATTCGGTCCATTTTATTTTCAGCCAGAATATTGGAATCCAAAGGAGAAAAGAAAATACTAGCGATCGGCCATGATATCTCCGATATCAAAGAATCTCGGGAAAGACTCGAATCATTAGCGAAAGAGTTGGAAAAAAGCCGAGAGTTATTTCAAAAATTATTTCAACTAATCCCTTCAGGAGTTGTGCTTACCGATTGGGAAACTAGACGCATTATAGATGCAAATGAACGATATTTGGAATTGATTCAGTTTTCCCGTGACGCGGTAATCGGCAAGACAACTCCTGAATTACATATATGGGATTTAGATCCGGAATTTAGATCCTACGTTTACGATTCTTTAAAAACGAAAAACGAAGTCGCAAGTATGGAAACCGTATTTAAAGCCTCGGACGGCACTCCGATACCTGTTTTATATTCCGGTCGTATGGTAACTCTCAACGGGCGTCCGCACGTCATCTCAGTAAGTACTGACATCTCCGAAAGAAAAAAGGCCGAAGAAGAAGCAAAAAGATTAAACGAAGAGATACTATATAATAAGGATCTATTCGAACGTATATTCCAACTAAATCCCGCCGCAGTCTCTTTATCCGATTTAGAAACGGGAGTTTACCAGCAGGTAAACCAATCTTACTGCGAGCTGATAGGATACACGAGAGAACAGATTATCGGAAAGTCCTCTCTCGAGCTTGGAATTTGGCAAAAGAACATCGATCGTAAAACGTTACTGGCCGAACTCAAGGAGAAGGGATGGACGGGCAGCATCGAGGCCACCATACTTCATTCCGACGGTACACAGCGAAAAGTGTTATCGGGTAACCGAGTTTTCAGAATGAATGATCGACAGATGCTACTCGCCCTACTGATCGATATTACTGAAAAGAAAAAAATCGAGGCGGAAAGAGACGAATATTTTGCCCAACTAGAGGAGAGTAAAGAACTCTTCGAACGCGTATTCGAGATGAATCCGGATACTATCACGATTTCCGATCTAACAACGGGAACCTATATCAGTGTAAACGAAAGATTTACTGAAATGCTACAGTATCCGAAAGAGGATGCTATCGGAAACACGTCCGTCGAGTTGGGAATATGGCCGAGCGACGTTCGCAATAAGATCGTTGAAACGTTAAGCGAAAAAGGAGTCATGAGGGATTTCGACGTTCAACTTACTCGTAAAGACGGCTCCAAAGTCGATGCCAGCTTTTCGGCGCGGATCATCAATTTAGGAAAATCTCCCTCGTTGATTGCGATCACTCGCGACATTACTCTATCTAAAGCCGCTGCGATGGAAAAAGAAGAACAGGCTCAAAGACTGTCGATGCAGGCAAAAGCGTTTCTAGAAATGACGAGAGATCCCGAATTCGTTTCAGGAAGTTTAGAAGCTGCTGCAAAAAAAATCTCGAAAATGGCTTCTGAAACGCTGGATTGCGACCGAGCCTCGATCTGGATTTTTGATAAAGGAAGTGAGGAAATTTGGACATTAATCGCCGGCTGGGATAGAGGAAGTAACAGATTCCTTGAAAGCATGTCCGTACGATTATCGGATTATCCTAGTTACTTCGAAGCTATAAAGGCGGCAAGGTTCCTGGACATTAAAGACGCAGCCAACGACCCGCGTACGAAAGAATTCGCCGATATTTATTGTACTCCTTTAAACATCACCTCACTCCTAAACGCACCCGTATTCTTAAGAGGTAGGATTAAAGGAGTCGTTCGTCTGGACCATCGGGGAAAGTTGCGGGAATGGAAAGGATACGAATCGCAGTTCGCAGTTACGGTAACCGAACAAGTCACCCAACTTTTGCTGAACGCGGAAAGGAATGAAGCGAAAGAAGAATTGGAAAAAGCGGTCACTATTCGAACTTCCGAGCTCGCTTCAGCATTGGATAATCTTCGTAAAACCCAGGATCAACTTATCCTTTCGGAGAAAATGGCCGCATTAGGGCAATTAGTTGCCGGAATCGCCCACGAGATAAACAATCCTTTAGGTGCGATATCCGCATTAAGCGGCGAACTAAAAGCCTATCTAAATTCTTCGGCAGATAGACTTGAAAAATTGGGAATAATGCTCTCTTCCGCAAATTCGCTCCTTATTCATAATCTTTCAAATTTTATCCGATGTGGTTTAGAAAGCAAAGAATCGCAGCTTACCAGAGAAGAGCGAAGAATCATCTTAAAAGATATTAAAAATAATCTCACAGAAATCGGTTTCGAAAATGCCTACGATCTAGCGGATAGAATAATGGATATAGGTCTTCAAACTGCCCTAAAGGAATTTCCGGACCTGTTCGGCGACCCATCCAATTACCCGCTTCTTGATTTTGCAATCGAGGAAATCCAAACTTTCAAGAATGTAACTTCGATTCGTTTAGCCGTGGATCGAACTTCAAAAATAGTCTATGCATTAAAGAATTATGCACATATCGATTTCGGCGGGAGAAAAGTAGAAACGGATCTAGTAGAGAATATCGAAACCGTCTTGACCATTTATCATAATCAAATGAAGAACGGAGTCGAAATTGAATTGGATTTTCCGATTCGGCCTAAAGTGCCCGCTTTTCCCGACGATTTGTTACAGGTTTGGACAAACCTTATTTACAATTCGTTACAAGCAATGAACTTCAAAGGTAAGATTAGGATTTCCATTCGCGAATCCAACGACGACGTGACAGTTTCCATATGGGACAACGGCCCCGGAATTCCTGCCGAAGTAAAAGCAAAGATCTTCGATCCATTCTTTACGACAAAAGGTCCCGGCGAAGGTAGCGGACTGGGGCTTGATATATCTAGAAGAATCATACTTAAGCATAGTGGTCGCATCGAACTCGATTCGAAACCGGGAGAAACGACGTTTAAAGTAATCCTTCCTAGAAGCTAAAAATTCGTTTTTAGTTTGATCCTGTTTAAGGTTCGAATGAAATTCAAATTATGAAAAGGTCGTCTTCGAATTGCGTTATTATAGCAGTCATTTTATCGCTAGTTTCTTTTACATTTCTTTTCGGAAAAAATAAAGTTAGAGTAGAAAGCAAACTCCCCGCTATCTTATCCGGCCCGATGGTCGGATATTCCACCCATAAGGAAGTAAAACTCTGGGTACAAACAAAAATTCCGGCAAAAGTCTATGTAGAATATTTTCCGGTCGGAGAATCGAATCATAAAAAAAAGACCTTAGAAACCACCACCAGACATGATCAGGGAAATGTAGCACATTTACTCGCGGATGAGCTTGAGCCTGGAAAAAAGTATTCTTATTTACTATACGTCGATGGTAATCCGATCGAACCGATAAATAAGCAAGAATTTCGAACCCAACCTATTTGGATCGGAAAACAATCCGGTCCTCCCGATTTTCGCTTCGCGCTCGGAAGTTGTGCTTTCGTAAACGATTCAAAGTACGACACTCAACCCAAAGCTTACGGCGGAGACTACCAAATTTTTCATTCCATCCTCTCGAAGGATCCTGAGTTTATGCTTTGGATGGGAGATAACATTTATTTAAGAGAACCCGACTGGGATTCCCGAACCGGTTTTATTTATCGATACACTCAACAAAGAGCCTTACCGGAACTCCAGCCACTCTTAGCCAGAGTTCATCATTACGCGATACTGGATGACCACGATTGGGGACCGAATGACGGAGATTCGTCTTTTTGGCTGCGCGACACTGCCGAGGAAATGTTTAAACTTTTCTGGGCAAATCCGAACTATGCAAAGAGAGGTTTATACGGATCTTTTACCTGGGGGGACGCCCAATTCTTTCTGCTGGATGACCGAAGCTTTAGAACCGCAAACGACAATAAACTTGGCAAACGGTCTTATTTAGGAGATCGGCAATTGAATTGGCTTATTAATGCATTAATATTCTCTAAATATACCTTTAAATTTGTCGTGGTCGGAGGTCAAGTTCTCAACCCGTTGCAGGTCTTTGAAAATTATTCAACCTATTCCGAAGAAAGGGATCAGTTATTAAATGCGATCAAAAAACAAAAGATTAAGAACGTGATATTCCTGACGGGAGATCGACATTTTACTGAACTGTCGCTGTTGGAAGAAAACGGAGAAGAACCGATCTACGACTTAACCGTTTCTCCTCTGACGTCATCGACCTATCCTCCCATCACGGAAAAAAATCCCTTACGAGTACAAAGTACTTTGATAGATGATAAACGAAATTTTGGAACGATCGAAGTCACCGGTCCCTTAAAAAATCGTAAACTTACGATTCGTATTTATGATTTTGACGGCAAAGAACTTTGGACTAGAGAAATCAACGCGAGATGAGATTGCATTCGATCCTAGGAATTTTCATTTTTATCCTATTTCTTTTACTATTTGGAATAGGATTTCTATTCTACTATAACCAAAGTAAACTTATCTTCTTTCCCGAATCGCTTCCGGAAGATTTTAGATACTCGTTTCAATACCCTTACGAAGAGATTGTGATCGATCTTCCGGACGGGGAGAAAATCTATGCTCTGCATTTTCAGGCATCTCCAAATCCCAAAGGAACGATATTATACTTCCATGGAAATGCGGGTAGTTTACGGACTTGGGGGGCAATTTGCGAAGATATTCTCCCAAACGGCTGGAATCTGCTAATCACCGATTATCGGAGCTATGGGAAAAGTAGGGCAAGATTAACCGAATTAGGAATGTATGAAGATGCAGAACGGTGGTATTCTTATCTTCAAAATCGAATTGGATCTCCTGAAGAGCGGATCATAATTTATGGTCGTTCGATAGGAACTGCAATAGCTGTCAATCTTGCCGCAAAGAAGTCTCCGCGCTCCGTAATATTAGAAACCCCTTATACTACCTTGGCGGATTTAGCGGCAATTTATTATCCGATAATACCTTCTTGGTTACTTTCCTTCAAACTTGATTCGCGTTCGAAAATTTTGAACATCTCATCACCAATTCACATATTCCATGGTACGGAAGACGAGATCATTCCCTTTTCCCAGGGGAATGATCTATATAAAATCGCCATTGAAAGCGGCAAAAAGGTGGAATTGGTTCGAATACAAGGAGGGAGCCACAATGACCTCTCCTTTTTTTCGGAGTACAAACGAGAGTTAAAGCGAATTCTCTCCCTTTAATCAGAAATATTCCGGAAAGAGAACTTTTAGCTTTGCGACAGTATCCGGATTGCGCTTTTCAGGAGCGGTAATGATTGAATATTTAGTACTATTCTTTAAAGTTAAATCGTCTCCATTTCCAATATCGGAAATTAGGACTGATAACAACTTTTTAGCGCTTTCGGCATTTTTACCTAAATTAGCAATTACTAATTCTGCAGTTACAGCTTCTTCGTTCTCTCTCCAGCAATCGTAATCGGTAGACATGCAAATCATCTGGTAAGCTATTTCTGCTTCTCGAGCCAGTTTAGCCTCGGGCAAAACACTCATGTTGATAATGTCCGCGCCCCAGGTGCGATAAAGATGCGATTCGGCTCTCGTGGAAAAAAGAGGACCCTCCATGCAAACCAAAGTTTTACCTTCGTGAATTTGAAGCCCGATTTTAACGGCCGCTTTTTTAATTCGAGCGCTTAAATTCGCCGAGAAAGGATCCGCAAAAGGCGCATGTGCCACGACTCCTTGTCCGAAAAAAGTAGATTCTCGCCCTCTAGTTCGATCGATTATTTGGGAGGGCAGGACGAAATCCAAAGGCTTAATTTCCTCGCGCAGACTTCCAACTGAACTAAATGCAACAATCTCTTCGACACCTAGGATTTTCAAAGCAGCAATGTTCGCTTTCACCGGAACTTCATGGGGCATCAGAAAATGGCCGACACCGTGCCGAGGTAAAAAGGCGATAAGCTTACCCTGTATCTTGCCGATTTTAATTGCGTCCGATGGTTTTCCCCAAGGAGTTTCCGGAAATACTTCTTCCACCAGCTCCATTCCGTCCAAGCTATATAAACCCGTTCCTCCAATGATTGCTGCTTTAACCTTGGTCGACATTCGTTTCTCCTTAACCCGCCGCATGCGGGAATGTGTACTTCCAAACATTCGTTACCGGGGCGGAATGTAAATCGCGACTTGAATTTACGAAGAAGAATGTCGATTTAAAATTTCCGGTTTATCGATGGATCAATTGCAGAGCTAAAGAATCGAAAGTTTGTCTGCCTATCCGAATATGATTTCGAGCTTAAATCGAGGAATGTACTAAGTAATCATCTACGAAAAAGAGGGATCTCTTGCAGAATCGATAATTTTCTCCAGTTCGAGAATTCCAACTTCAAATAAAGCCGGACCCGGTTGAAGAATAATCGCCGGGTCCATTTCAAAAATTCTCCCTTTCCTTATTGCAGAAACTTGCTTCCATTCCTGACGAGTTCGAACCCATTCAAAATCCATCGGCTTCCCGCACCAACACCCGATGAAAATGTCCGGATTCGAGTTCGCAACGTCTTCGAGAGAAATAATCCTGTCTTTTGCCAACGATTTCTCTTTTAAATGTCCAAAGCAATCATTCGCACCGGCAATCTCTATGAGCTCGGAAACCCAGCGAATTCCGGTAATAATCGGTTCATCCCATTCTTGAAAAAAAACTTTCGGACGCGATTTTCCCGCTGCGGCGATTCTAACATTTTCAAGTTTTTGCTTATAACTATTCACTAACGAATCGGCTTCTTTCCCTTTTCCGACCAATCCTGCGACCAGAGAAATCGTTTCAAAAATCTCATCCAACGTTCGTTGATTCGTGATCAGCACGTTTAAACCTTCTTTAATCAAATCATGGGCAAGCTCGGCCTGAATGTCCGAAAACCCGATTACTAGATCCGGTTTCAATTCCGTAATTCGCTTAATATTCCCGCTGATAAAAGCAGAGACTCGCGGTTTTTCATCCTTAGCTTTAAGAGGTCTGACCGTATAAGCCGAAATCCCGACAATTCTATCTTGCTCCCCTAATAGATAGAGGAGCTCGGTCGTTTCCTCGGTCAGACAAACAATTCGTTTCGGACCCATTCGGATTAACTATGATATTTCTTTTTATCTTCGACCAGACGCTCTACCACGGACGGATCGGCGAGAGTCGATATATCTCCCAAACCTTCGAATTCCGCACTTGCAATCTTTCGAAGAATACGTCTCATAATCTTACCGGAACGAGTCTTAGGCAATCCGGGAGCCCAATGAATAACATCCGGTCTTGCAATCTTTCCGATGACTTTCTCGACTGTGGAAATTAACTCTTTTTTCAGAGAGTCATTCGTCGTAACGCCTTGCTTAACGGTAACATAGGCATAGATGCCTTGGCCTTTAATATCATGCGGAAAGCCGACCACTGCCGCTTCCGCGACCGAAGAATTTTCGACGAGAGCGCTTTCCACTTCCGCTGATCCGATTCTATGACCGGAAACGTTAATTACGTCATCCACTCGACCCGTAATCCAATAGTACCCGTCCTTATCGCGGATCGCACCGTCTCCGGTGAAGTAGTATCCCTTATATGTAGAAAAATACGTATCGTAAAATCTCTTCGGATCTCCGTACACTCCCCTCATCATATAGGGCCATGGCGATCGAATACATAGATTGCCGGAAACTTCCCCTTTGCCTATGAGTTCTTTTCCTGTTTCATCTACCAATAGCGGTTCTACTCCGAAGAAAGGTAAGGTAGCGGAACCAGGTTTTTGTGAAATTGCCCCGGGAAGAGCCGAGATCATAATCCCACCTGTTTCAGTCTGCCACCAAGTATCGACGACAGGGCACTTGGATTTTCCCACATTTTTATAATACCATTCCCAAGCTTCGGGATTGATAGGCTCGCCGACCGATCCTAATAAACGAAGTGTTTTTAAGCTGCGTTTTTCAACGAGGTCAGTTCCTTCCCGCATTAAGGATCGTATCGCGGTAGGTGCCGTGTAAAAGATGGTGACCCCGTGCTTATCAATTACGTCCCAGAATCTTCCTGCATCGGGATAGGTGGGAACTCCTTCGAACATTAATGATGTGGCTCCGTTAGAAAGCGGACCGTAAACCGAATAACTATGCCCCGTAACCCAGCCTATATCCGCAGTACACCAATACGTATCGGTCGGCTTAACGTCGAAAACGTAATGAAACGTCATGTTTACCCCGAGTAAATATCCGCCAGTCGTATGGAGAACTCCTTTCGGTTTTCCGGTCGAGCCGGAAGTATAAAGTATAAATAGAGGATCTTCCGCATCCATCACTTCCGGCTTACAGTATTGCGTCAATGTCGGATCGGTCATAAGTAGATGCCACCAATGATCTGTATTTTCTCTCCAACCCAAATTCACTTCTTGAGCGGTTCTTCTCACCACTATAACGTCGTTAACTTTTTCCTGGGCGAGGTCTAAAGCAGTATCGACAGCTTTTTTCAAATCTATACTTTTGCCGCCTCTATAGCCGCCGTCCGCAGTAACTATTAGCTTAGGTTTACAATCTTCGATTCTACTTTGAAGTGCTTCCGGTGAAAACCCCGCAAAGACCACCGAGTGAACCGCACCGATCCGAGTACATGCTAAAATCGTAATCGCTAATTCGGGAATCATCGGAAGATAAACTAGAACTCTATCTCCTTTTCTCACACCAAAACTCTTCAGAACGTTGGCGAATTTATTTACTTCGCGATATAAATCGTGGTACGTGTATACTTTATACTCGTTCGGATCGTCTCCCTCCCAAATAATTGCGGCCTTATTTTTGAGATGGGAGTCGAGATGTCGATCCAAGCAATTATAGGAAACGTTTAACTTTCCGCCTTTAAACCATTGGACTTTAGCGTTCTTAAAATCCTGTTCCAGAACCTTGTCCCATTTTTTGAACCAATCTAAACGTTTCGAAGCTTCCTTTGCCCAAAATTTCTTCGGGTTTTCGATCGATTCCTTGTAGAGGGATTTATAATCTTTGAGACTAATATTAGCGGTTTTTTTAAATTGAACGCTTGGATGAACGATCCTTTCCTTTGCCATAGCCACCTCGCAAAACCAGTACGATGCCTTTGAAAACATTGTCTGTCTACAAATTCTCGGATAACCTGATCGAAATCAGGTGATGGCCCGCGCTAGATTGCAGCAAACTACCCAATTTTTTTTCCGATCGATTCGGAACGTTCGAAAAAAAGAATGCGATCCGACCGTGGTAAGGAATATTCACCCAGGATGTCTCAAAATTCCGCCTCTGTCGAGAAACCGGATGGCTTTAAGAGAAGACTTTTAGTTTGGTTGATTCCTACTCTCGTTGTCTTCCTACAAAGAATCGTAGGTTTAACTTCCAAAGTCTTAGAATTGGGAAAAATTGAATTCGATTCTTTATTTCTAGCCAAGAAACCTTTCATTCTTTCCATCTGGCATACGAACGTTCTTTATTCCCCATATCTTCATCGAGGACGAAACGTAGCCGTTCTTATTTCGGAATCAAAAGACGGAGATTTTATTACCGGAGTTGTGCATCGCTTCGGCAATACCAGCATCCGAGGGAGTTCCTCTAAAGGCGGATCAAGGGCCCTTAAGGCTATGATCGTTCATTTGAAGAAAAACCTTCCCGCCGCATTTACACCCGATGGACCGCGAGGACCCGCTCTGATTGTTCAACCCGGATTGATCGCTTCGGCCCAAGTTTCGCAAGTACCCATCATACCCTTTCATTACGAATGCACTAGGCAATGGATTCTAGAAAAATCATGGGACAAGCATCGGGTCCCGAAACCCTTTACCACGTTTGTCGTTTCGTACGGAAAACCGATTTGGATACCTCGAGAATTAAACGAAGAAAGTTTCGAGGCACAGCGTCTCCTAGTTGAAAAGGCTATGCTCGAAAATAAACAAAGAGCCGAGCAAAAAGCGGAAGAATTAAGACGTCTTAGGTCGATCCGGTACGAATCAAATCCAGGAACTCGCTACGAGTGACCATATTCGTTTTAAATTCTCCGAGCATGCACGAGGTGAATAATTCCGAATTTTGTTTTTCTACACCGCGCATCATCATGCAGAGGTGTTTAGCCTTAATCACGACGGCTACTCCGAGCGGATCCAAAACTTCCATTAAAGCGTTTCCGATCTGCTCTGTCATGCGCTCTTGAACCTGAAGCCTTCTGGCAAAAATGTCCACTATCCTTGGGATCTTGGATATCCCGATGATTTTCTTATTTGGAATATAACCGACGTGTGCTTTTCCGAAAAAAGGAAGTAAGTGGTGTTCGCAAAGGGAATACATTTCGATGTCCCGTACTAGCACCATGCCTTGACTATCCTCCTCAAAAATTGCATTGTTTACAATATGATGAATATCGGCCTTGTATCCCGATGTTAAAAACTCATACGCCTTCTTCACTCTTTTCGGAGTATCTCGTAAGCCTTCCCTACTCGGGTCCTCCCCGATCGCTTTCAGTATTTTGGTAACTTCCTCTTCCAAATCGAACCTTCTTTGAATCGTGAATCGTTTTTACCCCTATATAAAACGGAGCATTACTTAGACGATGAAAAAGCCAAATCTCTCGAAATCTAGTTATGGTTCAAGGGAAAACCAGTATAGCTTGCCATTCTTGAATACACTTTCAAAATGGCCGCTAACCTCCTTATGAAATCGCCTATCTTAAAAATCGGATACGATGCTCGCATGATTTCTCATTCGGGAATCGGTATGCGAATTCAGGGAATCCTTTCAGAGTTAGCTCCGATCGCAAAAAAGAAACGAATCCAAATCACTCTTTTGGGATCTGCGGATAGGCTCAGGTCGGCTGGAATCAGCTCTGATCTACTAGAATCCTATGGATTTCTACCGTACGATGCGGAAATCTATTCAATTCGGGAATGGTGGGGCATTTCGGAAATGGCTGATTTCGATTTGCTGGACATTCCTCATTTTAACGCTCCTCTCCGTTTTTTAGAGAAGTGTATCGTAACGGTGCATGATATCATTCCGTTTAAGATGAAGCAATTTCATCCTTCCATAATAAAGCAATTGTACCTAAGACTTGTTTTTTCCCTCCTGAGAGAAAGCGCTCAGAGTATCATTACTGTTTCGGATTTTACCGCAAAAGATCTGACTGAAGTTTTCGGTTTTTCTTCGGATTCAATGAAAACCGTTTATAACGGAATAGATCCCAAACTCTTTTATCCAAAATCCGCGAATGAAATTCGGTCTTTTAGAAAGAGATACGGATTAGAACCGGGATATTTCCTCAGCGTCGGAATCGGTAAGGAACACAAGAATCTGGCGTTCGTGCTTCAGGTTTTAAAAGGACTTTGGTCATTGGGTAAGCTAGATACCCAATGGGTCATCGCGGGAGCAAATGGACAACTTCCCGAATATCTAAGGAAAGATGCGGCGGGTTGGGAAGAAAAAATCGTCGTTCTTCCGCATTTACCTTTGGAAGAGCTAGGCACATTGTATTCTGCGTCGGGACTCCTAATATTTCCTTCACTGTACGAAGGGTTCGGATTTCCGCCAGTCGAAGCACAGGCCAGCGGATGCCCGGTTTTTTCTTCCAATGCGAGCGCTATGCCGGAAATTTTAGGTTCTTCTGCGTTTTACTTTTCTCCGACGGACAGGGACGGTTTCGAAACCGGGTTATTGGAGTTAGTCAAAAACCCGAAGTTGGCCGTTAGTAAGAAGCTCTCGGGTAAGAAAAATGCCGAAAAATATAATTGGAAATCGGCCGCAGGCCAAACTGTAGACGAGTACTTACGTATAGCCGTAAAAAGAGGGATTTTAAGAAGCGTTTGAAGAAGAGATCGATTCCTTTCTTTTTTGGAGTTCGATCCGAATTCGTTTTCTTTCCTCCTCGGAATAGCTTGTCCACATCCCGATTTCTTGCAACGTCCGAAAACATCCTTCGCATAATCCGGTCATCGGATCCATTTGACAGAGCTTAATGCAAGGCGATCGAACAATCATAAAAGTCTTATTTCCGTGCGGCCGTCCTCTTTTTAGGCGAAGACTTTTCCTTTTTGAGCGAACCCTTTATCCGAGTTTTTCCTTTAGAATCTTCCACCATCTCCTTTAATTCTTCAAACAAAGAAAAACCTGAGAGTCTGCCCGGAATAACCACATGCGAAGCTCCTTTATTCCGAAGAACTTCCGCCTCTTTCGTATCATCCGTAGTTAAAATAATCTCGGGTTGATGGTGACGGCAAATACTCTTTAAGGATTCCAGCAGACGTCGATTCGTAGTTCCCTTTAGTATCATATCGGATATCGTACAAACTACGTATCGCGCTTCTTCGATTCCAAGGTGATGTAAACTCTCCGGATGCGCTAAATCGCCGTAAGCCCACCGAATTCCTTTCGACTCGAGTGTCTGTCTATATATGGGGTTAAAATCCACTACAAGAATTCGCTTCAACCAAGAAGGTCGATCTCTTTCTATCCCTTCTATCAAACCCTGTGCTATTCGGAAATATCCTAGGAGCACTATATCCCGCTTTGGTTCTCCGGTAACTTGAGATTCCAGCGGCTCCCTAGTTTCTCGAACGCCAAAGATAGATAAAACTGAAAGAATGCTTCTCGCAATTTTATCATTAAACAATATCACGTACGTGGAGACGATCGAAGCTAAAATCATCGAAGTCAAGACTGTGGCTTGCAGTTCTTTTCCGATATGTTCTTTCTGGACTCCCAAGGCCAGAATCACTAAGGAGAATTCCGAAATTTGAGCCAGATTCAATCCTGCGATAATTCCCGCTCTCAATCCTTTACCGGAAAAAAAGACTGTGGGCGCAACGATGATAACTCTGCTTACAATTACAAAACCGACCGCCAGAACCGCGATCCAAAGGTTGTTGGAATTCGGAGCTTGAATTTTCATTCCGAGAGCGACAAAGAAGAGAGTAATAAAGAAGTCCCGAATCCCGGAGAGTTTGCTAATCACATCGACTCCATACGGAAATGCGGCAATACTTACCCCGGCTATCAAAGCCCCCATTTCTTTCGAAAGTTCTGCTTTTTCGGCGATTCCGCAGAGTAGGAAACACCAAGCTATGGATGTAATGAGTACGAGTTCCGGTTTAGCCGCCGCAAATAGAAAGAGTCGCGAAAGAAAATAGCGGCTTATTGCAAAGGCAAAACCCACCAAAGCTAAACCTTTCAGCAAGGAGGTCATCACGTTCAAAACTCTCGGATCTTGGAGATCCGGTTGGATCCCCATAAATAAGATAGCCCAAATATCCTGGAGAACTAAAACACCTATCGTTAGACGACCCGGTATTGTACTAATTTCAAATTTATCGTGAAGTAATTTGACGACGATCATCGTGGAACTCAAGGACAATGCTATCGCTAAATACAAAAGATCAAAATTACCCGTTCCGGTTGGAAAAAATTTCTTAAAGGCAAACCAAGCTAGAGCCACTCCTACAAAGAACTGAATTGTCCCTAGCGCGAACATTGAACGGCCCATGCGTGCAAGTTCCTTTAAATCGATCTCCAATCCGATAATAAATAACAGAAGGATCAAACCGATCTCGGATATCAGTTCTATGCTTTCTTCATTACGAACGTAGCCGATCCCTAATTTAGCGTCGATCATCGGTCCGAATAATGGCCCGATAACTAGACCGGCACATACATAACCTAAGATTAGCGGTTGCTTAAATAGTTTTGCTACATGAGAAAACAGCGTAGCAAAAATGATACTTAAGGCTATGTCAGTTAGAAGACTGAGGGAATTGTGATCCATTTTTCCGCTATCCTGATCCTTTTTTGATTCCTAAACTATAAACGAAAGACTTACAAAAAAGACATTTTTGGAAATTGTCTCTCCTTCTCCGTTTATTTTTTCATTTTTGGTCGGATCACATTCACTATGGTAAGGGATTTAAATTTCTAGATGCTTGGAATGACAATTCAGTCTCCTAAAATATGGATATCGGGTAAATTTCTAAATTTTCCATCGATGTCCAAACCGTAACCGACTACAAATTCCTTCCCTATTTTCCAACCGACATACTTAACCGGGTATTCAACAGTCTCAGCCCCCTCCTTAAATAGAAGAGAAACTATCTCTAAAGAGCTAGGATTGCGAGCAAGTATATGTCGGATCAGGAACTTCAAGGTATGTCCGGTATCAACGATATCCTCTACGACGATCACATGACGATCGGTTATATCCGAATCTAGGTCTTTTACCAATTCGACTTTTCCGGTCGAATCCTTCCCTACATAAGACTTTGCTTGCAGAAAGTCCACTTCGATCGGGTAAGGAATCCGTCTAGTAAGATCTGAAAAAAAATAAACGCTCCCGCGAAGTACGCAGATAAAGACGGGATTTTTACCGGAGTAATCGGATGCGATTTCCTTTCCTAACTGCGCGACTCTGGTTCGAATCTCTTCATGAGATAATAAAACCTTAAAAGGATGATTTTGCGGATCTAAAGAGTATTCACTCATGGTATCCAAAACCTCTGAATCTGACAGGGAATTTTTCCACAATCTTTCCAGTCATCCGAATCAAGCACGAGAGAAAGGAAGGCCGACGTAGGGAATTTTACGAAAAGAGAAGATGTTCTAGCTTCGCTTTTAAAGATCAGAGTTTCCGCAAGGGATTCTAGTCCGGGATTGTGACCTATAAATAATACGCTTTCCATATCCGAACCTGAACTTCGCAAAATTTCGAGTAATTCCGAACCGTCCGCCTCGTAAATTTCTTTGGAATATCGAAACTCTTTGTAGAAAGAGCCTAGTTTGCTTAAAATGCGAAAGGTTTCCTTTGTTCTTTCAGAAGGCGAAACGATCGCTTCACTCACGGAAAAAGAAATCTCGGATAAATAGTTACGAAGCATCTTCGCGTTCTTTCTTCCTCTGTTCGAAAGCGGACGTTCTTCATCGCGGGAAAAATGACTATCCCAATCGGATTTAGAATGTCGAATCAGATGAATCAATTTCAAACTAGCTCCTCCGTATCTGGAAGGGTCGGAGATTGGAATTTCATTGACAAGGATCTTTCCGAGGGGTACAAATTCCGGGCTATGTCAAAGGCACTTCTTACTGCAGGAGCAATCCTACTTCTGTCAATGCCCTTGTACATCTCGGCACAAGTAGCCGGTCCTCCCGATGAGGAAAAAGCAAAAAAAGAATTACAAGTTCAATGGTCCAAGCGATTTCCGAGCGATAAAATTCTTAACGTTGAATCCGCCGGCAAACCTAGATTGATCGAACGGGATTCTACGGAAGAAAATGCTCTTCCCGAGGTTCGTTATAAATTTTCTTTTTTTCTCACTTCGCGCAAGAAAGAAGGACAGGTCACAAAAACCCCTGTCGGAGTCATTTTTCAATTCGTTAGAAGCAAAGGTTGGATCTTCTCAGATATCGGTTTGGCCAGATCCGTTACGATTACCGAAGCAGGCAAGGAACCTCCGAGTAAAGAGGAGGCTTACCAATTGATCGAAGACGCTATTAATGAAGATAGAGGAAAGGCAGCCAAATCCATCGATTCGCTTCGTCTCAGTGTGCCGGAGTTCGGCCAAAATGCTACCTTGAATAAGGAGCAATTCTGGTTCCGCTATGAGGGCGAATATGAAAGTACTGAAAACGGGTCGAAGATTATTTGTTCCGATTTCGTTATTCGTCTAGTTAAGGAAGTGAATTCGATCAATTGGAAGGTCGAATGGGAAGATAAAGGAAAATGCAAGCCTATCGACGAGCAGTAAATTTATTTGCGAAAGGTTCCGGGAATATTCGTTAAGTCGGGTTTGCCGGAAGTCTTGGATTGGTTGGCCTTAAAATTCGACTCATTCTTTTTGAATTCACCATTATTAACTTTATTTAAGAGGTCCGCCGAATTTTTTCCTATAATGGAATTATTCTTTAGCCCTCCTAAAAAATTCGTTACACGAGACCGGTTTTTTTCGCTGAAATTATGGGCATAAGAAATTAGTCCGGAATTCCGAACTGAGGACTGAACCGTTTCATCTGATACGATCTTTTCTAGTGCGGTTGCCGCATCATCGGTTTGGAGACGACCGATAAAATCAAGAATCGCCTTACGTTCGTAATTTCGAACTCCGTCATCTCGTAAAATCGAATTCAGGTACGGAAGAGGATTCGATACCAAGCTTAGAATTCTTTCGTACTGACTATCTCTTTCGGGATGCCCTGTCTCGCTTACGATTTCTCGAATCTTATCCTTTAGCCTAGGATCAAGAGTCTGGCCGAATATTCCCGAAAAAAGGAAGAGAATCAAAATAGCGAGCGAGACTTGGAAAGATTTCTTTTTCATAAATTCCCTATCAATAAGACAATGGATTCGAACGAAGAACCCATCCCTGCTCTCCTGTTAACTGAGACTGATCGACACTTACGTTTCCCAAAGGGAACATAAGATTCAGAGCTCCCGAATTATAAAAACCCGTACCCAAACAATTATTAATCGTAAGCTTACCGTTCGAACCCGGGTTACGGCATTCCGGAGTTTCCGGTAACGGATCAACATACACTTGTGACGATTGATCGATTTCAGCCGGATGATAAAGTCCTAAAAAATGTGATCCTTCATGTGCAATCGTGTTTGCAAGAAAGGTCAGATCCGTGCTCGATAAATCGGCTCCAACCAAGCCGGATGACCGGTGGTTTTCGACGAAAACAGACATCCCCGATTTAGGCGTACCTATTTTTCCCGGTAAGCCCGGAATTCCCGAAGAAATTCCGAGGAGGCCGTCACGTAAGGAGGAATTAACATTCGCGGAAAGTTCCGAAATAAAGAATATATTCAGGGAATTGGCATCTTGTGCAGCCGAAGACGTAGTGTATAATTTTGCGAGCGAACAATTAGTCGGAGACGTGGCCGAATCATTTGTTATATCAGAGATGCTGAATCGATTACCATTAATCGCATCTCCGCAGGAAGCCGCATCATATTGATAGTACGAGAATGTTAAATCGATTCCGACGGAATTTTGACCGAAAATTTGTTTTAAACGATTCGTCAATGCATTAGAACCGGTCAATCCCGTGAAAAAACTGGAATTCGTAAATACATGACTCAGGCCGTTGTTCACTTCTATAAAACGAATATTCAGCCTTTTTCGGGATTGCCAAACTTTGCTCAAACCGGTTAGCGAACTTCCAAAAATTCCCCCTTGCTCAGGCCGAAATTTATATTCCTCGCAAGTTTGCTGAATATTACTCATTACCTTCCAGCCGGATACTGGGAAAGATGACGCAGATGCAGTCGTAATTAGATAACTTCTAAGCTGGTTATTACTACCGAAGTTATCGTACCCCGAACCGGGCGCGGAATAACTAGGGGAAGAACCTACAGGAAAGGCTGTGGTAGAAGAATAAATACCTCCCCCTTCGTTCTTAATGATTTCCGTTTCTCCGAAAGCCCCGACAGCAGTCCAGTAACCCATCATGATTGCGTTTACATTTGTCTGGTTCTGTACAGCATATAAAATCGCCATCGGATTATATCGCCCTAATCCACTCCAAGAATCATAGCCGTTAAGGTAGATGGTACCGATTCCATTAGCGTAAGCAGAAGCGTATGCGCTGTATCCGGAAGTAAGAGAAGTCATCGTATATTGAGGAGTATTTGGAAGAGAAGTTCGAACGTTATCACTGGGGTCACAATGATAACGAATATCGTCGGCTATTTTTAACCCGAGCAGAAGCTCCATATTTTGATTATCATTTTTCGATTTGGGACAATGAATAATGAAAACGCATAATGACAGAAGGGCAGAAAAGTTTAAATTTTTCTTACTGACTTTTTTCATTTTTCTTTCCCACATTCATATCATTAATGCATAAAAATGCAGTTCATGATAAAGACTTTCGTCTATCGACATTATTGACCACTAACTCATGGAAGAAAAGTAAGATTCTATTATAAGGAACCTTGTCCGACAATTTCAGAAATTGATTTTGCCCCAAACTTTTCGATGGTTTTGTCCAAATACTCCAGAATTCTTCTGGGTAATAGAGGCCCCTGATATATATAACCCGTATAAACTTGAATTAGGTCAGCTCCGGCAAGAATTTTTTCCAATGCGGTCTCACCCGAATCAATTCCGCCTACGCCGATAATAGGAATTTTTCCCCGTAATTTCCGATAAGCTAGTTGGACAAATCTTGTTGACCTTGCTCTGAGAGGTCCTCCTGAAACGCCTCCTTCTTGCTCTACATTGGGAAATCTTTTTAATACACTCTTATCGATCGTAGTATTCGTCAATATAACCCCCGAAATTCGTAAATCGGGAACCGATTCTATAATTTCTTCGAAATTTCTTTCTTCCAGATCCGGAGCGAATTTTACGAATGTCGGTGCAGGAAATGCTCCTCCCAATCCATTTCGAATTCCGTTAATTAAATTAAATAAATTTTCCAGTTTCTGAAAATTTCTTAAGCCGGGAGTATTCGGCGAGGAAACATTGATTACGAGGTAATCCGCAAACGGCGATAATTTTCGAATCGAATATAAGTAATCTTCTACCGCTTTTTCTTCCGGAATGACCTTTGTTTTTCCTACGTTGATTCCTCTTATAATGGTCTTCCGTTGACCACCAATCGTATCTGCGGCTTTATCCGCACCAGGATTATTAAATCCCATTCTATTAATTAGCGCCTGATCTTCCGGGTATCGAAAAACTCTCGGTTTCGGATTGCCAGCCTGAGACTGACCCGTAATAGTACCGACTTCTATAGAACCGAATCCCATTCCGGATAAGAATGGATAAAGTTCACCCGTTTTGTCGAAACCCGCCGCAAGACCGACAGGGTTTTCAAATTCCAACCCGGCAACGTTATTCTTTAGTCGTTCACTCGAATAAGAAGTCAGACTCTCAATTACAGGATATAGGATAGGAACTTTCGAGGAAAATCTAAGCAATCCATGGGCAAACGAATGCGCTATCTCAGGATCTAAACTCAATAAAAAAGGTTTAGCGGTCCTTTCGTAAATCCACTGTTTCCAGTCGGAATTTGAATCTAGCATCTTAGGACCATCGGAAAATACGAAGTCCCAATGTCAAAAAAACCGTGCCGAATAAAAATAGTAAACCGCAGGCGGGTAGACTTTCGATCAAGCCCGCTCCCTCGATAAATACCGCTCGCAACGAATCCGCCATTAATGTAAGAGGCAAATTCTTAACGAATGGAAGAACAATGTCCGGAAAATTTTTATAACTGAAAAAGATACCGGATAAGACCATCATGGGAAAGGTCACAGCGTTTACCAAACCGTTCCCAACTTGCGAACTTTGGGCTCGGGAACCTACCAAAATTCCGATACAGGCAAACGTAAAATTTCCCATTAAGTAAATAAGAACCGCGCCTGGAATGGAACCTACGAAAGCGTTATCAAACACGAGAAAGGTAAAAGATAGAAAGATAATCGATTCCACAATCGTAACGATAAGTCGCGTAAAAAAGAAAGATAAAACAAACCCGAGTTTGTTCATTGGCGTCGCGGACATTCGCCGGAGCAATTTTTTCATCCTCATCTCTATGAGATTCCAACCGACACCCCATAAACAGGAATTCATTACACCCATCGCAAGCATGCCTGGAACTAGATAATCTATGTATCTCGTCCCCTTAGAATCTAACGTTCGAATAGAAGATTTTATTGCTACATTTTTAGATTCTGCAAGTAACGCATTCGATAGTAAAAGATAGTCTCGTTGAGCGCTGGCGTTTTTAGGATCAAACGAATATTCCAAATTTCCATCGGGTTGTTCTTTCACTAATATATTCAGTTCACCGCGCTTCAGCGCTTTGATTGCGGCTTCCTCCGAAAGTAAAATCGGGTTAATCACCCCTAATCCGTGTAGATCCCCGCCATCCGTTTTAGCAAATGCGGCTTCGATTCGTTGACTAAGAATTGCTGAGTTAGGAGAAGACGATATGATTGCGACTCTCGCGACTGGGACGCCGTGTGTCGTAAAAGCTAATCCCAATACTCCTGCAATTGCGATGGGAAATACGAAGGCCCAAAAAATAATCCCGGGTTCCCGATAAAATTCTTTTAACTGAATAGTGACTAAATGATAAATCTGATTCATTCTTCCAGACCCCTTCCAGTCATCGAAAGGAACAGATCGTCTAAAGTTTTTTTATGGCATTCTAATTCTTTTAAGGAAATTCCCGATTTCGAAAATGAATCCAACATAAGAGGTAGATACTCGGTAATTTTGTCCACAAACACCCGTCCTTGCTTCGTACCCGCATCCCAGAGAAACTTAGATTTTCCTGATACAGGAAGTGAGGACTCCGGATTTTGTCCATTTTCAAGGGTAAATCGAACGATTTCTCCACCGCCTAACTTTCCAAGCAGGTCAGACAAACTCCCCTGATCTAGAATTACTCCTTTATTCATGACAATGATTCTCTCGCACAAGACTTCCGCTTCTTCCATATAATGAGTCGTAAGAATCATGGTAGTCCCTTCTTTTTTAAGATCTTCCAAAATTCTCCAAATATCCCGCCTCGCACCGGGATCCAATCCCGTCGTGGGCTCGTCTAGAAAGAGTATTTCAGGCTTATTCATTATGGAGACACCCAAGGCCAATCTTTGTCGTTGACCGCCGGAGAGACTATTTACGTACGTTTCCTTTTTCTCTTCCAGATCAGTGAGTCGAAGAATTTCGGCCATGCGAGATTCGCCGACTTTATAAAAGCTTCCGAATAATTTAAGAGTTTCCCATACCGTTGCCCGATCCATGAATCTAGTTTCTTGGAGAGCTAGACCGATTTTGCTTCTTAAAAAAGTTTCATTGTTCTTCCAAGTTTTTCCTAAGAGAGTGATTCCCCCGGAGTCAGGACTTTGAATCCCTTCCAACATTTCTATCAGCGTGGTCTTTCCTGCGCCGTTTGGGCCGAGCAAGGCGACGAATTCAGCTTTGCCGATTTCTAACGAAAGGTCGTTCACTGCGACTACGTCTTTGAATTTTTTGCTTACGTTTTTTACCGAGATAATGGATTGATTTGTGTTCACGGAATCGACCTACGGAACAAAATCTATTTTCTTGATCCGATTTTCTATCCCTTTTCAAGAACGAATCTGAATTCTGTCCGTTTATAGTGCAGAATGAATTACATCGGTATTTCTTTTTTCAATCGCACGATTGCATGATACATATATGGGTACGAACAGTATAAATTTTTAAGAAGAAAACTTTGTCGAATAAACTCGGCGCCTTCTCGAAATTTATGAGTTCAAGCGAAATTTTCCTGCGCGTTTAACCCAACTTTTCTTTAGATATTCGAGGATTCGGCCCTTGTTTTTTAGCGCATCGCTCTTTCCCAATTCATATGTTTCACGAACTCCTTTTGCGTTCGTATAATCAAAGGAAGTTATGGGAAGCGGTCGGGAAGGAGTGATTAAAAGACACCGATCCAGTAAGTGGCGATCTTTTCCCACGAGCGTAGTCGGTTCGTAATGAACTCCGATCACTTTCGAATTAGGCGGAAACGTTTCTAAAAGTAGATTATTTGTTAGTCCGCCGTCCAAATAGTATTCTTTTCTGTGTTTCTGAAATGAAACTACCGGGGGTATGGAAGAGGAATTCAAAATAATCTGCTCGATCGTATTCGGATCATGAAAGTCGGCTTCAGTGTACAATACTTCCTTCATATTCCAGTTTCTGAGAACTCGAAACGTGCGCTCCGTATGCAATCCGCGACCTCGATCCCTTTCATCTTCCAAAAAAGCTTTTCCGGTTTCCGCAATCAACCGAGCTAATCTAAACGTATTTTTTAATGAATCACGTTTCGGAAATGCCCGAATCGTATGAATATAGACCTTAGCTCCCGATTTTATTATCTTCGGGAAATCCATACCGAATCGAATCGTCCGTCGGTACATCTCCTCATGCGGAAATGCACGTTCATCGCTAAACAACTTCGTAAAGTAAAAATTACGAGGATTCTTTCGAACGATTCGTTCAAAAAATGCAACCGACTCTTCCTCCGATTCGCATAATAAACATAATACCATTGCGGCTCCGGCAGAAACACCGGAGACTTGAGTGAGCTTAAGTCCCCAAGATTTTAGTTCGTGCCCGATTCCAAGCCCGTAAAAAGCCTTACAACCGCCGCCGGCAATAGAAAAGCAAATTTCATTTTCTATCCAAATGCCTTGGAGTACGTCCCCCAACTTATGATTCGAGTCTGTAGATTTTCTGGAAAGAAATTCTGTGTCATCTATGATTGGCATACGAATTACCGGAGGGAAACCTCGATCTAATTCAATTCCCCCGTCTCAAGTAAGCTTTTAAAAGCAGTTTTTGTTAAAAAATTCGAAAAGAAATCCGTTCCAAAATCGGTAAAAGAGCCACTGCCGCCGAGAGGCCTACTAAAATCCATTTCGTTTGATCGGTTATAAGACGGTATATTTCGGACTTTAGAGCTGCAATCTCTAGTCTCAGCTCGTTGCTTCTGTCCGAAGTTCCGATCGGATTCCGGATAATTCGGAAGATAAAGTTTTCATTTTTCTTCGGACCGACCTGGATTCTTGCAGAAGTTTTCGTTCAAACATATCGGTCAACCTTACTCGCATATTTCATTCGTGTCGTGCAAATGCAGAATTTATCGCATTCACAAGCTCCTGACTTTCTTTGTTTCCAATGAGTTCTCGCAACCGAATTGGTATTTGTCGATATTCCATTAAAGACATATTCTACTTCCCATCGAGACCAAATGTCAAGCATTCCCTCTTTTATACGGTTCCGGGAAAAAGTGATAATGAACGAAATTTTAATTCGTAATCATTATTCCAAATTAGATTATGCATGATTTTTAATATTTCTATAGTATTGTTTGAACTAAAATTTCAAAATGCTGAGTTCTTGGAAAGAAGTCCACCAACGCAATATTTCTAATTCGATAACCGATTAAAGTCAATTCCCTCAAGTCCCTGGCCAAGGTCGTATGATTGCAGCTGGAATAAATAAGAGTTGGCGGCTTATATTCTTCTATAGAATGCAAAACTTTTTTGGAAGCTCCCGATCTCGGAGGATTCAAAATCCAAATAGCGGCTTGTGACGCGACTTCGGAGGACGGAAAATTCCGCTCTAAATTCAATGTCTGAAATTCGAGATTCAATTTACCGGATCGTTTTGCATTCTCGCGAGCGCTCAAGACCGATGAATTCGACAGTTCAAAACCGAAGAGTTTTTCGATTTTAGAAGATATTGATAAACTTATAAGACCTGCACCACAATAAAGCTCTAGGATTGCCCCTGACTTTTCCGGAATCCAGGATCGGATCATCTGTAGCCAAGGTTCGATTAGAAATCGATTCACTTGAGTAAATCCGCCGGGAGGTATTTTCCATCGTATTCGCTCCTCGAGATATGGACCGATATCGACTGCCTCCTCCTTGTATTCGATCACTTCTCCGGAGGAAAATCGAAGCTCGAACTCCTTGATTCGGTTTTTAACTATTTTCTTTTCCAAAGAATTTTTAATATATTCGTTCATTTCGTTGGGAAGATGTTTGCAACCGTCAGTAGGAAATTTCACAAGTGTGTTTGAATTTTCCTTAAAAAAGCCCGCAATCAACGACTGACCCGATTTCTGAAGTTTAATTTGTGCGGTATTACGGTAGGCTTCGCTTGGTCCGCTTAATACTTTCAATTCCGGAATGCGCGAGCGATCTAGCTTCCCGATTCCATCTAAAGTTTCTAATAATAATTCTTCTTTGATTTTAAGTTCATCATCATAGGAGATATGACGATAAGAGCATCCACCGCATTCCGGAAACGATGCGCAATCACTTGAAATACGGGATTGTGCTGCACGACTTACTGATATAACTGTTCCCCATATCAGAGAAGATGTTTCTTTTTCGATTTTAATTTTAACGAATTCACCCGGAATTCCGGCTTTAACAAAAACGGTTTTCCCGTCTAAATGGGCGATTGCCGTTCCTAGATTCGCCCATTTTTCAACGGCGATATCCGAGACTTCGCGACTAAGAAAAATTTCCTTTCTCCGAGTTTCCGAATTTCTAGCGGATTTTTTTAGACCCTTCGAACGGTTCTTTTCCGCACTCATAAGTAAATCACCTTGACAGGGTCCCCCTTCTTGTCAGTAAAGTATTCCTTAACCGGAGAAGTGGCCGAGTGGTTTAAGGCAGCGGTCTTGAAAACCGTCGTGGGGAAACTCACCGTGGGTTCGAATCCTACCTTCTCCGGATAGGAACGAATGGAGATGTGCCTGAGCGGTCGAAAGGAGCAGTTTGCTAAACTGTCGTATGGGGTAACCTGTACCCAGGGTTCGAATCCCTGCGTCTCCGAATGTTCCATCCTTTCCCTTTAGTCTTCTAGGTAAATGCATAGATGTCCTCCCAGAGATTCAACACCCGGGAATTCCTGGAAGATTTAAAACGCCTCTTACAAGGGGATGATTATCCCAATTCATTCGCGGCAATTTCTTACATACCTTTCTTCGGATGGGCTTTGCCTTGGTTTTTTAGAAAGCAGCAGGAAATTTGCCGGTTTCACGCCGTACAAGCGATGAAACTAAATTCCGGATTCGTATTTTTGTATTTAGTAGTCTGGTTTTTACGGGAATTCCCGATTTTGAGTTCCATCTTAAAATTAATTAAAGCGAATCCAGTCGTCACCGACTTCTTAAGTTACACCGCTTGGTCGTTACTTACGATTTACAGTTTAATCGGCGCAATACAAGCCTACCAAGGTAAAAATTACGTACTACCTTTCTTCCCGGAAATAGAGAATGAAGTTCGAAAGATACTCGGAAAAATTCGCGGAACTCAAGGCTAAGCTCCTTGTACTTTCCAAACCTTACCTGAATCAGGCCAAGGAGTTTCTCAACTCCGAAACCTTCAGAGTTTACTTAGTAACTCTGCCTTTGTTCGGAAATTGGTTAATCGGCTTCACATTTTATTCGAAGCAACCGGAAGTTTTGCGTCATGCAAAACTTTCGTTTTTAAATACTCTGTACTTTATCGGATTCGTATTTTTGTCCTGGGTTCTTTCTTGGATTCCTTGGGTAGGGTCTTGGTTGGGAAATATTTCTCACTTGGCCGGTATATGCGTCTACATCGGTCTTTCCGTTTTCTTGCTATACAATTACTCCAAGGGAAAAAAACTGGTCCCGAAACTCCCGGCAGAGCATTTGGCTCTCTTGGAGCAAAAGCTTTTCTAGCTGCATCCGCGCCCTTAGCTCAGATGGATAGAGTATTTGACTACGGATCAAAGGGTCGGAGGTTCGAATCCTTCAGGGCGCGCCACTTTTTCCTTTCTTAATCCGAAGAAAATCATTCCTTTCATTTTCTCTTCACTAGCACTTTTTAAAAAGCGAACCTAAGTAAATTCCTGAAACTGCTCTTAAAGCGGCCCAAATCTAAATAAGTGACATAATTCATAGAAAATTGACCTAAATTCTCTTTTTTCTTTCGGTAAAACTTGACATCTATACTGAGTCTCAAAAACGATAGTATTAGTTAGGATCGAGATTTAATAGATGGAAAAGTGTCATTGCGCCCAAGTAAAGTTTGAGGCAATCGTGCAAACTGCTATCTCCGAAGGAAAGGATTATCGCGACGTAGTTAAAGCCTGTGGAGCCGCGGAAACTTGCACTGCATGTAAAGAATATCTTATCGCCTATTGCGAAGATAAACTGCAACTTGCGCCCGCTCAATAGACAGCTCATCGACGAGGAGCTATTCCAGAAACTCCTGCATGACGCTTCCAATTCACCTCGACGCAGAGTGAATCGAAACTTTCATGAACTTTCCGAATCATACCAGCGATTCCTGAACGTTCTCACCCGAGAAACCTACATCCAAGTCCATCGACACAAAAATCCTCCGAAGCCGGAAACATTCATAATCTTACGAGGTAGATTGGGTTTCATTCTCTTTAATGAGGATGGCTCCATTCAAGAAAAGCACGTATTGAGCTCCGAAGGACCTGTTTTTGGTATAGACGTTCAGCCGGGAGTTTACCATTCGATCGTATGCCTTTCCCAAGAATGTATCTGCTTTGAAGGAAAATCAGGTCCTTATGATCCTCAAACGGATAAGGAATTTGCGATTTGGTCGCCGTCCGAATCCGATCCTAAGAAAACAGAATATTTGGAATTTCTTAGAAATCTATTTTAAACTCGAAAATCGATCACTACCATATGGCCGCTCTTAACCGATCCTTCCCAAAATACCGGAATCATGTCCGTTATTCCTGCAAAGGTTAAAACATCCGAACAAAAGTCCGGGCATAACCTTGCAGGAAAAGAATTAGCCTTTTTCAAACTAACGCCTTTCGTTCGAATCGAAGAGAATTTCGTACAATTCACGGATCTTTCTTAAATTCCGACCGGGAAGGGTCGGGAAAGGAATAATCCTAGCTTCGCTCTTCGCCGTACTAATATTTTTTTTATCTTCCGGTTCCAACGTATTATGTCCGTTAAAACGGGGGAGATTTTCTCTCTCCATGTTTTATAGATTCGGAAAATCAAGGTCCCGAATTCAGTGCAAGCTGCGAGATTTTTCTTGTATCGAATCGGAAAAACCGGTTTGAAATTTACTAAAACTGTTGCCATAGTATTTTCCTGGGCAAACATGCGAAAGGTTCGGGTGGAAGCGATGCTGAAAACCGATGCCGCTTCTATTCCCGTTGATGGAAAGGAAAGTTATGCCTGAGTTCGATCAAATTGATCTGATGAACTACGCCGTTTACGGCAACGAACACGACCCTGAATGGGTTGAGATTCGAAATTATATTCGCTCCAATGCTGGAGCTCAGAAGGAGTATGAGGAGATGAAGAGAAATCTCGCCTCAATACAACCTCGGAGAAAGCATCGGGAGTCTGGAAGACCACAGTTCGGGGAAAAAAACCCGAACGACTCTCAATCCGGCATTCAAAATCCGAATGATTCGGATAAGAAATGGTGGAACGTATTTTTGGGAGATTAGTTCTCTTAAAATAAGGAATCCGAACTGTGGAAAAAGAGGCAAAAGCTTATCTTACAATTAGAAATTTCGTCGCACCGTTCATCGGATTGGCGGTAAATATCACCGCATATGGTACGGAAAACATTGTTTCTAACGGAAAGTTAATCTTAGTCTGTAATCATCGCTCGGATATGGATCCGTTCATTCTTTCTTACACATTCCCGCGGTTTATATCTTGGGTCGCCGCCGAATACACGTTCAGAATACCGATCTTTAGGGATCTTGCTAAGATAGCGGGAGGAATTCCGATGTCGGTGGATGGAAAAATTTCTCTAGCTTCGATTAAAATGATTCAACAGGTGTTTAAGCGTGGAGACGTCTTAGGAATTTTTCCGGAAGGTCATGACTATATGGTTCGGAACGATTTTAAGAAACCTATGATTGATTTTCATGAAGGTTTTGCAGCATTCTCGATCCGTAATAAAGTCGATATCCTCCCTTGTGTGATCATACCGATAGAGGAAAGCTATTCCGATATACCCATTCCTCCGATCGTACGTAGCTTTATGGGAATGCCGAAAGACGTTTGCGAAATCAAGAAGCGGGCAATATATAAGAAAGTTAAAGTAGTTTATGGAGAAAAAATCGATCATACTCCGTACCTCGCCGGGTCTTTGGACGAGAATCTGAAGCGATTATCCGACGAAGTCCGTAAGAGAATGTTGACGCTAATGGAAGGTCAGTACGCGGAAGCCTAAATCTCAACCGTTCCGGTAAATACTTCTTTTGCCGGTCCCGTCATAAGCACATGATCGTTTTCGAGCCATTGAATTCTCAAGCTTCCTCCTCTTAGGTCGATTCGAACATCTTTCCCTGCTCTACCGCTTAAGTGAGCTGCAGTCATAACGGCGCAGGCACCTGTCCCGCAAGCTAGAGTTTCCCCTGCACCTCGTTCCCAAGTCCTCTGATACAAATGATCTTTTCCTCTGAGACTGACGAATTCTACGTTCACTTTTCTCGGGAAAAGTTCGATTTTGTTTTCTATCAACGGCCCGATTTCTCTCACAGGGAATGTATCCGGATCATCGACGAAAATTACACAATGAGGATTGCCCATACTAACTGCCGTGAATTTTAAATTCTGACCGGCAATATCGAGAAGTTGATCAACGATCGGGTTTTCGTTCTTCCATTTTACCGGAATTTGAGCCGGGACAAGAATCGGTTTACCCATGTCGACGGAAACTAACTCTACTTTGTTATTTTGACCTACGGTCAAATCGACTTTCAAGAGTCCGGCTCCGGTTTCAATAATAGGATTTTTCTTCGTAGTTAGTCCGTGATCGAATACGTATTTTGCGACACAACGAATTCCGTTTCCACACATCTCGGATGAGGAACCATCCGCGTTATACATATCCATTTGGAAGTCGCCATTAGTCGAGCTTCGAATGAAAATAACGCCATCTCCTCCGATTCCAAAGTTTCGATCCGAGAGTTTTTGAATTTGCTGCGGATTCAATTTAAGTTCATTAGAAGTGGCATCGATGTAAATGTAATCGTTGCCGATCCCTTCCATTTTTGTGAACTGAACTTTTGCCAAAGGAAACTCCTATTTACAAATATATTCTATTTATCCATGCTTGATTTTGTTCCCTGGCAAGAAAATCGAAAAAGCTCGAAGGGCCCCGTGTTTTTTGCTGGAACATAAGAGTTGAAATCCGAATAGTTAGGCAAACTAACATGATACTACCGATGAATCGCACATGTTATTTGTGTGGAAATGAAAAAAACGTTATACTCTTTATCGAAAAAGGGATTCCTATCGTCCGCTGCTCCAATTGCGGACACGTATTTTCCACGTTCAAGCAAGACGAACATTATCAATGGTATTGGGGTGAAGAAATAGGCTATGACCTAACTTGGTGGGATGTAGCCCATCGTGAAATTTACAAAAATTTTATAGATAAGTTTCTACTCTCTGCTCAGGGCCGAATTTTAGATGTCGGCTGCGGTTTAGGTTTTTTTATTAAAACAATCAATGACAATAGACCGGGATGGGAAGCTGTCGGCTACGACGTCTCTGAGAAAGCGATTGATTATGCCAAAAATAGAAACCATTTAAAAGACGTCCATTCTGGAATCGTTCAGCTTAGTAACCTACCTAAAGCGAGTTTCGATATCATTACCCTTTGGGACGTGATAGAACACATCCCTCGACCTCACAGTTTGATCGAATACTTATTCTCATTACTGAAACCGAACGGATTCCTATTTTTGCAAACGCCCAATTTCCCCGTTCAACTGATCAAAGCCAGACTGAAAGTTATGTTTTTCGGAATGAAACCAAACAACCACTATCTTGAGGCAAAAGATCATATAAATAATTACTCGGAAAGAACCTTGAAATTTCTCGCCAATCAGTGCGGGTTCTCCTCCGTAGAGTTTACGATGCTAAAACCGATTGCGTCAATCTCCGGGATGAAGTCCGTGATCGGGGCACCGTTAAAGAAAGCCTTTTATTTTATTACGCTCCTGATTTGGCATTTATCGTTTCGAAAGGTAAATATCAACCTCACTTTATTTACGCTGCTCCGGAAAAAATAAGCGGCTTACCGAGTAACCACGCGGCCTGAATCAAGACTTAATATAAAATTCAATCCCGCTTCCAAGCTTGGAGATTCCCAATACTCTCCAAGCTTATGAATCTTCTTTTCCATTACGATATTTCCGCCTTTTTTATTCTGGAGGATGGAGCATATATAGATGGCATTTATTCCGAAATGAAGCGCCCCTTCGATATCGCCTTCAAACGAATCACCGATCATATATGCGGGATGATTCTTTCTCGAATCGAATTCCATGGCTTTTTCAAAAATAATACGTGCGGGCTTTTCTGCACCCGCTTCTTGAGAAGTCATCAGTTTATAAGGAAAGGATTTTGGAAATAGAACGGTCAATTTCAAGATCTGAGTCCTGAGATTCTCGTTCGTTAGCAGGATTATATCCCGACTCTCCGCTATTTGAGTAAGAAGACGTAGGATTTTATTAAAGTCTTTCTTATTCTTAAGTTTCCATTCTTTGATTCCATTTAGAAAATATCGAAAGTATAAAGCTTCCAATCGAAGCACCCATTTAGGTTCCGTTCTCCCAAAGAGTGATTCCGACATTTTCTTAAAATAAAGTATTCTTAATTGGTTGGTCGGGTTCTTAGGCAGATCTCGTTTCGTTTCGTTTCGTGCCATATTATAGAACTGCCGAAATTGATTGGAATTTGTGAATCCGAATTCCTTCGCATTCTTCTCCAATCGTTTAATGGTCGTTTCATAAATCGCAACCGAATCAAAGAGAGTATTATCCAAATCTAGGAGAAGTGCCATAAGGGAAATTTTTTCGCTCAGTAACAAATGCCAAGGACAATACGAAAACATTCTTTCTTTTCCTTGCACTTGCGATCCGCTGAAATAAGATACGATTGCTCCATATGAATCACGACGTTTTTTCTAGAAAAGTATTCCTTTCTACACTCGTTGCCTGCGCTAGCCTTCTCGGACTCGCTGGAATTCTTAAGATTCGCAAACAACCCATCGACGGCTCTATCCTAGGACCGGACAAAAATCTAGGTCATAAACTTCGTAGTTCTTCTCAGGTTACGAGTTCAAAGACGGACTCGATTAAGACCAAAGTATTGATTGCTGGAGGAGGCATATCGGGTCTTTCGGTAGGATATTATCTCAAAAAATCGGGGTTCGATGATTTTCTCATTTTGGATTTGGAAAAGGAAGCCGGAGGAAATTCTCGCTATGAAGAGCGCTCCGGATTCAAATTCCCTTGGGGCGCCCATTACCTTCCCCAACCCGGTAAGGAAGCGGTACTTGTTCGAAAATTTTTGGAAGATATCGGACTCGTCGTCGGAAAAGATTCCGATGGAGACCCGATTTATTCCGAGACTTCCCTCTGTTTCGATCCGGATGAACGTCTTTTCTATCAAGGGAGGTGGCAGGCAGGACTCTTTCCCCGTCGTTCGGGCGAACCGGACGAGCAAGAATATAAGTTTAAACGTCTACTTGCTTTCTGGAAAAATCAAACCGGACGCGATGGAAAAAAACCTTTCACGATTCCGATAGACTTATCTTCGAGAGATCCGGTATTTTTAAAACTGGATACTATTCCCTTTGCTACCTATCTAAAATCGGAAGGGATTCATTCCCCGGAAATTCTATGGTATGCCGATTACTGCGTAAGAGACGACTACGGCGGAAATTCGGAAAGCATCTCGGCTTGGGCCGGCCTTCATTATTTTTGTTCCCGTCCACACGACGAAGGAGAATTTCCAAGCGTCTTAACATGGCCGGAGGGAAACGGATTTCTTATGGAGAAACTGAGGTCTAAATCGAAGGATCATATTCGAACTTCTCAATTAGTCCAAAGAATCAGAAAGTCTTCGAAAAAATGGGAAACCGCAGTTTATGATAATCTCTCCCAAACGGTTACGAATTATATATCCGATCAGGTTGTGTATGCGCTGCCTTCGTTTACGCGAAAATATATCTTAGGGGAGCGAGATCCCTTCCTAAACGAATTACAGTATTCTCCTTGGTTAGTAGCGAACCTCTTCGTTGAAGAAGTTCCGGAAGGAAAAGGTCACCCACCGGCATGGGAGAATGTCATTTATAAAAGCGCCGGACTCGGATATGTAGTATCTACTCATCAAGATCTTAGAGCACAAAGACCCCAGTCCGTGCTTACATATTACCAAGAGTTCGGAGGGAAGGACACCGTTGCGTCTCGCCGACTCATGTTCGAAAAAACCTGGAAAGATTGGAAAGATCAAATCCTACTGGATTTGAAAAAACCCCATCCTAATATAGAGTCCCTCGTTTCGAAATTGGATATTATGACATACGCGCATGCAATGATTCGCCCGATTCCGAAATTTCTATGGAGCGGCATTCGCGAAAAATTGGCGACTTCTCATGATGGGTTGCATTTTGCTCACTCCGATCTAAGCGGTCTCTCTATCTTTGAGGAGGCATTGTTTCGCGGGCACGAAGCATTCAAGAAAATTAAGCTCCAGATAGGAAAGGAAAGTTGACCGCCGACTCGAAGATCGCTAATTCATGGATCTTCTCTGCAAGATTCGATCTTCTTTGGATTATCGGTCCAGGAATTTTAGCTGTGCTTATTGCACTTCTTGTCCATTCCGTTGAGTTACCTCTAGTCATATTAGGCTCCGGTGCTTCCCGGACCAACGGTCAGGCCCTCCCGCCTTGGTTATGGTTGATTTTAATTCCAGGCCTTGATGTTTCTCACGTTTATTCTACGCTATTTCGAGCCTATTTCGACCGTCGACAGTGGCAAGAACGAAGATTTCTGCTAGCCGTGACGCCCCTATTTTGCTTTTTATTAGCTTTAACTATCTATTCATTCGGAAAACTGGTTTTTTGGAGAGCCATGGCTTATCTAGCGGTATTCCATTTCATCAGGCAGCAATACGGATTTTTAGCTCTCTATTCTCGCAAGGAACCGTTTCACTTCAAGGTATTCCCGTTTAGCTGGGACAAATTCACTCTATACGTTATCACGGTGATTCCAATCCTTTACTGGCATGTCGTTCCTAACGGGCGCAATTTCGAGTGGTTTATGGACGGGGATTTTTATTCCCTCCCAAATTCATTATTGGCGAATATTATTCTTTGCTTGTATTGGTCTTGGATCGTAGTTTATTTATTATCTTTGATTTATACGTTCGTAAAAACTCGAAGTGTTTCCTGGCCCAAGAATCTGCTTTTGCTTAACACCGCCTTAGTTTGGTACGTAGGTATCATCGCCTTAAATGATGATTTAAGTTTTACGATTACGAACGTAGTTAATCATGGAATTCCATACATGGCGCTAATTTTCCTTTACGGAAAATATAGGAGAAAGAATTTCTCATCCTTTTTTTATAAGGCGTTCGCAAATACTACGACCGGAATTATCGTATTCGCTGCTACTCTTCTATTATTCGCCTATTCCGAGGAATGGCTATGGGATACTTTCGTTTGGAAAGACCACTCTGAAATTTTTGGGAACGCTTCATTGATAAAAACCGGATTAGGAAAGGGCTTGGAAGTTATCTTGGTTCCTTTGTTCTTTCTCCCCCAGTTTACACATTATGTGCTGGATGGATTTCTGTGGAAGGTAAGCGATAAAAACCGGGAACTCAGGGATTTTTTCGGAATTTCAAGAGTATAACAAAAAAGTTTCGGATCTTAGATTCGTAGCCGGTTTAGCCGGACGACGAAAGACCTTTAAGTTTTAAGTAATTTTCTCGGATTCACCAGCTAATATGACTCATGCGCAGAAGATGAAACGTTGTTTGTGACAACTCACGATCTTATCCAGGAATAAAATCTTTCTCTTATGTATGAAATTATGAATCTGGGATGGTTCCGAATTAGAATCGCTATTTATTCATTAAAAAACCGATAAATGCAAGGATATTTTTCCCGGTTCCCCCGCGCCCATCTACGCTCGGAAGGAGGCTTTGAAAAACCGGAGTAAACTTGCGGTTTTCCGATAGACAAGCCCGGTTTTCCCCTCATAATGACTAAAAAAGAAAATAGGGATCCGCATCCATGATCATCGTAGAAGGAATCGACTATATCGTAATACCCACTGGAGACCTCGATAGCTCCGTGAAGTTCTATTCCGAGTTGTTCGATTTTGAAACCATCGAAGAACGGACCGGAGAATTTGCTATCATTGGTTTGGATTCCGTGAATATCAAATTGCTTCATACCAACGGTACTAAGGGTGCTTTGAGCGAAGCCAAATCTCCCGTATTGAGTTTTGTTTTGGATGTAGATGATTTTACGGAAGCAATCGTAGAACTCGAATCTAAATCCGTTCAGATCGTAAGGGGTCCGGAAGCAAGAGACGGTGGAGAATTCCTCCATTTCCTAGATCCTTCCGGTAATATTTTAGAAATTAACTACAAAGAAAGCTGAAAGCTTAGCTTTCTCCGTTTAACGGATCTGTTACAAAAAAGCCCTCTTGTAGAGGGCTTTTTTTATGCCAGTAACTGAAATTGGGGTTAAGAGACTTTGTCGATGAAAGCGCCCTTAATTTTATACATATCGCCGGTGTAATCCAAACTAGTCGCTTTCCGATCTACCGTATTGGCCTGTTTATTCTCGTACGGTTCGCTCAAAGCGAGCCCTTCCGTCTTTGGAATCTTACGTGAATCCGCGATATTCTTTTCGGGCAATCCAAGTTTTATAGAAGAGACTATATTCATTTTCCCCTCACCCACTTAATACTACCTTTGTTTTTAAAAAAACCAATCTTTTTTCTATCGGAATTACTTCATTATTGGAAGGAAATATCGCAGGTTCCGGTTCCGGCCGTTATGAACATCTGAACGGTATAATAGGTCGGAAAATTAATGATCGGTTGATATACCCAGCTAGACGGATTTGAGAGCGTTCCTAGATTCGTTTGTGAACAAGTCGGAGAAAAATAGGTTACCGCCGTATAAGTGTCGCAGCCGATCTTAACGTTTGTCGGCCCGGTTAAATTAAGATCGATACGAACTGCATGAGTTTCTACCTGCCCGTTGATTTGGAATTTCTTGGACGTTGGATAAGTAATCCCTAATTCGGCCCCATATTGGTTCTGGTACGCTTTGTAACAGTCGATATAAAACTTAGTGCCGTAACAGTTTGTAGCCCCATTCAGATTCAAAGGATCGCAAATAACGATACCGCTGCTTTTCATTACGTAAAGTAATCCGGTAGATGCACCCGCAGGAACGTTCGCAGTAATTTGAGTGGAAGTTGCGGTGAGGAGAGGAGTTGCTACTCCATTTATAGTGACGCTGGATTGCGTGATATCGGTTCCGAAATCTCGTCCTGTAATGGTAATTAATGTCGGCAAATACGGAGATATCGGAGGCGAACCTGAGGGTGGATTAATGCTTGTAATAACCGGATTCCCGATTCCAAGCTGAGAGGCCAAATCGGTATGCTTTGTTTGCTGGCAGTATAATATCCCCGTAGTGAGAATAAATATGATTAGGATGTTTTTACCGAGAGTCTGCATTTTCCCTATCCTAGAACCGTCAGCACGGTAGGCTTTTGCTTGCCGGATTGGAAAAATCCCGCAACCTACCCTATTATCGGACGAAAGAGTCCCGCTAGGAATAAGATTTTTCCGGAGATCGAACCAATGAGCCAAATCGTTCTTTATTCTATCAGTGAAAATATAGCAACCATATCCTTAAATCGACCGGATAAAAGAAATGCAATATCCCGGGAACTTCTTGATTCTTTTATGTCCCTTATTGAAAAAGCGGCCATGGAGCAAAAAATTCGAGCTCTCATTATCCGGGGAGAAGGCCCGGTTTTCTGCGCTGGCGCCGACCTGAAAGAAAGAGAGAGTATGAGAGAGGAAGAAGTTCATTCGTTTTTGGATTCCGTCGGAACCAGCTTCAGATTTCTCGAAAAACTTCCCTTTCCGACGATTGCCGCGCTCGACGGGGATGCTTTCGGAGGGGGTTTAGAATTGGCTCTTTCCTGTGATTTTATTCTTTTGCGAGAAGGAGTCAAAGTAGGTCTCACCGAGACTGGATTAGGAATTATCCCCGGAGCCGGGGGAACGCAAAGACTTCCTCGCCGCATCGGCGTTTCCAAGGCGATGGAAATGATCTTAACCGCTAAGATCCTGGATTCCAAAACTGCTCTCGAATATGGACTCGCGAACTTGATCGCTAAGACTTCGGCTTACGCGGAAGCAAATATTTTAGCGGAAACGATTTCCGAGAAAGGGCCGATTGCTATACGTCTTGCAAAGGCAGCTATCCGAGACGGAGAGGGATTAACGATAGAAGAAGCCCTAAAAATCGAAAGAATGCATTATAATAAAACCTTAGCAACTGAAGATCGAAAGGAAGCGCTATCAGCCTTTAAAGAAAAACGAAAACCGCAATTTAAAGGTAAATAATTCGCATAAAAAATTGAGGCTGGTAACTAACTGATTCCTAATATTGGCCATAAATCGGTCAAAGCGAGCTCGAGATGATCTTAACAGGCAAGGAAATAAAAAAACGTATCGGATCGGATATCGTAATCGATCCATATTCGGAAGATCGGCTAAATCCAAATTCGTACAATCTAAGATTATACAACGAACTATTGCAATATACTCATCTTCCTTTGGACATGAAGAAGCCTAACGATGCGGAAAAATTAGTTATCTTGGAATCAGGTTTGGAGTTAAAACCTGGAGTTCTTTATCTCGGTAGAACGGTGGAATACACGGAAACGCACAATCTGGTCCCTATGTTAGAAGGTCGCTCTTCCATCGGTAGATTAGGAATGTATGTGCATGTAACGGCCGGATTCGGAGACGTCGGCTTTAAAGGATTTTGGACTCTAGAGATCTCCGTAATCCAACCCTTAATTATTTATCCTAATGTGGAAATCTGCCAAATTTTTTATCATACTGTGGAGGGCGAGATAACAGAATACAAATCAGGAAAATACCAAGGAAACAAAGGGATTCAGACTTCGATGTTGTATAAAGATTTTGAAAACGGAAAGTATTAACTTTCCGAACGATCCCGTTCAATTAATCGAATCAGTTTAATAGCGTTTTCATTTTCGGGATCTCGATCGAGTGCCTTTCGAGCATAATCGATAGCCAACTCAAACTGTTCCGTCTGGCGATAAAGATCCGACAAATTTACCAAATTACTTCCGTTATCCGGCTGCAGTTCTTCCATCTTTTTTGCAGCCACAATCGCTTCATCCAAATGTCCGATTCTACGATTAGCAAGAGATAAGTAATACCAGTATTCTATCAAATCAGGATCTGAGCCGAGATACTTGCTAAGGACTTCCACGGCCTTGGCGTAATTCTTTCCCTTGAAACTCAGTAATCCGAGCAATTTGCTCACTTTCATATTGGCCGGATCCGCTTTATAGAGTGCGTCAAGAGATCTGACTGCCTCTTCCACTCTACCTTCTTGATAATCCTTTTTGGCATTCTTATATGCCGACTTCCAATCTCCCGTACCCACATAAGAATCATCTTCTTTTTCTTCGGATTCTTTCCCAGAGGGTAAATACTCGATCTTTAACAAGGAAAGATCGTCCGTCAGCTCTCCAAAACCGCGAATCTCTTCTTCGATTCTAACAAGATCTCCTTCTCCTTTTTCGACAAACTGAAGAAACAACATTTCATCTTCGTTGATTGTCCTGACTTCCTTTTCAGGGGTTAAGTCCAAATCGTCTTTCCCGTCGGACCCGATGATAAGCACGTCTCCGGGGACCAGATTTGTGGTTAAAACTTTAAATTCATATTCCGAATCTAAACCTATTTTTCGCAAAGTAAGGCCGCTTTCCACAAAGCCCGCTCTACCGTCGCGATAAAGAACGGTAAAAGGGTGTTCGGCATTAAAGTACCAGACCCTACCTGTATCCTCTTCAATCAAAAGGAAGGTCCCCGATATTACCATCGAACCATTAAAGGATTTGAATACGGATTGCATCTCGTGATAAGTGTCGGTTAACCATCCTTCCGGACTAGTGTCTAGTATTCTGTCATTTGCCGCCGAACGTGCCAGTATGGAGTTAATAACGACCCCCATAACCAATGACCCACCGGCTCCCTGCATGGATTTTCCCATTGCGTCGCCGTTCATCGCAAACGTATATCGTTTGAAATTATTCTCTTTACCGAGTCGTAAATTACCTGTGACGCAAATATCACCGCCGAGATCGGCCCGCTTGCCCTTAAACTCGAATTGTTTTTTCTGATGCAAAGTAAATTCGGTCTTAACTTTCGTCGATTTATTGGCGTTGTAAAATAAAGGTTTAGCAAGAAGGGAAGTCAGGAAGTAATCTCCATCCTGCTGGACTTTTAGCCTTTGTAATTCTTCCATCTTTTCCGAAAGTTCTCTCGTTCTTTCACGAACTTTATCAGCAAGATGCTCGGCATAATCCTGGAGTTCGCCTCGAGCCTGTCGAATCGAACTAACCATGCTATTGAATGAATCCGATAAAAAACCTATCTCGTCCTTGACTTCCACCGGAACTTGAACGTCAAGACTTCCGAGATTTACCTTTTCAACTCCGCTTAATAAGCGATTCAAAGGCGCGACCAAGCTCTGTCTGAAGAATAACGGAAACACGAATAGGATAACTACTAAAACGATTCCTAGTATAATCGTTTGCTTCATGGATGTTGGATGCATAAATTCCCGATAACCTCGGTAGGAATAACCGAGTTCGCTCGTTAAATCCTTTTCCGCGTCATAGTGAATATAGGCTACAAAGTGCTGATGCTCGTCTAAACTTTTACGATAATGTCTGCTTAAAGCCGGCTGAAACGGCCTAAGATATAAAAGTACTTCGGACTTTAATTCCCCGGGTAATAAGTCTCTGCCTCCCAATGAGCAATCTTTCCATTTAGAAAGAATATAATCTCGAAAATGAGATACGTCGGAAGCAGACCCTTTAAAGTAACTTTTCCCCTCCGAACAAAAATCGATCGGAAAGATATAATCCAGTTTGTTGGAAGCTACGAAAACATTTCTGTTGAGTCCAATCAGATATTTAAAGAGCCCAACTTTTAACTCCTTTCCGTCCAAACCTGGACTTTTTTTTAAAAAATCCGTGATGGAATTTTTGTATCCTTGAAAATATTCGTGAGTCCCGACCAAGTTTTTTTCAAGCTGCTTTCGAAAGCCCTCTTCCGGTAAAACCTTTATTCTTTCAAAAAGCTCGGTATTCTTAAAGTCCGTTTCTAATTGGGAAAGTCTAAGATCGAACGCTTGATTATATCGAGAATAGTCTATGGGTTTGTCCGAGCCTTCCCATTTGACGACGTATTCCATACCGGGAACTTGGTGACCGCCTTCTAAGATACGTTCCATATTTACGATACTCTTCGTATCATATTCGGTCTCTTTATCCTGGTTGGATATGAAGACCAGTGACTGCACGATCAACATCACCGTTACAAAAGTAATCCCGACGATCTTGATCATAAATGTCGTTTTTTCTTCGCTGAAATTCAGGAAGATTACTAGTATTAAGAATATCGAAAGAGTGATGAGAAGAACCATAGAAGTCAGAAAGGTCGACCGTTCGATTACTCCATCCCGACTCATTATATTCGTTAAAGCCGGGATAACTCCGCCAACCAACATCGAAACCATAAAAGCTGCGATTGCGAATCTGACTCTCCCTTTCGTTACGATCATTCTCCAAATAGGAATAACTAAAAAAGAAATAAGTACAAAAGCTCCGATGATCAAAGCGATTGTTCTAGATACTTTTTCCGCATTAAAATCCCAGTGATGGGCGGTAAAATGGTATTTTTTGGGGGAGTTCCAAGTTACATAGAAGAAGCCGATCGATGCGATTACCGCAACGATATACATACCGATTAATAATCCCTTAGATACTTTCGGCTGCGTATCCTGAGGGTATCGAGCTAGAAACTGACCCAAATGTAAAATAGCCGGTAAAATGAATCCGACAGTCATCCACCGATGATACGCGGCCAACGGATGATAAATGATCGCCGCAATGAAATAACCTAACCATAAAAAAGAGAGAAATAACGCCCCTAAAGCGAGATGTCTAGTGCTTGAGGAACGTCCCTTTAAGAACAGAAAGAATAGGGATGCGAGGAATACGGTGAGAAAGGCTAAAAGACTTCCGAATGAATAATAGTTAAGGAGAAGGTCTTCTTTGAGGATTGTTAATAATTCCATTTTTAGCCGACTCGACTTCTACGAAGCGAAACGCAGAGTTCGAATGGTTTATTCTAGCGGTACTAATTATCTTATCAAACGAAAAACAAAAAACGTCCCTGAAAGCTCCTAAGCCTAACGATTGTTTTAAGATAAAACAGCGTTCGTTAAAGAGCCTCCCAATCTCGCAGGTTGGAAAAGGATTTTATCGGGTAAGATAGATACTTTCCAGGAAAGAGCCATCCCTTTAGAATCTGTTCCCAATTCTTAGCTTTTAATCTAAGCAAAACCTTTAATACCGCGTCGGTGTCCGGAACGTCAGTGGTCGCGAGAATTCTTAAAAAGGACCGGTAGCCCTCAGACCCTAGCTCCTTATACAAAATTCCCTGTAAGCGAACGGACTTCGAATACATCCACGCGCCCACTCGCGGGTCGGCCGATTGGAAATCCGCGCCGAGAGGATGATCGTTTTTCGAAGGCGGCTCGCCTAATTCCCATTCATCGTAAATCGACATGAGCTCTTGCTGATTGAGTCGCAAATATCCCTTTTTTGCAAGCAAGTAGGGAAGAAAGGAAACGATACCTTCGCTTAGCCATAAAGGTTCTATAAAATAATAATGACCTAATTCATGAAGCAAAAGGGCCGGATAACCGATCGGAACCAGACCGGATTCCAGATAAATTCCCAAGTCCTTTCCAAGTTCACCGGAAACATTATTATAACCGCCGATTCGGGTTCCGTTTAAAAATACGCTTTCTTTTAAAACCAAACGAACTCGGTTTCTTTCCTTCGGAGGTAGACTTTTGAATATCGGTGCCGCCGCTTGATGAAAGAAGATCCCGGTGTAGGATTCATAAGCATCAAGCAGATCCCTTGTTTTTTCAAAGGCGTAACGGTCCCATTGTTGGGCCGAAGTTTCGTTCTGAATCGTTACAAGGATATCCCCGCCCCGCAATTTAAGAGGATATTCTCTATCGGATCTGACCCGGATTTTGGAAGTAGGACTTTGAGCAAAACTAGAAAATCCAAAAACCAGAAGAATTGCAGCTAAGAGGAATCGCCTTACTCCACCGGATAATAATTTCCCATTTGCGGGAGCCGACAATCAGCGGTCCCTCTCTATCAGTCGGATTAATTTATGGGCGTTCTCGTTTCCGGGTTCGCGTTGTAAAATTTTCCGAGCGTATTCTTCGGCGCGATCGTACATTTCCATCAATCTGTATATATCCGCCAAATTAACCAAATTGGAAAGATTATCAGGATCGACTTCCAATAGTTTCAAACTAGCGGAAAGAGCTAGATCGTATTTTCCCATTTTCTTATTCGCGATCGATAGATAAAACCAGTACTCGTGCAGATCAGGATCGGATCCCAAGTAATTGTTCAATACTTCCACCGCAGTTGCGTAGTCTTTGCCTTTAAAACTGAGCAGACCCAAAAGCTTATTCAACTTCTGATTAGCGCTGTCGTGCATGTATCCGGTTTTCAAAAGATCCAGAGCTTCTTCTAGGCGACCCGTCTTATATAGTTTACGAGCTTCCTCGTAAACCGAATCGGTATTGAGCGCCTTATCGATATGATCGGCATCATCGAAAATATCTTCGATCTCGTCCTTCTTCGGTTCGGTTTGAAATTCGATTTTAAGGAGGGACAAGTCGTCCGTTAGTTCGCCGGTTTTACGAATCTCGGTCTCGATTTCTTCCAGGTTAGCTTTGGCCTTTTCCACATGCCGTAGAAACAGCATTTCGTCTTCATTGATCGTCCGAATGGTTTCATCCGGAGTTAAATCCACATCGTCGCGACCGTCAGAGCCGAGAATGAGAACGTCCCCTTTTTTTAGCTGGATAGTGTGCACTTTAAAATCAAATTCGGAGTCCAAACCCAATTTCCTGAGAGTAAGTCCTTCCTCGATGAAGCTCGCCTTTCCGTCTCTATATAGTACGGTAAACGGGTGCTCCGCATTAAAGTACCAACATTTTCCCGTTTCATCTTCAACGAGATAAACACAGGCAGAAATTACCATCGAACCGTTAAAGGACTTAAATACGGAATGAATTTCATGATAAATATCCCCAAGCCATTGCTCAGGGGTTGTTTCTAAAATTCTATTATTTGCCGCAGAACGCGCGAGGATCGAATTCATTACGACTCCCATTACAAGTGCACCGCCCGCTCCTTGCATGGATTTTCCCATCGCATCCCCATTCATAGCAACGGTGAATCTTTTGAAAGAATCGGGTCGACCTAAACGGAGATTTCCGGTTACGCAGATATCGCCGCCAAGATCCGAATGTTTTCCACGAAATTCAAACTGTTTCTTTTGACGAATAATGAATTCAGTAGCTACGTGCTTGGACTTATTCGCATTGTAAAATAAAGGTTTTGCTAATAGAGAAGTAAGGAAGTAGTCCCCGTCTTGTTGTACTTTAAGACGTTGAACTTCTTCCATCTTTTCCTGTACTTCTTTGGTTCTTTCTTTGACTTTTTCCTCTAGATTTTCGGCATAATCCTGTAATTCTCGGCGAGCCTGTTTAATCGATGCCACCATCGCATTAAACGAATCCGCTAAAAATCCGATTTCATCCCGGACTTTCACCGGAACGACTACATCTAAATCTCCTTTATTGACCTTTTCCACCCCTGCCAATAACCCGTTGAGCGGATCGACCAAACTACTCTTAAAGAAAAGCGGGAAGAGAACCAGCACCACAAAAATTACGATTAGCAAGATGATCGTTTGCTTCACCGCGGTTGGATGCATGAACTGACGATAAACCAGGTAAGAAAAGCCTACTTCACTCATCTCGAGAGTTTCAGGCGAGAATTTCATAAAAGCAACGTAATGACCGTTACCGTCTCGACTCCTCCGGTAGTGACGCGTCTCACTCGGTTTAAAATAACGAAAATACCGGAGGACTTCTTCTCTGAGTTGCACATCGGAAAGTTGCTTTCCGTCCCAAAGACAGTTCCCAGACCAATGTGAGAAAATTTCCTTTTTATGAGATTCGCTTCCGAGAGAATCTATAAAAGCACGCCCTTTTTTACAAAAATTCCCGCCTACAACACCTTCTAAACGATTCGTGGCTATAAAAGCTTGCTTATTCCATTTTTCCGCTTCGCCTAGGATAGCCGCCTTCAATTCGCCATCGGACAATTGCGTATTTTGAGCGATAAATTCTAAAATTTGTCTCTTGTAACCGCCGAAATATGTATGAGTTTTTTCTAATACTTCCTGTAATTTTGAGCGGAAATTTTTTTCGTCTAAATTTCGAATCTCTTCGTAGATTGTAACGTTTTGAAGATCGATTTCCACCTGCATAAGATTTAAATCTATTTTCTTGTCGTATTCGCCCGAAAGGAGACTGTTTTTATTATCGTTCCAGCGGATAATATATTCTATATCTTTTGTCTTTACGCCATTCTCTATCGCTCGTTCTATATTTACCATTTTAAGACTGTCATATTCAGCATCCTTCTCCTGGCTGGATATGTATACGAGCGCCTGCATGATCAAACAAATCGTGAAGAGTGTGATCCCGACGATTTTTACCATGAACGTAGTTCTTTCCGCACTATTATTGATGAATGCGATCGCCAAAACGGAAAAAGCCGCGACAAAGAAAATGACGTTCGAAGTCATATAAGTCGAACGCTCCATCGCACCGTCCCGACTTATTACGTTCGAAATATTCGGGTATATGGCTGCGATTAAAAATCCGATCGTAAACATCAAAAGAGCAATTCTTCTTTTATCTTTCGTTACGATGACTCGCCAAGTCGGTATGATCAAAAATCCGACGATGGATTCTATTGCGATCACAATTGCCAAGTATCGACTCGCATCGTACGCGTTAAAATCCCAATGATGCGCAGTGAAGTGATAAATGTTTTCGGAAATGGCAGTTAGATAAATAAAGAAAGTAACTACGATTATAATTATGGAGTACTCGACGATCAAAACCCAGCGAGCTAATCGTTGGTTGCTATTTCCGGGAAACCTAAGTAGGAACTGAGTGAAATGAGCCAGCGCCGGAAGAATAAAGCCACCGGTAATCCATCTATGATAGGAGGCAAAAGGATGATACAAGAATGCAGCTACGAAATAGCCCATCTCGAAAAAAGTAAAAAGTAGGAAACCAATTCCTAAATGAGTCGTAGCGACCGTTTTATTCTTTAAAGTAAGAAAGAAACTCCCGAGAAAGAAGGTAGTCAATGTGACTAATAAACTTCCAAAAGAATAATAGTTAAACAGGACCAAGTCCCAAGAGATTGTATCTAATCCCATAAACTCCTAAGGTCGATCTCAAACTTGCGACTTTGAAGATCGACTTCGACCGATTCTATGTCTTTGGTACGGCTCCTTCCAATCCCAGAGGCGGAAGAAATCGCGGAAAAACGATTTAAGCTTTCACTATCAATTTGAAAAGGGAAAAATCAATAGAAAAATAGTGGAACCGTCCGATTCTGTCGTTCATGTCCACATTTAGCGGAATCAAACGGTTAAATTCAGGCTTAATCTTACTGATTAAAGCTAAACTCTGGCTACGAGTACTAATCGGCTTATTTTCCGGAACGGCAGTCGGGCTTTGCCTAAGCCCGGAATACAAATTTTTGGACATATCCACTAGTTCCATTCTTGCGAATTGGTTGGGTCTGCCGGGACAACTGTTCTTAATTCTCTTACAGATGATAATGATCCCTCTCGTATTCTCCTCTATCCTCTTAGGCGTAAATGCAGGCGAGAGTCTGGAAAATCTAAGGAAATTCGGATCCCAAGTTTTCGTGTATTTTGTCTTTACCACTGTCATTGCTGTAGTGTTAGGAATCACGATCGCAAGTGTCGTAAAACCAGGCAAATATGTTGATGCTGCCGGAATCCCAAAAACGAGTATAGTCTCCAAAATCCCGACCAGTTCTGAACCGCCTAGCATCGAAAAAGTCCCGGACTTACTTCTTTCGATCCTACCTAAAAATCCATTCCAAACTCTGTTCACTGGCGATATGCTAGGAGTTGTCCTTCTTGGAATCCTAGTTGGCGTAGCGTTACTGTCCCTTGGGGAAGAGTCCGCTCGGCCGGTACTAGGATTAATTCAGGCAGTATTTAAAACCAGTATGGTATTTGTAGATTGGGCAATGATGTTAGCCCCGTTTGCAGTTTTCGGACTAATCGCACAGATTACCGCCAAAATCGGATTTAATGTGTTAGTAAGTTTAGGAGTGTACTTCCTATCAGTTCTTGGGGGTTTGCTAGCCGTTCTTATCATGTATTCCATCATACTAATTCTCTTAGCTCGAAAGAACCCTATTTGGTTTTTTAAAAACGCTGGGGAACTCCAGCTCCTAGCTTTTTCCACTTCGAGCTCGGCCGCAGTACTACCGTTTACACTAAAAACCGGCATCGAAAAAATGGGTGTTTCAAAGAGAATAGCGGAGTTTATAATTCCACTCGGAGCAACCATCAATATGGATGGGACCGCTCTTTACCAAGCAACAGCGACAGTCTTCCTAGCACAGGTTTATGGAATCGATTTGACCTTGGCGCAACTGGGTTTCATCATTATTGCCACCGTGATTGCTTCGATCGGAACTCCTAGCACACCTGGGTTAGGGATCGTAATTTTAGCTTCCATTCTGACCGGGGTTGGAATTCCGACTGAGGGAATTGGAATTATCCTCGGAGTTGATAGGTTACTGGATATGTGCCGCACAACTGTAAACGTAACCGGAGACCTTGTAGCATGTAATGTCTTTCAAAAATGGCAAAAAACCGATCCGATATAAACCGTTTTGAAACAAAAATTCTTTCAGCTTACCTTCTATAATATACTTGCGAATCTTTCCGTTCCTTTAGCGGGTTTAGCCGATATTGCCGTATTAGGCCAACTAAACACCCATACTTTTATGGCTGGAGTCGCTTTAGCAAATATCGTTTTTGATTACATATTTTGGAGTTTCGCTTTTTTAAGAATGGGAACAACCGGTTTGACCGCCCAGGCCTTCGGAGCCGGCGACGAATCCAAATCTGATTTAATTCTTTCGCGTTCTTTAATACTCGGACTCGGCATAGGAATAACAATTCTCTTATTCAATCATCCTATTCAAAATTTCGGATTCTTTTTTATAGAGGGTGAAACCGAGGTGAAACTTGCCGGGGCGAGCTACTTTCAGGGGAGAATCGCTAGCGCTCCCGCTACGCTATGTAATTTTGCATTGATGGGCTGGTTTCTAGGAAGATCTCAAAGTAAGATCGTACTATCCGCAACGGTGGTGGCAAACTTAACAAATATTTTATTAAATATTTGGTTCGTACTATATATGCATTGGCAGGCTTTGGGAGCGGGAATTGCGACCACGATCAGCCAGTATTTAATGTTGTTCCTTTTTCTCATTTTCTACTTCGTCGAACGGAAACATCTACCCGGATTTTCCGAGAACGAAGAAAAAGTGTTCTCCACGTCCGGTTTTAAATCTCTGCTTTCCTTAAATACGGATATTCTTTTGAGAACCGTAATGTTAATCACCGCCTTCAGTATTTTTCGTAATTTCAGTTCTTCCTTCGGATCCATTGTATTGGCCGGGAATGCGATTCTACATGAACTCATTCTAGTTGCGGCTTATTGGATAGATGGGGCCGCTGTTGCAACGGAAACTTTGGCCGGAGAAGCGAAAGGAAAAAACGATAAGAAGGAACTCATCTCACTCCTGAAGCTTGCCTTAATATCCGCATTAGGACTCGCCGGTTTCTTTTCCTACTTCGTGATTCAGTTCCCTGATTGGATTTTTCCCTGGATCTCAAGAAGTTCCGAAGTGATAGCTGTTGCCGACACTTATAGATTTTGGCTTGCTCCTGTTTTAATCATCGGATCGATTGCGTTCGTCTTCGATGGGTTCTTTTTAGGATTATCGGACGGACGAACTCTACGCAATGCGATGATCATTAGCACTTTAATTTTTTTTCTACCGATCGCCCTTATTGGAAAAGCCGAAGCAAGCAACCATCTACTTTGGCTATCCTTAAGTTTTTATATGATCGGACGATCTACGACTCTTGGATGGAAAATCTACAAGATGACCGAATCAACTAGTTTTGCCCGAGGTCCGATCCTTTAGGTAAGACTTTTACTTCTATTTCAGCCGGGATCGGTTTCCAAAAATCCGAATCTTTCGCCTTATAGAGAACCGGAGAAGGTAAAGTTCCCCAACCTTCACTTCGATACAAATCCACTACCTCTTCGCTTTTCTGGTAAGTACGAGACGATTCCACCGTTTCCGGTTTAATCGAAGATAATGGAACCCATCCAAAACCTGGAATATACGCGTCCAATGCGTCTTTGAAAACGGGGGAAGATTGATTGGATAAAACTAACGTTCTTACTGAACGAACCGGAAGCCCTGCGTCGAGTAGCGCTTTTTTAAAACTTTCCCAATCGGTTCGAAATAATCGCGCATCAAAGATTTTATCGATAAAGTATGTTCCGTTTTTATCTTTTACTGAAATCGACGTTTTGACAAAGGGGGATAGATCCGTCGGAATTTCTTCTTTTTTCTGAATGAAATCGTCCATGACATAGAATCGAACGTTTGTTGTTCTCGCTTCGAACTGGTATTCTAAGGTTTGATTGCCTTTCGGATCGTCGATCCCTAATTTTTTAGAAAGTCCGCGAGCGCCGGACACGAAATCTCCTTTGAATTTTGGATCTTTGGATTTTAGATTTCGTATTCTTTGGTGTTCCGTTGTTGGAGGAGGAAGTAAGCCGAGCGCCCCGCCTACTAAGCTAGCTTCGTTTAAATTAAATTTAATTTTTACGTTAATCAGGTAGGTAGACTCTCCCGATGCCAGAAATCTATCCGTTTCTACAAATGAGATTTTCTTAATTTCTCTACTTGTACGATCCACTACGAAAATTTTACTTCCTATGATCGCTAAACCTCGAATATCCTTTGTCGGAGTCCTAATCGAGCCTGTGATTCTTCCATTTGCAGGATCATAACGATAGATATTTCCGTCCGACGAATCCGTAACCCAAATACTATTTCGTGCATAGCAGATATCTTTTGGACTAGTCCTATCGGTTAAAAAACCTCCTATGATGGATTGAGTTCCCTTATCATAAACGGAAACTTTCCCAGTATCTGCATCTAGAACATAGAGATAGTTTTGAAAACTCGCTATTCCGCCGATTTTATCGATCGGAATTGCGATCCGATCCGTAACCCCGCCGGTATTCGGTTCCACTTTTAAAATTACCCGCTTTGCCGCCACGAAGACTCTTCCTTCTCTCGAATCAAAACTTAATCCGGAAATGAAGGGGATTCCCAAATTAAAAACTTCCTGTCGCCCCGTCGGATCGACTTTGAAAATCGCTCTGCGCTTACTATCGGCGAACCAAAAGTTAGTACCGTCGTAAGAAAGACCGTACGGACTGTCCGTCAAAGGTATTTCCAAATCGACTTCTTCCTGCGCGACCAGAGTCGCAAGATGAAACGCCGACAAAAAAAGGAATAATGAAAGCGCTAAATTTATTTTCCAAAAAGATTTCGAATTCCGTTCCATATATCTTCTCCCAGATTTGATTGGGGGCTTGCAGCGGTAACGATTTCCATAGGGGAAGGAGTAAAAATTAAAATCAAAGAAAGCAAAATCGCCGCTCCGCAAACCTTTCGGATCCAATCCAAAGGAAATACCGGATCGGAAACAAACGGGTGCTCTACCCTAATGAAATAGTAGATGAGTAATCCCCATAAGATCCACGTGTAATTCCAAAGTGTAAGAACTAGGAATGCAGAAAATAAATAATAGATCCACTTACGATATCCTTCTCCAAAGATCGCATAAATCACATGGCCGCCGTCTAACTGACCAAAAGGTAGCAAATTGATCGCAGTAACTAACAGCCCGACCCATCCCGCGAACGCTAATGGATGAATTTGCACCTCGTACAAGTTGGAATCGAAAGGTCCGAGTACGAATTGATTTGCCCAACTCACGAAAAGGCTCTCACCGAATCGGACTTGGAAAGCCGCCGGATTAGATCCTAGAGCATTCGTAAGATCGCTGATCGGCACCAAATGAGAATATTTAAGTCCGATAAAATAGCAAGGCACCGAGAGGATAAGACTCATCGCCGGTCCCCAAATCCCGATATCGAAGAGCTGTTTTTTATCTCGAATCGGTTCCTTAATTTTAATAACTGCACCCATTGTTCCGACGGGGGAGATAGGCATCGGAATAAAATACGGTAGAGTCGCTCTGATGCCGTAATACCTGGCTGCTAAATAATGACCCATCTCGTGACAAAGAAGAATTCCTAGAACGGGTAAAGAATATAAGTATCGATCCTGAAGTGTGGAACGAATCCAATCCCATCCTAAAAAAGGAAGATTAAAGGTCTCTTCTTGAAATGTAAGAGTCAAAAATGTAAGTAGGAAGAGGATTATATGAAGTCCGTATTTGGGTCTTTCCAATGAGTTACTTCCTTTACTATAGTCTAAAGTAGACCTGCTATTTTGAGAGAACGATTCCTTCTTTACACATAAAGGAACCACACATAGGGTTTCCGATAGGAGCCTTCACGGCAAGCGCGAAAGGAAAAGGATATTAGGTTGTTCGACAATATCAAAGCAATCCGAAAAAATGATCCGGCAGCAAAGTCTTATCTTGAAATAGTCCTCTGTTATCCTGGGTTACACGCCCTTTGGTTTCATTCCTTAGCGCATTTTTTGTATAAAATTAACCTACCTTTGATTCCCCGGATCATCAATACCTTTGCCCGATTTTTAACTGGGGTTGATATTCATCCGGGAGCCAGAATATCTCCCGGTATCTTCATCGATCATGGACACGGAGTGGTGATCGGAGAAACGGCCGAAATCGGAACCGGATGCTTGATTTTACAAGGTGTGACGCTCGGTGGAACGGGAAAAGAAACAGGAAAACGCCATCCTACGCTGAAAGAGAACGTGGTAGTCGGTGCCGGCGCCAAAATTCTAGGAAATATCATAATAGAAAAGAATGTGCGAATCGGAGCCGGATCTGTCGTGCTCAGAGATGTTCCGCCCGATTGCACCGTCGTTGGAGTACCCGGAAAGGTCGTGCGCTCTAAGGTGGATTTCGGAGAAAAGGGGGAGCGGATGTTGGATCACAATGAACTTCCGGATCCGATCGCCAGAATCTTTTCCATTTTGGTAGAGAAAATCGACACTCTCCATAAGGAAGTAAACGAACTGTATGCCAGGGAGAATCTCAAAACGCAGAGAGTTCCTCCCAAAAAAAATGACGATGAATTGAACGAATATATCCATGGAGACGGCATTTAATTTAATTTTGTCACGAAATTTTTCGTAGCCGGAAACTTTTTGACATTCTCCCTTCGAGAGAAATTCTACGTTCGGATTCTTTCGGAAAGGAATTTCCGGAAGATCGAGGTTTTATGCTTATTAAAAGAAAAGTCAATTTTTTTCTAACTCTAACGTTACTCAGCTTCTTCCCTTTGGTGAATTGCAATCTTTTGGTAAGCAATGAGCAACTTTGCGCTAGCGATCTGAAGAATTACGACGAATGCTATACTCTATTACTTATTTCATCTCCTGCCTGCGGTCAGGGAGTCGGAACTTGCACGATCGGATATATCGAATTAGCAAAAACGATCTGTGCCGGCAGAATGAAGCTCCAAAGCTGTCGGGCTCATAGAGATTAACGCACCGAAAAATAAAAACGCCTCCGACCTGGAGGCGTTTTCTCGATAGAGGTTTGCGATTAGAATCAGTTATTTTTGCGGGATAAAACAATCCACTCCATCTTCTTTCAATTTTGTTTTTAAAACGCCCGCCTTCGCTTTATCAGCAAAATCACCCATTTGCAAAACGAACATACCGTCTCTTTCAAACAGATATACTTTTTCGCCGTATTCTGCCGAAAGATTTTTACGATAATTCTCAGCTAACTGGCTATTGCGGAAAACTCCGACCTGAACTGTTTGACCCTTTGGAGCGCCTTTTACTAAAGGAGCCGGTGTAACGACGGTCTTTTTCGGAGTGAGCTTTTCCGGTTTTGAATCGTTTAAAAGAGCTTCTTCATCGTCGGCGTTTTCCAAATCTTCGGATTCGTCTTTTCCACCCTTACTGACTACTTTAAGTCCGACCCGGGCAATACCAACGTCTTTAAAGTCCAGTGTCTCTGCGGCCTTCTCAGATAAATCTATGATCCTGTCTTTTGCGAAGGGCCCCCTATCATTGACACGCACCAAAACTTCCTTATCGTTTTCTAAGTTTTTTACTTTTACGACTGAACCGAGAGGCAAGCTCGGGTGGGCCGCCGTGAGCTTCGTTTTATCAAAGGTCTCTCCACTCGCCGTCGGTTTTCCATGAAATTTCGGTCCGTACCAGGAAGAGTATCCTATTTCATCAAAATCACCTTCGGAAGATTTTTTGGTGGGGAGAGTCGCTTTTACAGGTTTGTTATCTGCAAGTAAATCATCCAGGCTTCGTTGCTTGGTACTAGCCGAATTTTGGGCCAGAGCCATATCTTTCTTGGATTCCTGGTCCATCGGCGCAATTTCCTTTTCGAAGAAAATTTCTGACGGATCTCCTGACGCGCTGATGTTTCGTCTTGGTTCTACGGATGCGCAGGCCGTAATTGTGGTTAGTGCGACGATTGCGGAAAATCGTTTCATTATATGACCTCAGTCGAGATTCTTTCCTTTTTATTTTCGGAAGAAACGGGAAATCACATAAAGACTTTTTCCGATTGCGTAATTCTAGGTCGCGGTCGATACTCTTAGGTATGGCGGAACCGGAATCCAGGAAGAAATTCAATGTAGCTCTACAGCTGGAAAAACAGGGAAAAATCTCTCAAGCCGTAAAAGTCTACGGTGAAATATTGCAGTTGGAACCGGGTTTTCAAAAAGCATACCTGAACTTAGGTGCTCTTTATTCTCGTATGGGGGATTCCGAAACTGCGATTCGGACCTATCAAAAAGCCCTTGAACTTGGAAAAACGACCGAACTTTACTATAACCTTGGCGTAGAATTTTATCGCCTTAACAGTTTAGAAGCAGCCATAAAGGCTCTGAAGAATTCACTCGAACTAAATAAAAGATACTTAAATTCCCATCTTCTGCTCGCCTACTGCTATAAACAACTCGAACGCCCCGAGAAATCGGAACTATATTTAAAGAATGCTTTAAAAATCGATCCGAAGAATAAGACCGCTCTGTCCGCGTTGGCTACCATCTATTTCGATACGGAGCGATGGGAAGAAGCCTTGGACGCCGCCAACTCGGCCCTTGCCGTACAGCCTGATGATCCTCGAATGGAAATTCTGCTTACTGAAATACACGTAAAATTGGGTAATTTTAAACAATCATTCGAAACTCTTAAAAAAGTTACGACTACTGCTCAAGGGTTCGTAAAATTCTCAAACTCGATCAAGGAAGCTAAAGAAAAACCGAAACCTGAGGAAAAAATATTCTTCGATAATTTAGAGTCCTTAACCCGAAAAAAGCTTAGCGAATTTAAAGATAAACTAATCCTGTCAAAGGAGAATCCGGAAGACTTCGAAGCGCCGGAGTCACAGGACGCGCTTGATCTTTCCCTGATGTATCTTTTTCATGGAGATACTGAACGCGCTTTAAAGTATTTACTCTATGCTCAAAAGAATTTGGAAGAGAATCAAACCTCGGAAGCGTCCTAGCTATTCGCTAGTCATATTTCCTTTTTTCATATTTGTCGGTTCCTGTCTTTATCCGGTTCGTTACGCCGAAACTCTGGAAAACGACTCCGGGTTTATCTATCTTTCCTCTCAACTATTTCCTCGAGAAATCGTGGATTCGATTAAGAATCCTTGGGAAGCTAGATCTCAGAGGGGAAAAGCCTCGCTAGTCAACGACAGGAATAACCTCGGAATTCTCTTAGCCAAAAATTCACTTTTGGATGACGCGGAAATTGAATTTTCCGAGGCACATAAGCTTGCTCCCTCCGATCCGATTCCCGTTTTAAATTTGATTCGTCTGTATTATCTCGTAGACGATGTCTCGGAATGCAAAACCTTTCTGTCAGGATATCTCAAGGCCGTTTCTCCTATAAATCGAAGCAAGGTGGAAAAAATCCTCCAGGATAACCAAAGAGAGGAAGAATTAGTTATCTATTGGGATGCCCTCTCTAACATTCCGGGTCAGGAAGTTCACGCTTGGAACGGGCTTGCGGATCATTTTTTTCGAAAACAAGATTGGCCTAAGAGTTATTTTTACCTGGAAAAAATCCTTCAACTAAGTCCGTATCACAAAAACGCGCGCGGTTTGATGCTTCAGATGGCTAATAATTTAGAAAAATGGGATGAAGCAATCGTCTTCGGTTTAAGCTTAGTGCGAACCGGAGAGAGAATCCCGGATTTGGAATATTATCTTGCCCATGCATATTCCGAAAAAAAGAGATATGACGAGGCTCTTGTATGGATCGGGAAAGTTCCGGAAAATGAAAGAGAAAATATCCGTTTCTTGGATTTATGGAAGACTTGTTTATTATCTAAAAACCCTAAGGCTGACCTTACCCCTTTAGTTCCCTATTTTAAAAAATTGAGAACGCTAGGTTTGCAAATCTCGCAGGAAGACTTTTTGCCGACGACGACTCCGGAAGGAAAAGAAGCAGCCGATCGAAACATTTGGGGTCGCTAAAATTCTCCATTAGATAATTTCCAAATATTTATCGCTCTTATTAAATTTAAGGGGGAGTGAGTCCGGATAATCGGGACTTTTTTTAACCAAAGATACAATTCACAAACCGTAGTAGGAACCTCCCTATCTTCCACGGGAATTCCTCCTAATGCATTCCCTAAAAAGGATTTTCGAGTTACTGACAGCATTAGTTGCGGAAACTCCTGTATAAGCTTTTCCACGGACGCAAGAACTGCAAAACTTACTTTAGGATCGGGGCTAAGAAAAAAACCCATTCCCGGATCGAATATAATTCTATCTTCAGGAACGTTTAAGTCGGCTAGTTGGCTCTTCTTTTCGCGGAAGAAGGAAAAAATCTCGGATAAAACGGATTCCGGTAAAAGATGCGACTCGGGTGCTGCTCTTTGGCCGCGGTCGTGTGAATACATTAAAATAAATCTCGTCGACAGAAGCCTAGACTCGCGCAATACTTTTAGGCTTTCTTCGTCTGAGAAACCTCGAATATTATTTATATACTCAACCCCAAAAGATATAGCTCTATGCATGACCTCAGGCGTGAAAGTGTCAACTGAGATCGGAATTTTCCGGGCTTTCAATTCTAGAACCACCTTTTCCATCCGCTCCCATTCAGTGTGAGGATCCACCCACCCGGCCTTTACATTCGAGGATTGCGCTCCGATATCGATGACGTCGGCTCCCTCCTGCACTAAAGATAGAGCTTTTTCAATTGCAAGGTCGGAATCTATGTACTTGCCTCCGTCCGAAAATGAATCCGAAGTAATGTTCAGAACGCCGAAAATCAAAGGCTTTGGAGGAAAATCCGGTCGATTCTCCCTTCCGTTCTGAGGGTTCTTGCTTAGAGTTTCCATATTGATCCCTGCCGGTTTCCTTCCGATACTATATTTATGAAGAGGAAAATCCAGGGATTTTCCCGCTACGAGAATAAACCCTATGCTATTTTATAATCAAAAAACGAACGCTATATTTCTATATGTCCTTACGGTTTTTCTCTTGTTCGGAGTCAGCTTCTCTTTCTCCGGACAGGCCGGGGCACAGCCGCTGCCTCCTCTGGCGGAACGACCATTTGGTCCTCCCTTAAACACTCAAAATGACGAATACAATCCAATCATTAGCCCTGACGGTCGATATCTGGTATTTCAATCCAACCGACCGGGAGGAGAAGGAGAAATGGATTTATGGTTAGCGGAAAATGCGAATTATAAAAGCAGAGATGGGGAAGCCGATTGGCGGAAACCCGTAAATTTAAATCAGGATATTTGGGAAAAAAATAAGAAGGAATTGCCCGCCGGTGAAAAACCCGCCAAACTTTTAAATACCGACAAATTTGAGGGAGGAATCTCGATCCGATTCGATGATTTCGGCAATCCGTCGGAAATTTTTTTCACATCCGTAAAAAACGAAAAAGCCGAGAGATCCGGCTACGATGCATTAAATATTTATTATACGAAGAGGGACGAAAAGACCAAACTATGGATCGACCCGATCCCTGTTCCCGAAATCAATTCCAACTTTAACGATAAGATGCCTGCAATTTCTCCGGACGGAAGATTTCTTATTTTCGCCTCGGATAGACCGGGAGGTTACGGAGAATACGATTTATGGGTGAGCTATCGAAATCTATCGAACGGTTCTTGGTCTTCTCCGGTAAATATGGGTGGAACCGTAAATTCAAAGGCTAGCGAAATCCTGCCGTACATACATCCCGACGGAGAGCAGCTTTACTTTTCGACCAATCGAGAGAATGAAAGAAAAAAGTTTTCGCTGTTTCGCATTTTCTTAAACCTACCTTCCACCCCGGATATGGAAGATGAGGAGGATAAAACCTCTGTTTCAAAAACGTCGCTTCCTTACCCTGTTCCGGATGTTGCAAGTCTTGAGAAACTGCCGTTTCCTTTCAATCTCGACGCAAATGAAGGAATCGATTCCGAAGGAATTTCTTTCGATCGGGAAGGGGTTTGGGCATATATTTCTTCGAACAGAATGGGAGGTCAGGGTCAATATGATATCTATAGATTTCAAGTACCTGAATCTCTTCGAAATTCGTATGATGTAACTTTCGAAGGATTAGTACTGGACGGTTCGGAGGCGACGATGATCGGCCTCGACGCAACGATAAAAATTTCGGATTCGATCGGACCGAATCGGACCATTACTTCTAAACGAATCGGCGGAGATCTATCAAAAGGAACTCCTTCAAACTTCAAAACGGTTCTAAAGACCGGACGTGTTTACAAAGTAGAAATATCTTCTCCCGGTTTTTATCCGACAGAAGATAAATTGGATCTACGTGGAAATATCGAGCGAGGAAAGAAAATTTATAAATCTTATGTCCTGCTTCCTATTAAAGACGAAGAGAAAGGTAAAACACAGTCTCAGACTTTTGATGAAAGCAAAAAATTTAAGGGAATGAAGGTAGTCGTAGTCGATGCTACGACAAAAGAACCGATTCCTGGAGCAAGCGCTACAGTATTTACTCCGAAGAATCGTCAAGGAGAAGTGTTAAAATACAACAATGAAGAAAAAAATTTCCACCTTCCGTCGATTCCTGACACGGATTTTGAAATATTCGCCAAGGCTGAGAAATATATTTCCGAAAGTGTCAACGTCCTTAAAACGAACGCTAGAGACGGGTCAATAATTTCTATCGCGTTAAGGCAAGAAACTGATGTTCCGGTTGTTCTAGGTATGAAGCTCTACTTTGAATTCAATAAAACAAGTCTGACTGACGGACATCGAAAGCAATTAGATCTACTTGTAGATTACCTGAAAAAGAATACGTCGGATAAAGTAGAAATCGGGGGCCATACCGATAATATCGCCTCCAAAGAATACAACACGCGCTTAAGCGGAAAACGAGCGCGGAATGTCTACGACTATGTCCGGACAAAGGGTATCCAATCAAGCCGATTAAAAACTCGAGCTTATTGGTATTCCAGGCCGGATGAAGATAACTCGACCGAACAAGGTAGAGCTAAAAATAGGAGAGTGGACTTCCGGAAGCTCTAAGGAGAACCGATGGAAGTCGAATATCGATCCTTCCTCCAGTCACCGAGGGTTTGGGATAAAATAACGGACCCTACCAAGGTAGGTTATATCATTAAGGAATATGTACATAATAACGGCCTATTCCTGAAGGAAAACCCGTTAAAACAAGAACTACAAATTCTTCAGCATTCTCCCGACGGTAAAATTCATTTACGAATCGATCCGAATTTCGTTAATCACGTAGATGAAATTACCGTTTATAAAACTCTTAGTAAACATATGGAGATTGGCTTTAAAGTCGAGACCGTTCATGAAGAAAGCGGTATAGCAATCTGCTCGCCCGAATACGTAAAGATCGCAAAGGATGGGAGAATTTCTCCAAGAATCGAAGGCCTAGCAGGTAAAGTAGTGGCTCACAGATTCCACACGCTAAAGAAAGAACAGGACTCCACCAAAGTGTTAGGAACCTCGGGTCAAATATTACTGACCGATTTACATCGTAATATCCTTTCCGACTTTCCTGGATCGCGTCTGATTTTCCAGGCCGGCCGAGAATTAACCCCTGAACAGGAATTAGTAAAACGGACGGGTAAGGCGATCTTCATTTCCGATGCGATTTCTCTGGAACAACCGCCTTCCGATTCATTGGGCGATTTCGGGATAGTTGACTTGAAGCGGGAATTGGAAGAAGAAATGATTCTGGAGGACAGAATCAAGGCCTATAGACTTGGCAAAGTAAAATCGTTCGTCCTAGTCCCCATATTTTACAAAGATTCTCTAGGCGACAAATTGGTAGCCCTTGGATATGCAGATTCTAAGGAAGCCCCTTTAGATCCTTCCATTTTAAAGAAATACAGCGAACTTGAACAGATTTTCAATAGCCGAATAGAGGATTCGAACACTCTCGATATAGACATCCGTCAAAACGTAGTAAACGCCTCAGAAGGGGGAATTCTTCTAGAAGTCACTGAATCGCAGTTAGTGGAGTCTTTTCTGCATAAACCTTTCTTTACAGCCGACTTAACCTTCAAAATGCAAGCGCCGCTTAGGTTTGCTTTTAAAATCCGACATATTTCTCAGCTCGGGGAAATTTATCTGGTCGGTGCAGAAATAGTTGGCTCCAACGATGCCAAGGCGAATATGACTCTATTAAAGAAGAATCTAAGCTTCGTTAAGAGCCTTTAAGCGCCTTGGAAAAACAAAAATCCTTTTTACCTACAGCCCCTTATAAGGGCACGAGAGACTTTTATCCGGAAGATATGCACTTCCGCAACTGGATGTTTTCAGTTATGCGGGAGGTCGTCTTATCTTTCGGGTACCAGGAATACGACGGTCCTATTTTAGAATCATTCGATCTTTATAAAGCGAAGAGCGGAGAAGAAATCGTTCAAAGGCAACTTTACGATTTTACCGACAAGGGGGATAGGCACGTCGCAATTCGGCCGGAAATGACACCTACCCTAGCAAGAATGGTGGCCGGACAAGTCAGAAATCTTGCTAAACCTATCCGTTGGTTTTCCATTCCAAATCTTTGGAGATACGAGCAGCCAGGCAAGGGAAGATTAAGAGAACATTGGCAATTAAATGTCGATCTTTTCGGAGTAGCTTCTTACAGAGCCGAAGTGGAAATCCTTCTAATAGCCGATTCGATTTTAAAGCGGTTCGGAGCTCCCGAAGGTAGTTATCAAATAAAAGTGTCCCATCGAGGAATTTTAGATTCGTTTTTAGGCAAATCACTATCCTTGCCTAAAGAAAAGAGCCAGGCTATTTCGAAGCTTTTGGACAAAAAAGCAAAAATTTCTCGGGAAGCATTCGAAGAGGAAATTAAGCCATTATTGACCGATCCGAATAAACAATTACCGCTGATTTATTCCTATCTGGATAGCACTGTAAATAGTTTAGAGAATTTTGATGGAATTGACGTCGAGGCCCTTGCATTCGTACGGAAGTTATTTAACGATCTAAAAGTTCTTGGAATCGAGAAACAAATCATCTTCGATCCTTCCATTATTAGAGGTTTTGATTATTATACAGGATGTATTTTCGAAGTCTTTGATACGAATCCGGAAAATCGAAGATCCCTTTACGGTGGCGGTCGATACGATAATCTAATCGGCCTTTTTTCCAACGACCAACTGACAGGAATCGGTTTTGGCCTCGGGGATGTTACATTTAAGAGCTTCCTAGAAGGTCACAATCTTGTTCCGAATTTAAATAGGAATGATACGGTTTTTATTCCGGTCATGGAGGAACTCCTCTTTCCCGAAGTCTTGAAGTTAGCGGACCTCCTTCGTAAGGAAGGCATAAAGGTGGAAACTATGCTTGAGGCGGGTAAAGTCGGAAAGCAAATTCAGACAGCGGAGAAAAAAGGATATCGATACGTTATCTTTCTCGGCGAATCCGAGATCGCCAAGAAAGAAGTACAGCTCAAAGACTTACGATCAGGGGAACAGCTTATTATCTCCCGTAATGATCTCTCTTCGAAATTAAAGGATTCCTTACTTGGTTAAGGAAGTTACCAAGATAAGGGGTATATTGGGAAGAGCGGATTACGCTGCAGCCAAATTTATTCGCGAAAGACTCCATTATCCATGGCTAAACCATATTTTATCGCGAATAAATCGCGGAGAAATGATGCTTTTAATCATCGCACCATATCTTGCGTACGCAACATGGATAGGTAGTCTACCGCATCCTTGGTGGATTGTACTTCCGTATACAGGTTTAGTGGCTTATGCGAACGATCGATTCGTTTTATTTTTGAAGAAAGCGATTTCACGGAAAAGACCTTTGATAACGGTCGTAGGTAAAGTCGATGGAAATCCGGACATGAAACATTCGTTTCCGTCGGCCCACGCATCCAATTCGATGACTGCGGCAATTTTGCTGGTATTCTTATTTGGTTTCCCGGAATGGTTTTTACTACTAAGCCTGTTGGCAGGGATAGGGAGATTGCTATCCCTGCATCACTTTCCGAGCGATGTGCTCGGAGGTTGGCTAATTGGGAGTGGATTCGGCTTTTTGGGTTTTCTTCTTGGCAGGAGTCTTATTTCCCTGTTTACCGGAACCTAAAGCATCCAGAGTAAGCTTATGACGAATTTCTCCGTTAAACGCAATCGTAGTCGAAGAAAGAATCTCGTCGTTTAAGTCTAAGTTTATCTTCTTTTCTTTAAGTAGAAGCTTTAAGAAATTAAGAATATTCTTAGCAAACATTCTAGACGCATCGCCTGGAAGAGAGCCCGGTAAATTAAGATGCCCTATTACGGATACTCCGTTCTTTGTCAGGACCGTTTTACCGTGTTGAGTGTATTCGCAGTTTCCACCCATACTAGATGCTAAGTCTACGATCACCGAACCGGCTTTCATTCTTTCTACTATTTTCTTCGTAATAAGAACCGGTGCTTTGCGTCCCGGAATAAGTGCCGTCGTAATGATAGCGTCGGCCTTTCCTGCAAACTTATCGATCGCTTCTTGCTGCTTCTTTTTGTATTCTTCGGTTTGTTCAACGGCGTACCCGCCTGCTGCCGCAGAATGGCGAGCGCCTTCTACTTCGACAAATTTTGCGCCCAGCGATTGAACTTGCTCTTTCACTTCCGGACGGGTATCGAATACATCCACTACGGCGCCCAATCTTCTAGAAGTCGCTATCGCTTGAAGACCTGCGACTCCTGCCCCTATGATCAAAACGGATGCCGGTGTAATCGTTCCGGCCGCAGTCGTCAACATCGGAAAGAATCGGGTGAGATGCGTTGCCGCTAATAGGACTGCTTTATAACCTGAAACAGTGGCCTGCGAAGAAAGGACATCCATGGATTGCGCTCTGGTTATACGAGCAATCGCATCCAAACTAATCAAAGTAACATGTTGAGATGCCAATTTTTTTACTATTTGTGCATTCACTGCCGGCTGGAACATCCCCAAATAGATTCCGCCTTTCTTAATTTTTGAAAGTGTGGATCCGTCCGCTAAATGAATGCTTGTTACGATATCCGATTTCTTAAGAATATCCGGGCGAGAAACGATCGTTGCTCCGGCTTTTTTATAATCTTCGTCCGAAAAGTAAGATGATTCTCCAGCCCCCTTTTCAACGAAAACTGAGGCCCCGATTTTTTTGAGGGCATCAACTACGTCGGGGGTTACCGCTACCCGGGTTTCTTCCTTCGCTTCTTTTAGTACTCCGATGTTCATACAGCCTGCTCGAAAATTAAGTTTTTCGGTTCATTTCCCTTTAATTTGGGAAAAGTACGTCCAGATTTTCCCGGTGAACGATTAATCCAAGTGATTTTTGAAATACTCGACTGTTTTCCGGATTCCGTCTTTTAACGCGACTTTCGGTTCATATCCCAGTTTCTGTCTTGCAAGACTCAGATCCGGCTTTCGACGTGATGGGTCGTCTTGGGGCAGAGGTTTGTATACGATTTTGGACGAAGATCCTATTTCCTGAATCACTAATTCGGCTAATTCCTTTACGGTAAATTCGCCATCGTTGCCAAGATTGACGGGACCGATAAAATCGGGTGTGTCCATCATTTTGATTATGCCTTCCACTAAATCATCTACATAACAAAAGGATCTAGTTTGAGATCCGTCTCCATAGATGGTGATGTCTTTTCCTGCCAACGCCTGCACGACAAAGTTGCTCACAACTCGGCCGTCATCAGGCAGCATTCTAGGACCATAGGTGTTAAAAATTCGAATGACTCGAATATCGACCTTATGATTTCTATGATAGTCGAAGCAAAGAGTTTCGGCCACCCTCTTACCTTCGTCATAACAACTTCGAATTCCTATCGGGTTTACATTCCCCCAATACGACTCTTTTTGCGGGTGTTCCAACGGATTTCCGTAAACTTCGCTGGTCGACGCTTGTAGAATTCTTGCTTTTACCCGTTTGGCTATACCTAGGGCGTTCATCGTTCCTAGAACGTTCGTCTTAATAGTTTTGATCGCGTTCGATTGATAATGTACGGGACTTGCTGGACAAGCAAAGTTATAAATTTTATCCACTTCCAATCGAATCGGTTCCGTTATATCATGACGAATTAATTCGAAGCGCGAGTTGTTTAGAAGTTTTTCAACATTCTCTTTTCGGCCCGTATGAAAATTATCTAGGCAGATAACTTCGTGCCCTTGATTGATCAACCTCTCGCAAAGGTGAGATCCGATAAAACCGGCTCCACCAGTGACTAAAACTCTACTAACCATCTAATTTCTCTAAATCTTTAAACTCGGGTGACAAAGGTTTACCATTCAAATCCAAGCCGCGGCTTAAAAACCAATCCAGAACTTCAGGCGTTACTTCCCCCGGAAAAGGAGATTCTTCGTTATTTTCGCCTGACATTGAAGACTCAGGTAAAAATTCTTCCAAGCTCGGATCTCGAACCGGAACTACGGCACGTTTCAAGGAAAAGAATATGATGGATACGCTAAAAAAAGACCAGAGGAGAGCAATCAAATATCCCAGAAATACGACTGATTTAGGAGTTGCTTTTTTCGGATCAGATCCTGTGGCCCAGTAAGCTAAAATTCCAGCGTCGGTATTTTGAATATTTTCCGTAAAATCTAAGAGATCATAAAGACTGTATAACGTTACGCTTGTTCCGAGAAAGACCGTAACTAATCGGTCCCAACCGAAAGGTAAAAAAGCGGAGACTAGTACGAATATTCCCCAGGAAAGTCCTGTCTTTTGCGCAAGACTTCCAGCAGACGTATATTTCAACGTTAGTAGTAATACCGCGCCGCCCAGTATCAAAAGGGTCGGTCTGACCAGTCTGCCTTTGAATCCTCGATTTAATAAAAATCCCCCGACTATACAACACCCTAAATAACCTGCCGATACTACGAAAACGAAAGGGCCTTTTCCCGCAAGCGGGGAGGCGATGGTTTGTCCGGATTCGTCACCTTGAAGTTCGATAGTTTGGACGCTTCCACCGGTAAGTAACGTTGCTGTCGCATGGCCGACTTCGTGAATTAATACTACGAAGTCCTTTAAGTAGGATACCCATCCGTGATTCCAGTACGAAAGCAAGGTCGCGACAATAGCCAACAGAAGCGCGAGTCGTAGGAAACGATTCTCCATCCTACTATGATTATCGGCAAATCGGGAAATGAGAATTGCAAGAATTCAAGACCGAAATTTTAAAAAAGAAACCCTCAAAGTTAGAATATTTTAAGGGAGCACTTTCTCCGTTTTAAAATGGCTAAGAATGCTCTTAAATCTTTCGGAATGACGCAATGTATCGTCCACGGCGTCTTTTATATCCTCCGAAGTAGTCGCGATCTCTTCCGCATTTTTAGCGATGATATGCATTGAAGCAGAAATTTCTTCTGCGGATATTTTTTGTTGTTCGGAGGAATTATTCATCATTTGCCCGAGAGTGAGCACCTGGTCGGAACTCATACGAATCTCTCTCAGCCGATTGGATTGTTCGGATAGATGAGCTCGAACTTGCGAAGCCGATGAATGAACTTTCTCGATATAATCCTGAAGTTTTCGGAAAACGTCGACCGACTGATTTACCTTTATCGCGCCTTCCTCTACGGAAACGGAGGTATTTTTCACTAGCTGAATGATATCTTTGATACTGTGCTTTGTTTGTTCGGCGAGTTTTGATATTTCGTCAGCAACAACCGAAAAACCTTTCCCGGCTTCCCCGGCCCGCGCCGATTCGATCGATGCATTCAAGGCAAGTAGGTTCGTCCTTTCCGAAATACTAGTTATGATCGCGACAATTTTATTGATTTGATTTGAGAAGGCCTTAATCTCTTCCATCGAACGAATTGCCTCGTTAAAGATAAGCTCAGCTTGATGGGCCCTGCCTGATACTTCTCCTGTCTGAGATGCAAGTTCTTCCATTGAACGAGAAGTTTCGCGTAAAGAAGAATCAATCGAACCAATGCTATTATTCACATTCGAAAGACTACGAGTCTGCTCGCCGATCGTAATTACGATCTCCTCGATTGTCTTTGAAAGTTCTAGCGATGCGGCGGCAGTTTCCTCTACGGATGCAGCTTGCGTTTGCGTACTTCCTCTAAATTTCTCCAGGGATTTAAATAAGGATTCGTATAAATTTAGGTTTCTCCCATAATTTTCTTTCATCTGAACTAAGAGTCCCCATAGGCTGATCGACAAGCAGCGGATATTCGTATATATCTTATCCACATCCTCTCGACCCTCTTGTCTGGATATATCGGTTAATAAATTTCCGTTTACTAATTGCCTGACTATTTCTACAACTTCCCGAATTTTAGCCCCTTGTTTGGACATCGTCCATAAAATCGAAAGTGCTCCTATCAATCCGAATCCTAATGCCAGCGACGACAGTAATGGATCGACGGAAAAAAAACGGTAACTTAGGTAACATGTCGGAAGTAAGACAAGACTTAATTGGACAAACGCTAAGCCTAGATTGCCAAGCTTAGCTTGTAAATTGTGAATCGCAGATGAGATTTTGAAACCAAAGCTAACGCCTCGATTAAGTTTTTGGTAGAGCTTACCCGCTTTTTCAATATCAGCTCTCTCCGCTTTCTTACGGACGGACATATAGCCCGTAATCTTAGCGTTTTCAAAAACCGGAGTAACGGTTGCATCCACCCAATAATGATCGCCGTTCTTTGCTCTATTTTTAACGATCCCGTTCCAAGGACGTCCCGATTGTATGGTCTTCCATAAATCTTCGTAAATGATAGGCGGCAGGTCCGGGTGTCGAACGATGTTATGCGGCTCCCCCAACATCTCTTGTTCTGTAAAACCGCTGACTTCGGCAAAATCCTTAGAGACGTACGTAATTCTGCCCTTCGGGTCAGTTCTCGAAATGATAACGGCGTTTGCCGGAAAATGAATTTCTTTGCCGGTAACGGGAAAATTTTTCCTCATAATTTCTTATCTATAAGTATCGTCATTTGAGCATAGCGAAAATGAATCCGGTATGAAATAGGGAAGGGAATTCTTATTATTACCGTTATAGAAATAGTCCTAAGGGGCTAAAATCCGGTAAAGACTATATAGGCTTGAATACATCCGGCAACCCCACCTAACAAAGCTCCAAGAAGGATTAACGTCGTTTCGTCCTCTTTAAAAACCGAATGTAGGAGTTGTTCGAATTCAGAGGCAGGGAGAACACTTAACCTTTCGTAAACTATTCTTTCGATTTCAAGAGTTTCCTCCAGATATCCTTTCATTCGCTCGGCAGTTTCGGGTACTAAACCGACAATCATATCGGCAATCTTTTCCTTCAGTTCCTCGACCTTTGCGGTGCCGATCAATAATTTTGCGTATGGAATTCTCTCCCTTAATTTTCGCTCTGACAATTCCTTTGAGCGCATTACCAATTCGCTTACGATCAAGTCGCCGCCCTTCCCTAAGAAAATCAACCTCGTCAAATTTTCAGTCGTCAGCACTCGAGATGCAATCACCGAAGCAAACTCTTTCGAAACTTCTTTTTGTCTTTTTAGGAATAATCCTTGGTATTTGAAGAGGAGGAAGTTCTTAGGTTCGAGGGGATGAAAGATCATCAAGATGGCAAGCCAGTTTGTTAGATAGCCGACGATGATTCCCATGATCGGCATAGTCCACCATTGATTAAAAATTCCGATAAACGCTACTTGAACGCACCCTATTAAGAATCCGAAATATATTCCGGATCTGACGATAAATTTGAATTCGGGCCCCCCGCATCTTCTAAAGACTTCGACTAGATGCTTCGTATTTGGTCCCGATAGAGACGCCCGAACGAGTTCCTCCACTTGCAGAATTTTATTCAACTCCTTCCCGAAAGAATGATAAACCTCTCGTATCTTTAGCGGGATCTCCTCTTGAATTTCTTTTTCTAATGCCTCCTTCGATCCTTGCGGAAGCATCGACCATAGAGCGGGACTTTCTGCCACAAGAACGTTCTTTACTATATCGTTAGAACGCAAACGAATTAGGTCTCGAATTAATTCTACGATTTTCGAAGGCTGAATTTTTCGATATAACTCGTAAGGATTCACAAGTCTTGTAATTAAGACATTTGCGATTAAACCGCTCATTTTCACCGCGTGACGCGGAATAATTCCCTGCCAGCCCATGAAGCCGAATCCGCGAAATTCATTCGGAAAGAAAATCATTTGGACCGCGATATAATTCGTAACCCATCCGACAAAGGAACAAGTTAAGAAAATTGAAATAACCTGAATCGAGTCAGGATAGGAATGAAACCATTCCGACATGGGAGACCCATCTTACTTTCGGAAAAATGGCGTTCAAGAAGAAATCGTATGCAACTTTAACACTGGTCTCGTCGGTTTTAAGACACTCGGCAAGGAGTTGCCAATTCTGACCTTTGATTTTTCTCTGGAAGAAAAGATCATGAATTTTCGTTCGAGCATATTCCTTTCGACGATTATTCATCTATTATTGGTGGGTGGATTTTTATTTTTCGGCCATGCTAGTTTGGGCAATCTTAGCTCGGTTCAGTTACATCTGAGTAAAGGTGGCATTCCCAATTTACGTTTTTCGATTCCCTCTAATCTTGGAAATGGGCTTCCTGCGTCAGATCAAAAAAGGGAAGCCGGAACGGAAGAGTTTGAGGTCCAAAAATTTAAGAATGAAATTCACTTTCCGTCGGAAGCATTGGAGCAACGGTTAGAATCCGATTGTACGTGGGAGGTGGAGATAGGTCGAGCGGGTGAAGCTAGAAAGGTCACAACGATTCGCCCCTGTCGCTACCAGATTTTCGAAAGTCAGTTTAGAAAATCCATTTATCGGTGGAAATTTCAATTAAAGGAAGGTACCATTCTTACTATACCGGTATCCTTCCGAATCGAGACGAATGACTGATCCAGACAAATCGTGGTATGCCATCTATACTTTTTCTCGCTCGGAAAAGAAACTCGCAAATGAGTTGGAGAAAAAAGGAATAGAAAGCTTTTTACCTTTAATTCCGGTAAAGAAAGTTTGGTCGGATAGGATAAAGACAATTTATCAACCTGTATTTGCTTCTTACGTTTTCGCAAAGATCGATTTAAATACGGAAAAGATTCGAGTGCTTCAAACTCCCGGTGCACATCACTTACTTTCGGTGGCTGGAGTTCCTTTACCGGTTCCCGAAGAAGATGTAAATCTCGTTAGAATATTTGTGAACCAATTTCCGGAACGTTTACAAATAAAAAATGAAGAGAAAATGGAGCCTGGAAACAAAGTACTAATTACGAACGGACCTTTCAAGGGGTACCGAGCGATTGTATTACGAAAGGTTAATTCTGTTACGGTCAAGGTAACGATTGCAGGAATTCAATCCAGCGTCGCAATCGATATTGATCCGGAGTCCATTGAAATTGAAGAGGAGAATAAAATTGGGCGAAACACTAGACAAAGTTAAAAAAGCCTTAGACATAGAAATCGAATCGATTCAATATTTCAGAGAAAATCTGGATTCGAATGTGGAAAAAGCAGTCGAGTTAATTTATTTTGCGAAAGGCAAGGTAGTAGTTACGGGTGTAGGAAAATCGGGGGACGTCGGGAAGAAAATTGCCTCCACTCTTTCTTCGACCGGAACTCCTTCCTTCTTTTTACATCCATCCGATGCCGCACATGGCGATGCGGGAATTGTCGCTAAAGGAGATGTGGTACTGGCGATCGGAAAAAGCGGTGAAAGCGAAGAACTCCTGAACTTATTACCTACCATTAAGAACTTAGGCGCGACATTGATTAGTTTAACGGCAAACCCTCAATCAAGATTAGCTCAAGACAGCGATCTAGTCGTTTTGACTCCCGTCTTGAAAGAAGCATGTCCTCTAGAACTCGCTCCCACTTCCAGTACCACTATAGCACTCATGCTCGGGGATGCGATAGCGATGGCATTAATGGAAATGAGGAACTTTCAGAAAGAGGATTTTGCCTTATACCATCCGGCAGGGAGACTTGGAAAAAGGTTATCTCTAAAAGTCGACGACGTTATGAGAAAAGGCGAAAAAATCGCGAAAGTTCTTCCTGATACTCAACTGGAAACGATTCTTTCCGAAATTACGGCCAAACTCTTAGGAGCAACCGCCGTCGTGGATGGTAAGGAAACTTTACTCGGATTTATTACCGACTATGATATTCGCAAACTTTTGAAAGACGGAAAATTCCATAAGGAATCCAAGGCTTCGGATATAATGAATTCTAAACCTTCTTCTTTTGAAAGCGGTACTATGGCCTATGATGTCCTTCAGTCGATGGAACGTCGGGAAAGACCGATATCCGTTGCTCCTATCGTTTCAACTGATGGAAAACTTTTAGGAATCGTATCGATTCACGATCTATTACAAAAAGGATTATGAAGGTTCTAAGCAATGGTGAATCCCGAAAAAATCTTCATCATTCTCACGCTCGACGAAGAAGAGTTTTTCAATTTAAAGGAACTCCCCGCTGCCGACTTTCTTGAGATTCGTTTGGATCTATTTCAAAATTCAAAAGACAAGGCAGCGGCAATTTCCGAAGCCATTGAGGGATTAAATGCGCACACAATACTCACATATCGTCAGCCGGAAGATTCGAGCTTAAAGGCGAAATCTATTTGGACTCAAGAAGACGTGGCCCCCCTTTTGAAAAATTTAAATAATGGAAAACATTACCTTGATTTGGAATTAGATAAGGATAATTCGATTTTTGCAAACGTAGATGAAGCCGATTTCGGAATCGTTCAATCAATTCATTCTTTCACCGGTATCATGGGACTGGAAGAGCTGGAATTTTACTTTCGAACGGTAGCGGAGGAATCTTTAGGGGCAAAACATACGGGCCTCCCTTTCGATCGAATCTTAAAAATCGCAGTTATGCCAAATTCGGAATCCGATGTCGAAGCATTCAGAAATTCCAGTTTAAAAATATCGCAACTTGTACAAAAGCAAAGCCCGCGTCTGGGTTATTGCAGTATCATGATGGGAGAGCGCGGGCAGAAAGATAGAATATTTCCAGAAAGACTAGGTTCTCGTTTCACGTACACATGTTTAGGAGAACCTAAAGCGCCGGGACAAATTAATTTAAAAACCCTTCTATTCGAAAGAAATGAAAAATCTTAAAAGCGCCTAGTCAGTCTGACTCGACTTCGGGTTCCAAGTTTCGACTCTGATGATTTAACTGAGCGCTTGGCGGATCGGCTACTCGAGTTCCCGCTCTCGTATCCAAAAATTTCTTAAAAGTATCGTCTTCCTCGAATTTTTTGAATTCTTTCTCTTTTTCCGCGGAACTCCAGAAAGATTGATTTAGTTCCGCGGCTTTTTTTATGTTTGCCATTACTTTATCAAGGTTTCCTAAGCGGGCATGGCATTTTGCTAAGAGAAAATAGGCATTTGAAGAATTCTCTATTTTCTCCAAAAGGGTAATCGCCTTTTCAGGCGAACCTGTATAAAAATACGCTTTCCCTAAGTAGAATCTATATTCTCTTTCTTCTTCTTCGTCCGGTTCGACGGAGCGGAAGTAACGCAAAGCTTTATTGTATTGTCCCGCATTTGTATAATATCTAGCCAATTTTAGAATTCCGTCATTGTACACTTCGGGTAGATTCTGAAGATTCGGGTTTTCCTTTTCGATCAAAGTAGCGATTTCCTTTAAGATCTCGTATCCCTCGTCTTTTTTTCCCTCTTGAATCTTGCAGAGTCCTATATACATTTTTATTTCTCTTGTTTTCTCACCGAATTCAAGAGCTTTCTCGGCCGTCTTAATTGCGTTTTCGCAATCTTTAACCTGCCACTTTATTTTCGTAAGTCCGATCAGAGGTAGTACGGTTTGTTTATTTGCATAGGCTTTCCGATAGTATTTCGTCGCCTCTTCAAAATTTCTTTTTTTATGAAATGCTGCCGCTTGAGTCAAATGAGTAAAATAAAGTAATTTTTCCCGCTCCGGAGGAATCTTCGACTCTATTCTGTTTAACGTAGTCAACGCTTCGTCGTATTTGGCGATCCTGACTAATAGGGCGCCGTACTTATATCCGTATTCTACGTTTTCAGGTTCTTCTTTTACCAGATTGGAAAGTATAATCTCCGATTTACCGAATTCTTTTTCATTATAGTATGCGAGGGATAGCTGCCATTTAAGATTTTTATTATTTGGATCCTGACGAAGCTTTTTTTCTAGAGAGGCAACGCTTTCCTGCTCGTCACTTTCTTCATGAACAACCGGTCGGGCAGGACGTCCGCTGCCGGAATATCTTTCTTCGGCAGCGGTCTTCATTTTTTGAATATGATTTAAATCGGGCGCGATCTTTAAAAGACGACTCGCGTACGTGATGACCTCCCCGTACTCCCGATGATAATTATAATAGAGGATTATTTTCGTATAACAATTAATGACGTCCTTCTTCGGAAGACTTAACGAAACAGCCTTTTTGAAAGCTTGAATTGACTTCGAATAATCTTTTCTGCTCTCATATATATAGCCCATATACATCCAGGCTTCGCCCGAGCTCGGATTGTTATCGTTGTACTTTTGAAATTGCTTAAGCGCTTCCGTATAATCCTTTCGGGAATAGGCCTTTTTCCCTTCCTTTAAATCTGCAAAAAGGGAAATAGATGCGATAAACAGAGAACAGTAAACCAGGCTCCGAAAGATAGAATACCTCGGAGTTAAATTAAAGATTGAAGCTCGTCGCGAATGGAGGAAAAACCGATCGGACATATATCCAGTTTTGGCGAAGAGCTTCCTTGATAAAGTGGAATTCTCTTCGCCGGACTGGAATTAATTATTTCCCAAAATTTCCGACTTGCGTGAGGCCAAGGCTCTGGCTGCTCGCAAATTGACGCTCATCGTAGTTATTTGAGGATTTACGGAAAGCCCTGTCGGATAGACAGAAGCATCCATTACGAAGATGTTTTTATGTCCATAGAGCTCGAAATTCTGATCGACCGCACCTTTTTCAGGAGAATCAGCCGCCTGAATTGATCCATGCGGGTGTGCTGAACCTACCGAAAGGCGACCCGGTTCGATGCTCTTTTCCAAGACCCAGTTAAATTTGCTACTTTTTTCGACAGGAACAGGCTCCTGAATATCCGGGAATGGGAAGACGATCGCTTTTGCCCCTGCCGCTGCTTGAACCTCTGCCAACATTTTTATGCCTTTCAGAAGGTTCTTTCCGTCCGTAGGTGTAAGTTCGAAATAAACCTTCCTTCTACCTAAAGACCATTTTACGGAGGCATTTGCTTCACCGTCGGCACCGTCTCGTACGAGGACGATGCCTGCATTCATATGAGGGTACTTTTTAAGTATATCGAATTGGTTTTTACCATAAAACGGTACTAGCGAGCTTGCAAGAGTCGGCCGAAAAGGAGCTACCTCAAGCCAAAATCCATAACCGGTCCCATTTTGGTTATGACCGTCTTTAATAACTGCCGATTGCGGAGGCCCGGAGAACATATTGATTTTCTCGTCAAATAAAGCAAAGTTCGTACTCGTCGGATGAAGTTTAAGATTCCGACCAACCCAATCGTTCCCTAAACCGGACCTTTGCAACAGCGCGGGACCTTCGATCGCCCCGGCGCTCAGAATAACTACCGATGCTTCTATTATCATTTTTTGAATTACGTTGTCCGGCGCCTTCTCGTAAGCATCCGGGGAAAATTCAGCAATGACTGTTTTGATTGCTCCGTCCTTAATGGATTGCGCTCTCATATTCGGAACGACGGTTGCGCCGGCTTCGATTGCATCCGGAATCCAGGTTAAAAAAGTGGATTGTTTAGCGTTAATCGGGCAACCTAACCCGCATCGACCCAAGCCTATGCACCCTCTATTATTGTTTTTTAAAACTTCCGGATGCAATCCTAAGGCTTTACCACCCTTCATTAAAATACTATTGTTTGCATTTATCAGGTTTCCGGGGACCTCGTGTACACCGACTCGATCGTGTACTTCGGAAATGATATCATTCATCTCCTCGCGACCGTATCCTTTTAATCCGAATCGCTTGTCCCATTCGTCCGTAACATAATTCGGCGGATAAAGCGAAGTCTGCCAATTCACGGTGGTTGACCCACCCAAAGTCTTTCCTTGTAATATAGAAATCGTTTGCTCTTCGGTAACTATAAAGCCCGCATCCCTATACAACCGCGCTTGCGAAATAAATTCATCTCCCGAAAATTTTGCCGGAGTGAAATACGAGCCCTCTTCAATTAACAAAACTTTCCAGCCCGCTTTAGCCAACGTAGCCGCTGCTACGGCGCCTCCCGCTCCGGAACCTATGATTACTACTTCTGTTTTTACTTTCCAAACTCCGTCTTTAATACCTTGCCGGTTTAAGAAATCTGCGTGTTTATTCGGAGTAAGAATGTGATCGTTTGCCGCTGGAATTCCGCCCATGAATTTATCCTTCGTATCCTACGAGTTGCTGAAAGCTTTTCTCCTTGGAAACCAAGAAGAAGGAAAGTTGGCGCATGATATTATATGCACCGCGTTTTAAAGAAAGAGACGAGTGTTTCCAAGATAGGAGACGTTTTTCTCTATTTTCCTTTGAAAGACTGGCAAGAGGCGTGAATGAAAAATCCAATGCTAGTGCAACCAACGTTGAGGTGGGCAAAAAAGCGAGCAATTGAAGAGTGGATTCCGTTTCAATCGGATACGGATGACCGTAAATATATTGATCGGCCGCTATACCCAAGTCGAAATCGGGCAGGGGATTTCCTTGTAAAAATACTTCCTGCAAGGATCGAAATGCATGGTATTGAGATGCCGACAGTCCCTTTAATTGAGGTACCGGCTCGCCACCGCAAGATGCTTGAGGAAGAACGACCGCCGTTACAGCGGCGCTCTTCCATAAGAATTTTAGAAAAACGTTACGCGAGATCTTTTCAGATAACAAAGATTCCAACTAGATACCCCCCGAAGTCTCGTGTTCGAAAACAGAAAATTTATCGTAACGAATGTTCTAATTTCCTCCGGATCCTTTGTCTACCCTTTCTTTTGGAATTTTTTTAACTTAACGTAGATTCTAATTTCTTCAAAATCAATTCGGTCCAATTCTACCGAAAGCTGTTCGCCAAGAGTGAATAGTTTTGAATATTTTTTTGAATAGAAAGAGAAGTCGTTTTCTAATATCAATTCGCCTTCATCCGTAAATTCCAAGGCCGGAATAATTGCTTCGACCATCGGTGTATCCAAATCGACAAATGCGACCGCCGACTTGAACCCTGTAAGAGTTGCAGTAAATTCTTGAATTCCGGTTTTTTCCAAAAAGCGACATGCTTTTAGTTTATAGTAGTCCCTTTCGGCATCTGCAGCCTTACGCTCTTCATGGGAAGTATGAAGGCTCATAATTTTAATATCTTCGTCGTTATACAAATTTTCCTCCTCCAGAAGAATACTTTGTAAAACTCGGTGACAAACCAAATCGGGATATCTCCGAATCGGCGAAGTAAAATGGCAATAGTCTTTGAATCCAAGTCCCCAATGCCCAAGCTGTTCTCCGGAGTAATAAGCCTGCATAAAACTTCTTAGCAAAGAAATATTGAACAAGCGTTCGGCATGACTACCGTTAATAACGCCTAAAACGTTTTTGATCGATTCGTAGCTAGTATCTTTTAATTGAGCGTTAATTCCGTTCAAATTAAGAAAGGCGTTCAAACTATCGAGCTTCTCCACATCCATCGGCTCATGCACTCGGTAGAGCGTGGGACGTTTCTTTTTTCGTATGAATTCGGCCACCTTAATGTTTGCAGAAAGCATAAATTCCTCGATGAGAATATGTGCCTTTAACCTTTCTACGGTTGCAATTTCTATAATATTATGCTCGTTATCAGTGATTACTTTCGTTTCCTTCAGATTCAAGTCCACCCTGCCTTCGGCGAGTCTCCTTTCGCGAAGAACATTTGCGAAACTCATCATTTTTCCGATCCAATTTTCCGGGCCGCCTTCCAGGATCTCCTTTTCGGCACGATTGTATGTATATCTTTCAGCGACTTTAATTATCGATTTGTAAAATTTAGCGTGCGTAATGTTTCCTTGCCAATCCGCGTCCATTTCAACCGTAAAGGCAAGTCTGTTCTTATCAGCGACCAAACTACAAAGATTTTCGGACAGCTCCGGAGGAAGCATTGGCACGACTCTACTTCCCATATATACGGAGGTAGCGCGAGTGTATGCCTCTACATCCAATGGCGAACCCGGTTCAACATAATTCGCTACGTCCGCGATGTGCACATAAAATCGAATTCGTTTTCCTTCTACTTCGAAAGAAATCGCATCGTCGAAATCTTTGGAATATTCGCCGTCGATAGTAATACATTTCAAATTTCGTAAATCTACTCGGGAACCCCAATCCGAGACCGAGGTCTCGCTTACTTCTTCTGGAAGAGAATCCAACTCGACATCGTCGGGATATTGAATTTTGAAATTATACTTCATCAGCATCCGCAGCAAATCCACGTCTTCTTTCGTATCCGATTCAAAACGAACGAAGTGAGCTTCGTAAAGATTTCTTTCGTGATTATTTTCTTCCTTTAAGCTAACTACGAGAACGTCACCGAGTTTGATTTCATCTTGAATGTCTTGTAATAAGCTCTTTCGAGGTAGAAATGATTCCTTTCCTTCTCCATCCATGTCTAAGAAAGTTCCGATTATGAATTTATCGGATTTTTCCGTGACCTTCATCCTATAGAGTTCTCTTCCTCTTCGAAGGACCGACACCACCTCGCCTTCCAATTTTCCCTTCCTACCCATTCCGGTAGGTAAAATTTGAACGGTGTCTCCTTGAATCGCAGTTGCCGTGTACTGCGAAGGAACGAAAATTTCCGTTCCGGTAGTCAGTTTCACGAAACCGTCCCCCTTTTTGCTTAGCGAGATGGTTCCCTCTAATGTCTGATCGGGATGCACGAGTATGTTTTTGCCCTGAATTTCGATTAGCCCCTCTTTTTCAAATATACTTAGATATTCTTCTGCGGAGCGTTTTGTCTCTTGTGCTTCCCATTTTTCTTTTCTGAATTTTTTCTTTTTGGTTCCGGCTTTTTCCCCTAACCGAGACAATGTTTCATGGAAGGAAAGCACCTTCCCCGCCTTTGTGCGAAGGTATTTTAGTAATTTTTTACTAGGCTCGCTTTCTCTTTCCCAATCTTGAGTCCCGGAACTGCGACTGAACCGCTTTTGATCGTATCCCGGAATGTGACTTTCTTTTTTAGAATGAGATCCGTTCGGCCGGTCTGCATGACGTTCGACACTGCTATGCTTCGGATTTGATTCCGCCGACTTATTCGTTACGGTTTCTTTTTTATCTCGAACTTCCGAACTATGGCGGGATTTTTTCTCATCGGGCGATTTCTCATGCTTGGGCTTCTTCTCGATTTTGGAAGCCCTAACATGCGCATCCTCTTTATCTTGCCCGAGATGTTCTTCTTCTATTTTCCGAATTTCTTGAGAATGACCTTGCTGCTCTTGCTTCCTTACGAGCTTTTCCGCCGCGATTCGTCCCTGAGCTCTCGCTTTACTTCGAGCCTCCATACGCTTTCGTTCCACCAAACCTTCGCGCGAAATTCTCTCGTCACGCTCCCGCTCTTCCTTACTTTTTTCTTTCTTGGAATGACCTTTGATTCGTGCCTTGAACGCTTCTTTAATTTTGCGCTCCTCCGCAGGGGATAATTCAGGAAGATCTATGTGTTCAAGTTGCGGCTTGCTTTGTCTTTTTTCGGACGAACCTTGTTTTCGAGACGGCCGACGAGATGCTGCTACTGGTGGTTTCCCTTTAGCGCTCTTTTTAACTGCCGGCTGTGTGACTTTCTTTTTAGACGGTTTTGTATCTACCGCTTTTTTCTTTGTTTTCTTCATTTAAAAAATACCTTATGTTTGTCGTCCGCGTACGTTCCGCGGATATAATTGGGAACAAGGCGGAGAAACGAAAATTCTTCCGGCTCAGAAACCGCTCTTTTTATTTCTTCAGTTCTTTCACGAAGGAGAGCTTCTGAAGAAGGGAGAATATTCTCCATGTTCTCTCCGATATAAAAATCGGGACAATCCGAGTAACGGATCCCCGTTAAATACGATGATAATCTATCCTCGGGGATGACTTCGGCAATTTCAGCGGGAAGCACGTCGATGCTTCCCCAGAAACCGCTTTGATCTCTTAGGGCAAAATAGATCTTACTTTGCTTGGCCTCGATCGCAACAATTGCCGTCGTTCCGCTTTCTTGGAAATAATGAGCGGAATATACGTCCAAACTGTCGAAACCTAGTGCGGGAATTTTCCAAATTTGAGCAAGATTCCTGGCCGTTGACACCGAAATTCTAATCCCCGTAAACGATCCGGGTCCTGTCGCAGTTACGATAAGATCCGGTGAATTCCATCCGGATTCTTCCAGACATATTTTTATCTCCCTTACCAATCGCTGCGAGGATTCCCTGTGATGAAGTCCTTGGTATTTCTGTACTATTATCAATTCACCTTCGGGAGACAGAAGATAAGATTCAACCAATATCCAACGATTTGTCGCATCAAAGAAAAGGATCTTCTTCATCCCACTTCCTCTTTTTCTTCTTTCAAAATAAGATGTAACTCGGGTTCGAACTGTTTCCAGCCGCTACCGTTCCATTCGATGCTAAGATTACGAGTCTCTTCCGTGTTTTCCTCTATCTTAATTTGAATTCCGAAAGGAAGCGAGATGAAATTCTCCCTGGCTCGCTCCCACCATTCAACCAAACAAATTCCCCGGCGTCCCCAGTAGTCGTAAAATCCCAAATCATCCGCTTCTATCTCGTCCGATAATCGAAATAAATCGAAATGATAAATGCTTAAGAATTCACCTATAGCATTTTGAAATATAGGCAACGGATATTCGTTCAAAAAAGCGTAAGTTGGAGAGTTTACGAATATTGATAATGATTCGACGTCAGTACCGAACTCTTTGCAAAGATTACGCACAAAGTATGATACGAAGGTCGTCTTTCCTGAACCCATTTTCCCGGATAATAGAACAACGGGATGTTTTCCAAGCTTCCACACCGTTCCGATAGATTTTGCAAGACTACGGGCGGGGATATTTAAAGCATCAAGACTTATATTATCGTATTCCTTACGCATCGTCTCCTTTAAAAGAGCTCCAGGACTTGGTCCTTTGGAAAGCGATAGATAGAATTACAAAATTCGCAAGTGACTTCTATTTGACCTTGCTCTTCGGCGATATCCATAGCTTCTTCCTTTCCTAGGGTCTGAATCAGTTCTTTAATTTTTTGTTCCGAACAATCGCATTTGTATTGCGGTTGCCCTTCTTCTAAAAGTTGAACTTCAGTACTTCCGAGTTTACCGAGAAGAGACAGACATTGTTTTAAATCTGTACCTAAATATTCGAATTTCTTCTCTTCAATAACGCCGGCCCATTCTCGAACCGCCTCGACATGTTCCGATTTTGCTTCAGGTAGCGCTTGTAAAAGAATTCCTCGTACATTCCAATGCAATCCGTCTTGTTTGAAATATGCGATTAAAAACGACGGTACCTGTTCCGAATCCCGAAGATAATTCTCGATATTCGTTTCAAAACTGACGTTACGAAACGGAACGATCGATTGGTAAATGCATTCGCCGTTTCTCCAACGAAAGACCTTTAGTATGCCCAAGTTCTCTTCGGAAATTTGATCTTTTTCTATATCTTCTTCCGGTCGATAACGAAGAGTCGCCTTCATTCTTCCATCACGAGTGCTATATGCCAACACTGAATGAATTTGAGAATCGTCGTAGAATCGAATCTGAACACTTACTTTGGTTTCTTCTTTTACAAGGTCCGCAAGGAAAAACGCAGCAAGCATCGTCCGACCTAGAAGCTCCGTACCGGTGTCGTCAATTCCATGAAGATGTGACGCGGCCGTGACTGCATAAGAAATTTCCGCCACAGAATAGCGGAAATGAACGTCCGGTAAAATTCCATAAACGTAAGAGTCTCTATTTTCCATGAAAAGCTTTAGAATCGTCCTATTCGAACTTGCACCGTTCTATTCTCCCTGAATCGCATCGAAAAGACAGTATTTTTTCCGTAATAAACTCCTAATTCTCAGTTTTCTTTCTGGAAAGAAGGGTACCTTTTTACGAAGATCGTCTCTACTTATTTAATAATAGAACGTATGAGATTCGGCGCAGATTACTACCCTGAACAATGGACTCCCAAGGATTGGGAGGAAGACCTTCGCATCATGAAAGACATGGGTCTTTCGATCGTTAGACTGGCAGAATTTTCTTGGGGGATGATAGAACCCAAGGAAGGAAAGTTTGATTTTTCTTTCTGGGAAAGAATATTAGATTTAGTCGGTAAGTTTGATATGAAGGTCATCCTAGGAACTCCTACGGCGACGTTTCCTCCTTGGCTGGCCAGGAAGTATCCGGATGTGATGCAAGTTCGGGATGGAATTCAGAGAACGATCGGTACTAGAAGACAAGCTTGTTTCTCTTCACTCAACTATAGAAACGCGGTAATCCGAGTCGTAACAAAAATGGCTCAGTCATTGGGTACGCATCCAACCGTAATCGCCTGGCAAATAGACAACGAAATAGGACACGAGGGCTCGGACATTGATCATTCGGATACTTCATTACGGGCTTTCCGACTTTGGTTAAAAAATAAATACAAAACAATTAAGAACCTAAATGAAACGTGGGGAAATATTTTCTGGGGCGTTCTCTACGGAGACTGGAATGAAATTTCCATACCCGGATCGCATATTTCGGCAAACTATCATCCCTCGATGATTCAAGATTTTTATCGATTTCATTCGGACACGATCGTAGCTTTTGTAAAGCTTCAAGCAAAGATTTTAAGAACGCATTCGCCGGAAAGAAAGCTGACTACAAACTTATATCCTAGTCCTTTTCTGCCCATCATAGATATGTCCGAACTTTTTGAAGATTTGGATTACGTTTCATGGGATAATTATCCTACTTGGGGCGAGCAAGAGGAACCTTTTCCCCATCCTTTCATATCCGCCATGCACCAATATAATAGAGGTTTGAAAAATAAATCCTTTACCGTAATGGAACAAATCTCCGGGTTTCAGGGACATGATGTCCTAGGTTATTTACCTGCCCCCGGCCAAACAAAACTTTGGATGAAGCAAGCAATAGCTCAAGGCGCGGAGCAAATCGTTTTCTTTCGTTATCGAACGGCTCGCTACGGACAAGAACAGCTTTGTTACGGCATCTTAGATCACGATAAATCGCTGACGGAAAGATATTTCGAATTGCAGACGGGTATTTTGGAAATTCTTCCGGAAGCATCGGATTTTGCCTCGGAATCTTTTCCGGCGGAAGTGGCGGTCTTACACGATATCGACAATGCGAGAAATTTCAAACATCAGCCTGTTTCGGCTGGCTTAAAATTTTCTCCGGTTCCTTTTGCCCAGGTCGGATATGACGTCGAGATGGCCACTTGGTTTGCAGGGCTGAACATTCTGAACGTTAATACGCATTTTCTTCCTGCCAACAAAACCGATTTTTTTAAATATAAAGTAATAATTCTTCCTCTATACTCGATGATAGACGACCAGGTTGTCGACAATTTACGAGATTATGTGAAAAACGGCGGCACTCTCGTTCTCGGTTACAGGGCGGGAATTAAGAATAAAAATGGATGGATGTTGGATTCTCAAGCCCCCGGCCCATTTCAGGCTATGGCTGGAATCAGGGTTAGAAAATTCGAAGCCGTAGGCAATCAACGGGTTAAATTTCGATTCAGAATTCTTCCGGGTACTTGTTCTAAAATATGTGAGATTATAGAACTCGATACCGCGGAGGTTTGGGCCAAATATACCGCCGGAAATAAATTCTATACAGGGATGCCGGTAATAACTTGTAACCGGTTCGGAAAGGGATCCGTCATATATATCGGGGCCAGCCTGCATCCTACTTCCTTTATGCTGGTATATAGAAGAATTCTCCGAAGAGCAGGAGTCCCGTTTACATTCTATGGTCCGAACGTGGAAAAAGTTTTCCGAAAAGGAAAAACGAAAGATTATGAAATCCTTATGAATCACTCTCGTAAACGGTCATTTGCAGGTTTGAAACTATTAAAACCGTTCGAAGTTCGAATTTTTCCGCGGAATAAAACATGAATCGAAAGGAGATTATCGAACTAAATTCTTTACTAGCGGAAGAAACATCGGCAAAAAATTCCGAACATTCGATTTTTGTGGATAATCTGCATACTCCTTATATAGAATTTGAGCAGAACTTTATTCTTCCTTCTTGTTCCGTTTTTGAAGTCGATTTTCCGGCTGCGCGGGCTTTTTTAGAAGTTGCGAAAAGTTTAGTTCCCGAGCTAGTTTCAAATTGCCTTGTACTGCCTGAGCCGAGACCAAAAAGAGATAGTGACAGACTTTTTTTAGTTAAACCCTTTTATCCCGACGACCAGTTTTTTAGGGAAAATTCGCCTAAGTACTGGGAGAAGCATCTTCCCCCTTACCTTTTAGTACTTAGCTTTCAGTTAATGTATCTAGGGGGAGCGGACAAGATCGATATAGTGACTCAGGCGGTTCAAGGAAGAACTATGTCGGTTAACACTAAGAGAATCTATTACTTAGCGAGAGTCGTTCCGCTAGACTATTTGATACTTGATGACGGACTAACCGTGGATTTTTTCCCGAGAAAGTACAGCGAATCCGAGTTTATGGTCCAAGTAGGAGCAGAGCATCACGATAGTTTTCGGCATACTTATTCCGAAATTTTTGATGAAGTAGATTATTCTAAACAAATTAAGATAATTACAGAAACTCTGGGGGTAACCGCTAAGGATTGGCTTTTAGGGCGTATCTTCGAACCCTTGGCGGTAGAATACTTAACTTTAACTGCTAGATTTTTGGAAAGTTCTTCTTCTAAGATCGCCGGTGACTTTATTTCCTTCCGGCAAGTTGTTGATCTTTTGCTAACACCCGACAATATGACTCTTGAAGAATCCGCCCGGGAATCCCTCTATGCCTGGCTCCGTTCATATACGTCGGAGCGTATCGTGTCCCCATCTGGGAATATGGCTTGGAAGATCTTGAGGGAAGAACGGACCTAACCTAATTCGAGTCGTACGCCAATGGAATCACTTGCCCCGCCGATAGATTTTCCCCTTGAAGAAGTTAAGAAACGGATCAAGTCCGTTCAATCGATTTCAGGGTTGGTTCTCGAATCCGCTCGGAAATTGCAGAAAGAAATCCGAGTCTTCGGCATCATAACGGAAGCGGAAGAAAAAGAGCGAATTACGAAAGCCGACGAATTGATGGGAAAATTCTTAATCGAGTTCATTCGTCAAAATTTCCCGGCCGATTCCATAATTTCGGAAGATTATTATAGGTTCGAAGGTAGTAATTCTTTTCGTTGGGTTCTGGATCCGATCGACGGTTCTATGAATTTTGTACGGGGAATTCCTTTGTATGCGGTATCAGTAGGATTGGAACATCGGGAAACTCCTGTCGCCGGAATCGTCTTTGCACCCGAATTAGATGCAAGGTATTCAGCAATTCTTAGCCAAGGCGCTTTTAAGAATGGTCTGCGAATCGATGTTTCAAACACGGATGCACTGGCTCGATCCCTGCTAGTATCCAGCTTTCCCACAAATCGAAAAGAAATTCTGAACGAAGTAATTTCCGACATCACAGCCTTTATAAGCTGTGGCAGATCAATGAGGCGAACCGGATCCTTCGTTTTGGATACTTGCTGGGTAGCGGAAGGCGTATTGGACGGTATTTGGGAAAAGGGAGTTAAGCTCTGGGATACGGTGGCAAGTTCGGTTATCCTTACCGAAGCGGGAGGAAAGTTAACAGACTTTCAGGGAAGACATTTTCTTTCGGGCCAAGCTGAAGTCGTCGCTTCCAATGGAAAAATTCATAAACAGATCATCGATATTTTGCGGAATGTGCGAATCTCTATCGGAAGAAATTAACAGGGTAAAATTTTCCGTAAAATTAATGAGAGAATCTATCATTTAGACTCTCTCATTAGAGAACATTCGGTACAAATAGCGTTACTGCTTTAAATAGGCTTCTAAAGCGGAGATTTCATCATCGCTAAATGGAAACTTGGTCATCAACTTACTTTCTCGTTTCGGCTTATAGCCTTGCGGATATTCGCCATCCCGAATCCGCATCTTTAACAATTCGAATGTAGAGTTTGCGACCGAAGGTCCGACAGCTCCATCTAACTTAGGATTTTGGTTATGACAAGCCGTACAATTTGCGATATAAATTCCTTTTCCTTTAGCGGATAATTTTTGTTCCGGAGAAAGATTTTCTTCTCCTTTACAGCTAATAAAAAGAATTATAAAAGAAAAACTAAATATACAGGTATAAAAAGAAAGGCGGTTAAAACCGCCCCCCATTTTACCGAACCCGTTATTATGGGAACGATTCATTTTATTCATCCTTATGCCGTCAGTAACGCTTCCATCAAAAGATAGGTAACTAACGAGAATATCACACCGCTGGTGATCACAGCTTTTACGGATTTGATCGGCTTTACAGTCTGGCCGTTTTGATCCGCTACTAATGCGTTCACTTCGAAAATCAGAATAATAAGTACGATTACCCCTAAGAAAAGTCCCAATTTATTCGGGCTATAAGCTAACGGAAGATTTCTTGCAGCTCCCATAGCAAATAACATCGGAATGGAGAAAAGAGTGTTGGTTCTTGATGCCACAAATGCACGATTTGCGTTCGGCGCCGGATCAACCGTCGTTTCGCCTTTTGCCTTTGCGATCACTACCTTTTGATTCGGCCAAATTACGAACCAAACATTTGCCCACATAAAGGTACCGAATACTGCACCTACAAGAATTACGACAACCCATTGCGAATTATGCGGAATCCCGTTGGCAAGAGCAAGAGCTATCATTAAAATTCCGGAAAGAAATGTGATCATTGCTCCCCATCGGAACCACCAGAGCGCCCTAGGGACAAGTTTTTGAGTAGCGTTCTTTTTCGTTTCCGCATCGGTTTCGTTAAAGAAAGGTCCCTGAACGAAATTGAAATAGTACAGCATTCCAATCCAAGTAATACCCGCTAAAAAGTGGATATATTTAACTATAAAATAGAGACCCTGTTGGGTAAAGAGGGCGAGTTCCATGATTCCTCCGCTCACAGTTCAAAAATTTCACGATTCAGTTGGAAAACCGAACCCTTCATAGATTCGTTTTAAAAGAAGCTAAGTCAAGCAGTTTTAGAAAGTTTCTAAATTGAAATCCTTTCCAATGTGAAAAGATCAGCCGAATCGTTTGGGTTTTAAATTCCGAAATAGCATAGGAGTGCAACTAGCGGATTTCTTATTTCTTCCCGCCTAAGTCCTGCACAACCGCCCTTTCAAATTCCGAGACAAAACTTGGAGAATCCTCTTCCTCCTTCGACCTAAACGGTAAGAACCTCTCCCGTAAGATTTCCGACTGGGAAGTTAAGGTAACTTTTGTCCATCGTCCGTTGCGGTGAGTGATCGACACGAACTTACTTCCTCCGTTTCCTTCAGAACCGTTGACTAAAAGTTCAAAATAATTTTCGAAGTACTCCTGCATATTGCCGGGTATAAAAATATTTACAAAGCCCGGAGGAAAGATCGATAGAAACCTTCCTCCGACTTTCGTTTCGGGAATTTTCGTAAATTGCCCCGAAACCGAATCCGTCTTGGGACTTCGGACAAAGCGAAGAGAGTAACCCAAACCTCGAATCTCGATTTTTAGACCGAACGTGCTTAAAGTTAAGTAAAATCGAGCATGGATACTTTTGGGTTTTGCCCAATACCCCTTCGGTGAAGCAGGGATATTAAGATAAATCGTTTTTCCTTCATTATAAATTTCCCATCCGCTGGAAAATCCACCCGGCTGAAATAGTTGCAACCGGAAGGCCGCTTGCTCTAAACGCTTTCCATATTTCTGATATGCCAAAGGAAAATTCTCCTTCGTCTTACTTGAGAGCGTATAAGAGAGCGTTATCGCTTTTTCATCCCTGACCATATCACATTCTAGATTTGCACAAAGAAACTCCTGCAGAACGGAAACCTTTGTCAAATCGTCGGCCAGAGGATTACGAATGTGATCCAAAAAAGATTCTATATGAGGCAGCACATCGATAACGCTCAATTCCGGAGAAATCATCTCCGTAACTCTTTTAATTTTATAAATCGGATGTTCCCTGAAATAATGTTTCCTTGCTTCTACAAAAATACCGTAAGGAGCTTCCGGTGTCACCGTCGGTGCAAAACCGAGCATATCCGGTCGATAAATTTGGCCTTCCTTAACTAGTCGCATTCCCATCGTCAACGAATCACCGGTCTGAACGAATTCATTTTCATCCGAAGGTTCGGGATTTCCGTACAATATACGACTTACGGACCCTTCTTTAAAATCCTTTCGAATCGAATCTTGGTACCTAAAATAATTCTCAAAATATTCGGCTGCGATTTTATTTTTTTGAACGCAACCGAAAGAAAGCGTAATGATCGGAAAGAAATATAAAAATTTCATTTCCTTCCTTTTAACCTATCCTTTTTAACGAATTCGAAGAGGCGCGAAACGGTGGAATCATCTACTGCAGTAAAGTATTCTTTATGAATTAATGATCCGTTTCTAGAGTATATTCTCAGAAAGGATTTACCGTCTTGCAAGCCTTCCGAGAGAGATCCCTTTTTATCTAACAATAAGCTCTCGTAATCCTTTTCTTTTTGGTCGGAAATATAATCGAAAACCTGCTTCGGAGCATATTGAAGATTTAAGTAAGCGAAAAATTCCACACTATCATCATCTGATAACATCGTCTGCATTTTCCAGTATATCTTCCTTCCGTGTTTTCTACAAATTACAATATCGTGAAAGCCGCAGCCCAGAAAGAAGAATGTCCTACCACTGACCGAATCCGAGGAAAATTTTTTTCCATTTTGATCTTCTAACGTGAATCTTGGTACGACTTCCTTTGAGGAAAGAAGAACAGGAAAGAACATGGCCAACCAAAATGATCGGCGAGCTATTCTTAGAAATGGGTTTGGCTCCGAGCGAAACACTATTTTAGTTTGACAGAAGGTCTTTTTCAGGCGTTCCCGAAGAATTCCGATTAAGAAATTTTTTTACTCGATGGATTACTTTCGATGTAGCCTAAAAACGCCGTCCCAATCTGCTGAAGGAGGTTGGTTTAAGAATAATTTGGTTCTTTTAGCGTATAAGCGAACTACGCTGTCCAGAGGCTTTTCCTTATACAATTCGCGGAAAATCGAAAAGGCTTCTTTAAAATTTCCCACTTTATACAGAATAATCCCTTCGGTAAGCTTTGATCTAACGGTATCCTTCCATTCCGCGAGTTCCGGAGGATCCGCTTCATATACCTCATACAATATGACAGGTTGAGTTTTACCTTTAACTATAACCGTATCGATTTCTCTGGCTCTAATATCGGAAAGAAGGTTTAAACGCAAATACGTGTGATGGGTAATCAGAATTTTCGTCTTATAAAAAGTCGTTAAATTTTGAACTCTTGACGAAAGATTTACTGTGTCTCCCACGACGGTCGTATCGATCCTTCTTTCACTTCCAACCGTGCCGAGAATCAAGGGTCCGGTATTAATTCCAATCCCGAGATCCGCGAGACCCGTTTTACCATCATCTATCGTCCCCACGAAGCGAACCATATCTATCGCAGATTGAAGAGCATTATCCGCAGAATTGAATCGTTCTTTTTCTGCGCGTTCACTATGATCGGAAAATAAAGCGAGGATAGCATCGCCGATATATTTATCAATGAATCCGGCGTTTTTATAAATAATATCCTCGAAACCGGAAAAATATTTATTTAAGTACTTTATATTCTCATCCGGGGTTAATCTCTCGGAAATGGACGTGTATCCTTTTAGGTCCGCAAAGAATACGGACATCGTCTTTTCACGCGAATCCCCGATCTTGATGTCGACCGGGTTTCTTCGATCCAGAATAGAAATGAATTCCGAAGGAACGAAACGGTAGAAAGCGTCTCTCTGTTGGGAAATTTCCAAGTTTAATTGTTGGGATTCCCGATAAAGGCTCACATATCTCGAAACCAGCAGGCTAATGATGATAAGGATGAATGCGAAGTAAGCGACCTTGAAATACGGGTAATGAATCCCGATTATCTTATAGATAGCATCTAGCGTGTCCCAGATGCCGAAAATTACGCAAATGCCAATCCCGACGGCTAGCTTTATCGAATCCGGCTTATTCTTTCGGATGGCCTGAAACGAGAAAAACAGGACATATAGCAGCATCGGAATCAGAAAAAACTGAAACAGTCGAAGATTAGGTAAAAGAAATTCAAATGGAAGAACCCAAGTAGCGATGAAAAAAACCGAACTTACGGTACAAAACACCCGAATCGCCCAAAACGTTCTCTCTTTTTGATAGAAGAAGTCTTTTATAAATAGCATGAACAAGGGGACGATCGGTATCAGACTGGAAAATTCCAGTCTGTAAAAATAGCTCGTGTCCGGTCCGTTTTGAAAATTAACAAATTTATGATATATATGATATGATGTCGAATAAAAGTATACGGATGATAAAAGAGAAAAGAATCCGAAATATAAATAGTATGAATCTTGTCTTCTAGTTATATAGAATAGGACATGATAGAAACCGAAAATAAAATAAATTCCGAATAGGAAAATATCCAAATATTCGGAATTGGAATCATAAATTTCTTCCAATGGGGAAATTTTAAATCCGCTTGCATGATAAAATCCGAAATGATCGTTAGGCACATATTTCGTGACGGGAGCCGTTCCGAAAAACCGTATCTTTATTTCATTTTTGTTAGGCTTCAAAATGCCGGAGTTAATAGGAATGATCAGCCCTTTTAAAGATCTCCGTTTAACAAGATCTCTATCCGCACCGTAATATCTTTCTTCTCTTAGTAAAACTTCATTCAGCTCGACTATCCAATTTTCTCCAATGTCGGGCAAATAAATCCCCGAAGGAATTTTTAAGAGTTTTTCATCCTTATCGAATTCGAATACGGCTCTCACTTCCACTTCGTGAAGACCTGAGCCTGGCGCAATCGGGAATATTTTAGTAAAAGCAAACGGAAAAGACGGCAATTCTATCCAACGGTAATCAGGAGCAGAAATCTTTTTTTTCGATTTCGCCGGGGCTGATTCATCCGCAGCCAATTTCGGATCCGTAAGCCAAACGCCTTCCCATTTTAAGGTACCGAAATCGATGAAAGAAGAATTATCTTTTCTCCTAGCGCAACCGGACTGGGCGATCAGTAAAGTAAGTAGAAGAACGAACGTTAATCGACGGAAAACGGATTGGCCCAAACTAGGGACCTCACATAACTAGCTCGTCTTCTCCAGCACGAGCCACAACAATATCTCCGGATTCTTCCAGTTTACGAATAATATTTACGATCTTTTGCTGAGCGTCTTCCACGTCTTTGATGCGGATCGGCCCCATAAAATCCATATCTTCTCTTAATAGATTCGCGGCACGTTTGGACATGTTCTTGAAAATCTTTTCCTGAACTTCAGTATCGACGGACTTAAGTGCCTTTGCCAGATCCGAGTTGTCAACTTCTCGCAAGACCTTTTGAATCGCACGGTCGTCGAGAAGAACGATGTCTTCAAAGACGAACATCCGTTTCTTAATCTCTTCCGCTAATTCAGGGTCTTCCTCTTCCAAAGCTTCGATAATGGTTTTTTCCGTTCCCCGGTCGACTAAGTTTAGAATTTCAACTACGGAGTCGATACCGCCTGCGGACGTATAGTCTTCACTGGCGAGAGTGGAGAGCTTCCGCTCGAGGACTCTTTCTACTTCCCGTAAGACGTCCGGTGAAACCCGGTCCATTGTAGCAATCCGTTTTGCCACTTCCGCTTGAATAGTATGAGGCAAGTTGGAAAGAATATTCGAAGCCTTTTGCGGATCTAAATAAGAAAGAATAAGTGCTATTGTTTGCGGGTGCTCATTTTGAATGAAGTTTAAAAGATGCTGTGGATCCGTCCTTCGAATAAAGTCGAAGGGGCGAACTTGAAGACTCGAAGTTAACCTGTTGATGATGTCGATAGCCTTTTGATTTCCTAAGGCTTTTTCCAAAAGGCCGCGAGCAAAATCGATACCGCCGTTTGAGATGAATTCCTGAGCCATCATGAGCTCGTTAAATTCTACGAGAACTTTCTCTTTATCCTCTGGAGTGATTTTATCCAGTCGGGCGATTTCAAACGTGATCTGTTCGATTTCGTCTTCTCTAAGATGCTTAAAGATTTCTGACGATACGTCGGAGCCTACGGCAATTAAAAAGATAGCCGCTTTCTGTCTGCCTGTTAGCGTAGTCTTCTTATTTAGCACAGTCTCGGTTCCTAAAAGATATTATCGGCAAAATCGAGTATTTTCAAGGCAAAGATTTTTCTTATGGAATGACTTGCCAAGAAGACATAAATGGACCATTCTGGGAAGTAGCAAATTGTAAGGATTTCCGGCATTGAAAACAAAAGTCTACGAGTACAAAAACTGTAGCACCTGCAGAAAAGCTCTAAAATACCTCGAATCTAAAAAAGTCGAATTTGAAACCGTGGCAATCCGCGAAACTCCTCCAAAGAAAGCCGAATTGAAGAAAATGTTAGGCTACCTGAACGGCGACTCTAAACGTTTATTCAATACGTCTGGAGGAGACTACAAAGAATTGGGTCTGAAGGATAAACTATCCAAAATGAGCAGCGAGGAACAATTCGATTTACTTTCAAAAAACGGGAATCTTGTAAAGCGTCCGTTTGTTCTTGGGGAAACTTTCGGCTTAGTAGGCTTTAAAGAAGACGAATGGAAAAAAATATTCGAGTGACCTTTTAGTCCTAATATCCGACTAGAACTCAAGAGAACTCGACATTCCTAAAGTCACGCTTTGGCTTCATTCATTCGTTGAGTGAAGCCAAAGCTCCTTGAAAATCGATCTATCTTCCTACCGAACTCATCATCGATTCAGGGTAACGCAGCCCGAATGCGGCTCCATTCGGTGCAATCGAATCGATTCGTTTTAAATCTTCATTCGACAAGGTTATCTCTGCTGCTTTAGCATTCTCTTCAAGATACGATCTACGCTTGGTGCCGGGAATCGGAACGATATCTTTTCCTTTAGCGAGAACCCAAGCTAAAGCCAATTGCCCCGGGGTTACCGACTTTTCTTTCGCGATTTCTCGAATTTTGGCAACCAGATCCAGATTCTTTTGAAAATTCTCGCCTTGAAAACGGGGAGAGAATCTTCTATAATCCGACGGATCCAAATCTTCAAATTTCGTAATTTGTCCGGTTAAAAAACCTCGTCCGAGCGGACTGTAAGCGACAAACCCGATTCCGAGTTCTCTACAAGCATTCAGTAATCCATCTTCAGGATCTCGACTCCAAAGAGAGTATTCCGTTTGGAGCGCCGAGATAGGATGCACTTTAGACGCTTTTCGGAGAGTATCAATGCCTGCTTCGGAAAGACCAATGTATTTGACTTTTCCTTCTTTTACTAACTCCGCCATCGCACCTACCGTCTCTTCTATCGGCGTATCCGGGTCCACTCTGTGTTGATAATAAAGATCGATATAATCGGTACCTAATCTCTTTAAGCTAGCTTCGCAAGCTTGCTTAACATATTCGGCTTTCCCATTGATCCCTCTTTTTTGCGGATCATTGGGATCTCTGACGATTCCGAATTTAGTCGCGAGTACGACTTTATCCCGCTTTTCATGGATCGTTTTACCTATCAACTCCTCATTAGTATAAGGACCGTACATATCCGACGTATCCAGGAAGTTGACCCCCAACTCCAAAGCTCGATGTAGAGTCGCGATGGATTCCGCATCATCTCTTTTTCCGTAAAAGTCGGACATTCCCATACAGCCTAAGCCGATTTCGGAAACCGTAAGACCGTTTTTACCTAATTGCCTTTTTTGCATGATCTCTCCTGGCACCGACGATACGCAGAGAAGTTAGGAAAAGAATCAGAGATTTGCGACTAATTCCATCCCCTTACCTTCGCGTGTGATCACAATTCCGTCGCCGGTGCAGTCCAGAATTGTGGAAAGTTCTACCTGGAATATACCTCCGTCTACGATTCCATCGACTCGGTCTCCGTATTCTTCCTCCAACATCTCTACATCGATGATAAACTCTTCTTTTATGAAGACAGAGGTCGACGTTAACGGATTCGGATGAATTTCCATTAAGGCTTGCAGATATCTCGAATCCGGAATGCGAATCCCGATATTCTTATCCTTTTGGTTGGTAAAAGAAACCCGAGGAAGATGCTTATTCGCCTTCACGATGAAAGTAAAGGGTCCAGGAGTTATTCGCTTCATTAGACGGAAAGACTCGTTGGAAAGTTGTTCTATATAATGTGAAGCTACGGAAATGTTAGGACAGAGTAGCGATAAGGGCTGGTTTTTGGGGATATTTTTTAGTTTGTAAAGCTTCTCGACTCCGCTGTGGGATTGTGAGTCCGCAATCAAACCGTAAACGGTATCCGTTGGAAATATGTATACACCCCCCTCGGACAATCTATGCGAAACTTGTCCGAGGATCCTTTTCTCCGGATTTTTGGGATGTATGGATAGAATCATATTATAGAGGTTACGCCCCCATCTACTACGATAGTTTGTCCGGTCACATACGCAGCTGCATCGGACGCAAGATAAAGCGATGCTCCAACCAAATCCTCGGGCTTTCCTAAGCGGGCCATCGGAATTCTCGCTTTCATTTGAGCCATTACTTCTGGCTTTTCCTTGATCATATCCGTCATATCCGTATCTATAAATCCCGGGCATACGGCGTTTACCCGATAACCGGAACTAACCCACTCGACCGCAAGAGCTCTAGTCATATTTACCACCGCACCTTTGGTTCCACAATATACTGAGGCAAATTTTGTACCTCGTATTCCTAGAACGGATGCAATATTTATAATATTTCCGCCCTTCTTTTTATGTATTTTATAATACGCCTGACAGGAACGGAAAACACCAACAAAATTTGTCTCAGTAACGTTTTGTATATCTTCTTCTTTAAAAAAAGCCGCCGGTAAATTCGCGGCAACCCCTGCGTTATTCACGAGAACATCCAGTTTTCCGTGTTTCTTTACGATAGATTCGATGACAGGATCCATTGCTCCGATTTCCCTAATATCTGCCGGAAATCCTTCGATACCTGATCCTTCGAGCCGTTTAATCGATTCCGAAGAGGATCCGGTGCCATATACGATCGCACCTGCATCTTTAAATCCTTGCGCGATTTGCCTTCCGATTCCACGGGTAGCTCCCGTTACTAAAACTGTTCTTCCACTTATATCGAATATGTTTCTCAAAATTTTACTCCGCCTGTTTCTTTGCTAGGTTCCGAATAATTCACTTTAGGCCTTCCATCTCCATCAATTGGGCTGCAAGGGTGTTCAGATCTTCTATAGTCAGCTTTCCGGCCCGCCGTAATGTCATATCGTTCAAATAATTTTTTCGAATCCAATCGCATATTATTTCCGTAATCCGTGCGAGTATCGCGATCCAATTCCCGCTTTTTGGGGAGCGGTTCCAAAGGATCGACCGGCTCCTTTGACGGTTTTGCGTTTTCTCTGATCTTATATTCGTCTTTTAAAACGCCTCGATCGATATAATGACTATAGCCCTCGTATTCCTCGTGAAAGGGATCGCAATCCGATAAATCCGGAACGACCTTCACTTTTCCGCAAAATAAATCCAACCAATTGCATGTCTTGTCAAAGGTGACATTTTTAAAATTCTGTAGGTTCATCCCACGACAAGCAGGCAACGTAACCGACACGATAAGCATTAATATTATATTGATTATATTTCGATGCACTTTCATTCGTAATAACATTCCGACATTTAACGTAGATAAAGAAAATTCATTTCCTTCCCGATTCGGTTCCGGATGTCGTTTTTACTCCGGGAGCGTCGTCTTGTTTCGCCTCAGGAGGTAAAGACCCTCTTCTTTGCTGATAAATTTTCCGAATTGCTTCCTTTTCTTTCTTACGATGAATTTCTTCCGACTCGGTCAATAATTCCAGACAGTCATCCCAATATTTTACTTCGTCAGAACTAAGATAATCCGTTTCTAAAACACGATTTTTGGAGAGTTTTGCCTCGGGCTCCAATTTTCCTTCTTTCGTTTTTTCCAAAAGAATCTTCGCTTTATATAGATGGAGCAGTCCTTGCTTAGCAAAATAAAGACCTTGTCCTTGGTTACCTGATTCTCTCTCCCCCTTACCAGCAAGCCAAGTGTCACGAAAAATCTGAAGATGCTTTTCCATTACCGGAACGTACTGCCGCCCCTCCGCATCTTTATCTATTTTTAAATCTACGATTTTTGGCTGTAATTCCTTTTCCAGCATATCCGATTTTGCCAAGACATCCTTAGATTGTGCCTCAGCTATCTGATCTAATTTCCCCTTTAGAGCCTGGAATGACGTGGAAGCTGAATCCCATTCTCCTCTTTGAAAGGTGGATTCGACTTTAGAGTATTCTGATATGAGTGCATCCCATTCGTTTTTTCTTCCGAAATTCAACAACGTCGTCCGCAAATAGCGAAGTACTATCCATGATCTTTTCCTAATTGAGTATGCTCGCGATTTCGGATCCACATTCGGGTTGCTTATCGAAGGAGATGTCGAATCGGAGGAATGCTTATTGCTTTCATCTTTCGAATTGACAGCCGCTCCCGTTTGCGCGGATGATTTCGAAGAGAAGCCTAGGATCGACAGTAGAATAAATCCGATAGCAAAAGTTTTTTGAGATATCCGAAGAAAATGTTTCATCGTTGCAATCCGTTCGTCCAGTGATATCGGGAAAAGGAGTGCCTGGCAAGGCTTTTCTTGGAACATGGATGAATGCTGATCTTACGCTCCCGTTCTCCAAGAAGACGCGAGATTTTCGATTCACTTGGACTCTCCTATTTTATTGACGCGTGCGATGTGGATGAAACCTCGTTCGATACGGAAGACTTCCTCGAATATCTGAAAAGGATTACTATCGCAAAACTAGGCCCCCAGATCCTAAATACTTTGGATGTCCAAGTATCAGCGGATACGATAGTCGTTCGTGATGGAGCAATTCTCCAGAAACCGACCAATGAAGAAGAAGCAATATTTATGCTTACCAGTTTAACGAATCGCACACATCTGGTCCTTTCCGGGATGGCGATCCGAAATCGGGATCAGGAGATTTTCGATTACGACGTTTCCGAAGTTCTCTTTTTACCGTGGAAACGAGATGAGATTCTAGATTACATTCGAAGATGTCGGCCTTACGATAAGGCGGGAGCATATGGTATTCAGGACCTCCGCTCTCCTGTTCGATTCTTTACAGGCTCTTACACCAATATTCTGGGGTTCCCGATTCGAAAATTTTTCCTATATCATAGGATTTGGTCTGAATTTTTGGGAAAAGAAAAGTAAGGCGGAAGCAAGGAGCAGATTTCGATTAAGCGTAAAAATCGAGCAGGCGACCTTTCGCTGAACTAGATTCCTCGGTTTTACTAGTTCCTTCAGGCCCATAAAATTTTAGATTCTGACCTAAGTTTGAAAAATCCTTCTGCTTTATAGGATCAACGGGGGGAACGATCGTCCGATTTAAAATCGGCTTCACATAGGTAAGAGTTTCCTCCGGATAAGAAATCCTCTGAATTCCGTCGCTAATTTTCATACTTGTTCGAAGAGGAAAATTTAGCCTCTTCAAGTATTAGATCGGCGCTAAACGGCTCAAGCTTTAGGCCGATTTCTAAGATCATCCGCTTGACTCACCCGAATTTAGCTGCAGAATGTTTCTGTGGCATCAAGTACTCGAGAATCTTCCGCCCCTTCTTACGAAAATCTCTTAGACTTCCTCCATAAAGCGAAGGGAGGAATCGAAAAACTACCTCAGGTTCTATTCGTCGTTTCCGAGGATTCGTACGAATTCGGATTAGTTAGCGATCTTTACCGAGAAGCGTTTCGTAAATCTGGTGACCCATTTGAAGTAGTAGTCTTCGTGTCTGAGCCGGGAGACTTGGAAGCATTTCAAAATGAAGCCATGAATTTGGATATGTTCGCGGCACGCAAATTATTCGTGATTAAATCCGGAACCGATTTTTTTAAACCGCTATTAGGTAAGGGTAAATCGAAACCCGGCGCCCGAACCCAGTTTTCCTCTTTACCGGAATCGGTGAAAGTTCTCGTTCATTACGATCATTGGGACATTTCCAAAGAACTAGTTTCGTTATTCGGGGCGGAAGCGAAGTATTTCAAATCGGGGAAAATCTATCCTGATAAACGAAGAGAAGCTTTTCTTCGGGCATGTAAGGAAGCCGACGTAAAACTAGACGACCAAGCGGAGGAGGAATTTATCTTAAGAGTGAATCCAAGCGCCGGTTCTTATTTAAAAAATCTTGAAAAAATGCGATTATATTTAGGAAAAAAATCGTTTAAACTAGAAGATTTAAAAGAAGTATTATTTCAGTCTTCCGAGTTTAGCGCGCCTGAAATCCTGGATTTCTTTTTCGAACGGGACTCCTTGCGTTTTGCAAAAGAATTCTCTAAATTCAGAATCGGCAAGGATTCGCTTTTACTATTTCTTTCCTTGTTAAAGGACCACACGGATAGGCTGCGAAAGTTTAAGGTAATCTCGCGTTTTTACGATAACGTTCTCTCCGAAAAAGAACAATCGGACTTACTAGAGATGCAAAATTATTCGCCGGGAAGAAAAAGCCATATGTTCAGGCGTTTACGAAAGGAAAATTCCCTTTTTTCGGATAAAGATGTACTCGAACTCTATGATTTCATCATCGATATCAATCGAAAGATAAAAACCGGAGCAGAAAAGGAAGACACCGTTTATTATTTTCTCAGGCGGGTGGAGAATTTTTTTCGTCGTCAGGATCGTACAGTTCAAACTCGGTAATCTTTCTGTAGATCGTTCTCTCCGAAATCCCCAGTATACGCGCAGCTTTCTCCCTATTTCCGTTTACAAGTAGTAAATTCTTTCTAATAATTTCCCTTTCGTAATCCCTTAACGGAATTCCGGTGCGAACTTCCAATCCATTTTCGTTTCTATATCGTGTCTCGAATAATTCCGGCGGAAGATGTTTAATATCCAGAGTTTTAGTGTTATGCATAGAAACCATCCCTTCCAAGAGATTACGAAGCTGATGTAAATTTCCCGGGTAATCGTATTCGAGCAGAAAGTTTCCAAGCTTTTCGGAAATTTTAATACTCTTACGATTATATCGCCTACTTACTTCCTCTAAAAAGAAACGAACTAGCGACGGAATATCCTCCTTCCGATCTCGCAAACAAGGAAGCTGTACTTGCAAAGTCTGAATTTCTAGTAAAAGAGATTCTAGTAAAATTCCCTGACGAACTTTTTCATTGAGTGAAGGGGTCTCGGCTAGGATGTACCGATTTCTCCCTTTTTCGGCGCGGATTTTTTGCAGAAGCCTAACTTGATTATTACTTCCTAATTTTGAAAACCCTTCGATCAAAATAAGATTTCGATCCTTACCTTCCAGATAAGAAAAAATCTCGTTCGCTTCCTCTTCCGATTCCGCTAATCCGAAATCTACGGAGAGAAAACTGGGAAATTGCGGTTTTGAAAAGGAGTGAAACAGCTTTCCTACGTAACTTTTTCCAGTACCATTTTCTCCCAAGACGAGAACAGGCAGTTCGGAAGCCGAGGTTTGTCGGATTCTATCCAGGAGCTTTTTTGTTACGGGCGACAGAGCAACGAATTCAAAATCTTCCATTGGCTGTATCAGGGACGGGAGAGTTCCAAGATTTCCCCCCGCACCAAACAATCGAATTTTGATTTCTCCGTATTCTGAAAATAATTTCTTACGGTCGAAGGATCACAATCCAAAGTCTTTGGTGGGGAATAGGGATACGCCTCTACCGATTCCGGTAGTACTTCGACCCCTTCGGAGGAGGATGCGGAAGAAAGAAAGGTAACTTTCCAGGTACCTTTTTTACCTTCGGATAGTTCGAAAAAAGAGGGAAATTGCATCCAAAAAGCTCTCCCTTTGGTTTTTATTAACGCTTTTTTGCCTGAATTTGAAAATCGATCTTTAGAAGAACCTGAGACTGATTTAGCCAATAAGATGGAAAAATTGCTTCGGACAGGTTCGGAGGAAATAACTTTTTCCTTTCGAATTTTCTCATAAATTTCCGAAAGAGTCCAAGGATTTAAAAACTCTCCAGCAGAATAAGAGCCGCTCATTTCTACTTTTTCTAGAACGGTTTCATCGATTTCTGCATTCGGATCTAAAACTTCCGGCGTGGTGTACAATCTTCCACCCTGAAAGACGAGAGTTTTAGAATCTCTAGCCGTGACGATTCTTTGAAAATATGTAACTTCACGAAAGTCCGCACCCCGGCTAACCGCATCCCTATGCGGTCTTCTCGATTCTGGTCCTGAATAAGAGGAATATAAAATAATCACTTTACATCCGATCTGGCGAAGGGATTCGATCGCAGCGGGATAGACGCTATCATTTTGTCCTCCTTTCGCATTCGTCAGTATGATTATGGATAAATCAGGTTTGGTTCCCATTTTATCTTCGGAAACCAGAATTCTTCGCAATCTAACTAGGGAATTACCCAGGTCCATAGTCGTCGATTTACCGCTTGGCTTCCAATCTTTCCATTGATTTCGTAATTCCGCGCGAGAAGATTCGGGAAATATCTTAGAATAACTTTCTCCAAAAACTGCTAAGCGAAATCGAGTTTCGGGTCGCCAGGAAAATGCCTCTATTTGAGACATAAATTCTTTTCTTTCCGAAGCGAAAGAAAACGAGCCATCCACCATAAATATTTGCAAATTCGGAGAATTGGCAGTGTTGCTAATATTTCCCTTAATTTTCTTCCTTGGAACGAAAGGGAATGATTCTCGGGTCAACTTCTCATATACTTCGAACAAATCTCTCTTGCCGATTGAGGAAAATTCTTCCCATCGAGATAGATTACAATCGAAGACGGATCGATCGATTCTAATCTTGGTTTGGATCTCGACGCTGTCTCGTACGACATAGTCTGTTTTAAATCGCAAACAAGCTTCGCGAAATTGCTCTTTCGACAGCTGAGCGCGCAAATATTCCATTGCATCCGGATCTTTTTGATCTCGAAATGTATCTTTGATCTTTATCGAGTAGGCTTTGCTCGCGTAGAATTGGCCCAATCTAGACAACTCGAACGGTTTTTCACCCGTTCCCTCTATCGATTGAGGTGCTATGCCTTCCCAATGCCCCGGAAGAAACGCCATCGTCGTCGCTATTGCGTCGCTTACCGGAAGCATTAGCAGAGTAGTGCAAATTATGCAGAAATTTTTTGACAATTGTGCGCTGCGAAGAAATTTTTTATTCCTTAGTTCCCTGGAAAAAATAATTTTAAAACATTTCATTAAAAATGGTTGCGGAATCCGTTTAATGGATATATTCCTCAAAACCATCTGATCAAGGAGAAAATGATGATCAAGAAACTAATCGCTATTTCACTAGCGGCTGTACTCTTCTCCTATTGCGGGCCTAACACTGCGCAAAAGGATGCTACCTCTGTTGGTGACGGCGGATGGTCTTTCGAAGGCTGGGGTGGTCCCCCTGAACAAAGAAGCGACGGGAAAACTCCGAAGGATACCAATCCTAAAGATTATTACTACATGAAGTTTGCTTCTCGTGCCTCCGCAAAGGCTGTTGCTAAAAAGAGCCCGGCGATGATGCAATCCACTTGCCGTGAAGCGTCTCGTCTTCAAGGAGCTTCCGATGTAGTTAAGAAAATGGTCGGTGAGACTGTTGAATCTGCTTCTGGAGTATCCGACGGTGAAGCAACTGCGAACGTAATCGTTTCGCAATCTGCTGGTATCGTTAAAGGTGTAGGGGTTTACGAGTGTAAAGCTACTGGCGCTGGTTCCGATCCAAAAGATGTTTCTAAAGACAACTGGGAAGAATGTCAGTGTGTTATCTACGCTAAATTCCCAGGCGGCCGCGACGCTCTAGTTGCGAAAGCTCAAGAAGTTGGTAAATAAGCACTATCTTCTTTAGGTTTTTAACTTACCTATAAAGGAAAGCCTCACCGTAAAAAGTGAGGCTTTTTTTATGCTTAGATATTGAAAGGAGGTAAGGAATTATTGCTCGTTTAACGTTAATCCGTATTCCGTAGCCATAGAATTTGCATCTTCCAAGAATTGATCTCCTTTTTCCGCTACCGATTTCAATAACTTCGCTGCAGACGATTTTAATTCTTCCTGCTTCGCTGTTTCCGAAGTTTTTGCAGATTCGATTAACTTGGCACTGGCACTTCTCAAATTACGTAAAGTATCTCCTAATAAAGGGTCCTTTGAAATATTAGGGGAGGCAGGTTGAATCCAGACGTCCATAATATCCGTAAGCTTGCCTCCTTTTACGATGGATCCGTAGCATCGCACTTTAGCGAAATCTCCGCTGGCTTCTACTTCCAAGCAATACATACCGCGCTGCAATTTACCCTTTGAAGGAGACGTCAGGGAATTTTTCGCAAACGTTTGATCTCCTTCCGAAACTACGAACAGAATCGCATCAAAGAAATTTTTCGCGGGAGCAAATCCTTCCTTATTATCAACGGTCTTTAATTTTAAATACTCCGTGACAATTTTATTACCTTTTTTATCCGTTTCCTCACGAGTTACGATTTCAATTCCTGAAACTTCTTCCATTCCGTAAACGAGAGATGCCTGATCCGCCTTACTCGTACTACCCGGGTTCTTATAAATCCACTGGTCCCAGCCGGAATATTTAGTACCTACAATTTGGTTTTGTTGGGAAGGTACTTCTTTTTTACAACCGACTAGAGTAAAAATGCTAAAAACGACAAGAGCGCTCAGAATATTGCTCGTTATTTTCATTTGGTCTCATACTCCTTTATGAAGTCATAATGAGGGATGAATAAAAATTCCTGTCAATCTCATTCCTAAGCTGGTTACGCATAGAATCGGGAGGATCAAATTTGATAGTTACTTTGTATCTCTCGCCGATATGAGAAAATAAATCTTCTCGATTGATTTTTGCTTAATTGAATATAAGAAGTCCGAAACCAATCGGACGTGTTTTGAAAGGAGATTAAGCGACGCAGGTCTTCGTGAAAGAGGAATCTAATGCTAAAAGTAAACTTTTTATCTTCTCAAAATTTTCCTCCTTCAGTAACTCAACTCGGACGGGAGTAAAATTCTCTTTTCCTTGAAAGTATCGAATTAGATGTTTTCTAAACAGAATTACGCCGAATTTTTCTCCGAACGTTTCCACCATCAATGTCAAATGCATCAACGAAACTCGTACTGATTCCGAAATATTTATATTCTGCCGATCTATGCCGGAAAATACCCAAGGATTTCCAATCGAATTTCGACCGATTAAAACTCCATCGACTCCATAAGTGTTTTTTTTATGCAGTGCATCCGAATAAGAAACCACATCCCCGTTTCCGAAAATCGGAACATTTCTGGCCGCCTTTATATCGGCAATCGCATCCCAGTCTGCTTTTCCTGAATAACCCATTTCTTTCGTACGACCATGGACAGAAATAGCCTGCACACCTGATTCTTCTAAAATGCGAGATACTTCCATATAATTTCGCGTTGTATCATCCCATCCCAATCTAATTTTTGCAGTGACCGGAATATCCAACGATTTACGTAATGCTTCGATGATCTTTCCGGCATAGATCGGCTTTCTTAGCAAGCCTACACCGGATCCGCGCATTGATACGTTTTTGGTCGGACAGCCCATATTCAAATCTATAATATCGGGATTCAATTCCCGAATTCTTTTGGCCGCCTCGACTATAATTTCTAACTTGTTTCCGAAAATTTGAAAACTCACAGGTCTTTCTTCATCACGAAATCGTAATAAAGAAAGCGCCTTCTTTGAGCCGACCGCTAAATTATCCGTCGAAACGAATTCGGTATAAGAGAATGCGGATCCGAAACGTCTTGCCATTGTTCGAGTCGGACTATCGCTAATGCCGGCCATCGGCGACATAGCGAACCATCCCGGAATTTCGACCGACCCGATGCGGATCATTTTTCCTTACTTTCACCGATTACGGTACAATCTTGGACGCGATCGTTATCTTTAATGTCGACCACCCGAACCCCAACGGCCGTCCGACCCATTTTGGAAATCTGGTTCGCTTCTGTCCGGATAACCATGCCTTGCTGAGTAACAAGAATAATCTCGTCATCAGCGCCCACAGAACTGACTCCGACAGCCGCTCCGTTCTTTTCTCCAACCTTTAAGAAGGCCATCCCTTTACCTCCGCGTCCTTTGGTGGAGAATTCGTCGAAGCCCAAACGCTTTCCGTAACCGTTCTCGGAAATTACGAAAATATCGTCACCTTCGACTACTTTAGAAAGACCGACAATGGCATCGTCTCCGCCCAATCGCATTCCGGTTACGCCTTGTGCAGCTCGTCCCTGGGCTCGAATGGTATCCATTTCTATTCGAAGGGCCAACCCTTTGCTGGAAAAAATCATAACATCATCGCCTTTGACGACGGACTCTACGGTAATCAGCTCATCTCCATCCCGGAGGCCGATGGCAATGATGCCTGATTTTTTTACGTTCCCAAATTCAGACAACTCTACGCGCTTAATAAAACCTCTACGTGTTACTAAAAGAAGGTCCTTTCCCTTATCTTCGTCTCGGAAAGTGAATACGGAAGATATGTATTCACTTTCGCCCAGACCGATAATTGCCTTTAAGGATTTGCCACGCGCTTCCTTTGAAGCCTGAGGTAGCTCATATGCTTTCATCATGTAAACTTTTCCGATATTGGAAAAGAACATAACGCTATCGTGGGTCATCGCCGATCTCATGATTTTGACGACGTCGTCCCGTTTCTGAGAAAGACCCTGGATTCCTTTTCCACCTCTGCGTTGTCGTTTAAACGTATCTATCGGCAAACGCTTAACAAATTGGTCATAGGTTATCTGGATAACGATTTCTTCATCCGCTATCAAGTCCTCGGCATTGAAAGTGGATGACTCTACGCTTTCTAAACTAATTTCGGTTTTTCTTTTATTTCCGAATTTATCGGAAACTTCCTGCAATTCGGTACAAACGATATCGGAAACTCTTGCCGGATTGGATAAAATATCTTTCAAATCCAGAATTAATAGTCTAACTTCCTCTAGTTCGTCTATGACTTTTTGAACTTCTAAAGACGTTAATCTTTGAAGTCTCATCTCCAATATCGCGTCCGTTTGAACGTCCGATAATACGAAGCGCAGCATCAATTGCTCTTTCGCTTCGGCGGCGTTCTTGGAGGCCCTAATCACTTTTATGACTTCTTCTATATTTTCGAGGGCTATTTTCAAACCTTCTAAAATATGCGCGCGCTTTTCCGCCTTATCCAGATCGAATTGCGTTCTTCGTACTATGACTTCCTTTCGATGAATAGAATAAGCGACCAAAATTTCTTTTAAGTTAAAGATCTTGGGCTTGTTGTCTAAAATCGCAAGCATAGTAATCCCGTAACTTATCTGTAGCTGAGTTAGTTTAAGGAGTTGATTGAGTATGACTTGTGCATTGGAATCTTTTTTACAATGGATCTCGACACGGATTCCCTTTCGATCCGAGAGATCCATAATCTCCGATATTCCTTCGATTTGCTTTTCGTTTACCAGCTCGCCGATTCTTTCCAGAAGAGTTCGTTTATTAACTTGATAAGGAATTTCGGTTACGACGATAACCTCTCTTCCTTTTTTATTTTCTTCTATCTCTACTTTGGAACGAATCCGAATCGAACCACGACCGGTATGGTAAGCCGAAAGTAATCCTTCACCACCAATGATGATGCCACCTGTCGGAAAATCGGGACCGGGCATAATTTTTAGTAATTCGGGAATCGTAATATCCGGATTTCGAATCACTGAAACTACCGCTTCAATCGTTTCCTTTAAATTATGCGGAGGCATATTAGTCGCCATTCCGACAGCTATTCCGGAAGAACCATTGACTAATAAATTCGGAAAATTGGCAGGAAGAACATCCGGCTGTTCTTTCGTGTCATCGAAGTTGGGTGAGAAGTTTACGGTTTCTTTTTCGATGTCGCGTAAAAGTTCTTCGGCGATTTTTTCGAGCCTAGCTTCGGTGTATCGGTAAGCGGCAGGATTATCCCCGTCAATGGATCCGAAATTTCCCTGACCGTCGATTAACGGAACTCTCAGCGAAAACTCTTGAACCATTCTCACCAGAGCGTCATAGACGGCGCTATCACCGTGCGGATGATAATTACCGATGACTTCTCCGACGATTTTTGCGCATTTTACGTAAGGTCTATCGCTTCTCCAAGCTCTCTCATTCATCGCATGGAGAATTCTTCTATGCACAGGTTTTAGCCCGTCGCGTACATCGGGAAGAGCCCTACCGACGATTACACTCATCGCGTACCCTAGGTAGGCCTCCTTCATCTGATCTTCTATTTCAACCGGAATTACCCGTACGCCGTTCTTTAACGCCTCGCCTATGTCGGGCCTTGACGCGGGACTAAACCCTAAGGTTTTTATTTCATTTTCCATCTCTTGGCTCATTCGCTTTTAGAGCTCCTATCTTTCTATATATCAGAGGTCTAGGTTCGCAACTTTCGCCGCGTTTACCTCTATGAACCTACGTCTCGGGACTACTTCGTCTCCCATAAGAATATTAAAGGTATCTTCCGCCTCAACGTAATCATCTAATTTTACTTTAAGTACGACACGTTTTTCGGGATCCATTGTCGTTTCCCAAAGTTGTTCCGGATTCATTTCACCGAGTCCTTTATAGCGCTGAATTACGGCTTTATCTGTTCCTATAGTTTTAAGATATTCTTCCTTTTCTTTATCCGAATATAGATACGTCGCCGTCTTTCCGTGCCTTATTAAATACAAAGGAGGTTGTGCCACATATAGAAATCCTTTCTCTATAACTGCTTTCATATAACGAAAAAAGAATGTAAGTAACAGAGTTCGAATATGTGATCCGTCTATATCCGCATCCGTCATAATAAAGATCTTGTGATAGCGGATTTTATCTATATTGAATTCATCCTCACCGATCCCTGTTCCGAGCGCGGAGACCAATGTTCTGATTTCTTCGTTTCCTAGGATTTTATCTAGTCGGGATTTCTCAACGTTAAGAATCTTACCCTTCAAAGGAAGAATTGCTTGGTAATTTCTATCTCTACCTTGTTTTGCAGATCCGCCGGCCGAATCCCCTTCCACAATATACAACTCCGAGCCTGCTGGATCTTTTTCGGAACAATCCGCTAATTTTCCCGGAAGACCTCCCCCTTCAAGAACGGTCTTTCTTCGGGTTAAGTCCCTTGCTTTCCTTGCAGCTTCCCTCGCTTTAGCCGCTAGAATACATTTTTCTAATATTTTCTTAGTTACTGAAGGATTTTCCTCGAAGAACAGGGATAACCCTTCCCCGGTTAAGGTTTGCATGATTCCTTTTATCTCGGCATTAACCAATTTCTCTTTCGTTTGAGAGTTAAATTGTGGCTGAGGAATTTTTACGGAAATCACCGCAGTTAATCCTTCTTTTAAATCGTCTCCGGATAATCCGGTCGGTTGTTTTTTTACTAACTGCTGATCCTTCTTCAGAAAATCGTTTAGAGTTCGCGTTAATGCGGCTCTAAACCCTTCCAGATGAGTCCCGCCGAGACTATTGTTAATATTATTCGTGAAACAGAATATATTCTCCGAATAGGTATCAGAATACTGAATAGCGATCTCTGCGACTACGTCGTCTTTATTTCTTTCGAAGTGAATCGTTTTGTGTAACGGGTGTTTATTTTCATTTAGATACTCCACGAAAGATACGATTCCCCCGTCGAATAGAAAGTCGTGTTCCTCTATTTCCGCCTTCCTTGTATCCTTAACGATAAGTTTCAAGCCCTTGTTCAGGAAGGCAAGTTCGCGAAAACGAGTGGTTAATACGTCATACTGAAACTCGGTCGTAGTAAAAATTGTTGCGTCCGGTTTAAAACGAACGACGGTTCCTCGGGCATCCGAATCGCCGATAACGCTTACAGGACCTTGTGGAATACCTTTTGCATATTTTTGATAATGTATTTTTCCGCGTTGGTATACTTCCACTTCCAACCATTCTGAAAGGGCGTTGACCACGCTAACACCGACGCCGTGCAAACCGCCGGATACTTTATATGCATCATTCTCGAATTTACCGCCTGCATGGAGGATTGTCATAACGACTTCGATCGTGGATATATTTTTATCGGGATGAATAGCAGTGGGAATTCCTCGACCGTCATCCCTAACTTCAATTATATTATCGGGTAAAATAGAGATCGTTATCTCTGTGCAATGGCCGGCCATTGCCTCGTCCACGGAATTATCTACGACCTCATAGACCATTTTATGAAGGCCACTTTCATCCTGCGTACCTATATACATCCCAGGACGTTTGCGAACAGCTTCTAGACCTTCTAAAATTTTGATTTGGCCAGCGCTGTAACTATTGTCTATTTGGGTCACTTGGTCCTCCAGGATCTAGGAATAGTTTTCCCGAAAACGCTAAGGAGGCAAGGAAATTCGCTTTAATGCTAGGAAAGATTAGAACCTTCTCAAAGGTATTCGATTAGCTCTAAAAGGCGCTTTCGTGCATCAGGATCTACTTCCTTTTCGGCGATTGCGAGTAAGTCTTCTTTACCAATGATTCCGTTGCTAGCCCGTTCTATAACCGTCGTTTTTCTTGTGTTTTTTGATAAACTACCGACACGAATTTCTAGTTTGCGAATCGTTTCCCGACCTAAATAACGCTTGGATTGCGAAAGAATTCGATGTTTCAAAAATAGGAGTTCTTGTTTATAAGCCGCATGCGAAACGATTACGATTAACGTTTCCCCGGAAATAGCGGAAGGTTCCGATTGATTCGCAAAGATTGGGCCTACTATATCTGACCATCTTTGGGCAAGAGTTCTCAATGAAATTTGCGTAAGTAAATTGGCTTCGGTCCAACCGAGATTTTCAAGGAGGCTTTTGAATTCGTCGATTTCTACTTTATCTGGCTTACCGGGTTTATCCATGGATCGCCTGGACCTCTCCGTTCCGAACTAAAAAAACTTGTTTTCGATCCTGTAATCTTCCTACATAATCGGCAATCCCTTCCAAATCGGTCGTCGTAAAAAATGCCTGTCCCGCATTTAAAACGAGTTCGACGAAATATTCTCTTCGTTTAACATCCAATTCTCGGATAACATCATCTATTAAAAGTACAGGCGTAATTTTCAAAAATTTTCTATAATATTCGAAGGAGGCTGCCTTTAAGGAAATAACGGTACTTCTTTTTTGTCCTTGCGAGGCAAAATCCGTAATATCCATATCGTTTGTTCCTATAAACATATCGTCGCGATGAATCCCAACGGACGTATAACCTAATCTTTGGTCTCTAGAAAGATTTCGAACAAGTAGGTTTTCAAATTCTTCTTCATCGGTAAAGCTAGGCTTATAGCGTAGCTGTAAATTGTCTTTCCCACCGCTTAATAGCGTCAAATTAGTCTGATAAAGATTATCTAATTCATAAATTAAATCCTTTCTTTTACGATATAGAATTCCTCCTTTCTCGATTAGTTTGGAATTCCAAACCGAATATAAACTTGAATCTCGAGAACCAGATTTTAGTAGCGCGTTACGATGTTTAAGAATTTTATTATATTCAATGAGGTCATCCAAATATGAACGATCGAAGGAAGATAAGAAACTATCTAAAAATCTTCGACGCTCAACCGGTCCTCCTTCCACAATTTGTAAATCGAGGGGGGTCATCAGGACGGTTATAAACTTTCCGACCAAATCAGATCGTTTCTTAATCTCTTCCTGATTGAACTTCAGTTTTCTTCGAATAGTTGGCTTCCTAGAATATCCGATTTCCAGAATGTCTTTTTTTCGATCCGACTCGATCTCCGCTTTTATGTAAAAGCCGTCCTCGTTCCATCGAACTAAATTTCCATCCTCGGATTCTCTAAAACTTTTTAGCCAAGAAACGATGGAAATTGCTTCCAAAAGGTTGGTTTTTCCTTCCCCATTTTCGCCCACAAAAAAAATCAGCCTGGAATCAAAATCCAAGCTAATACTTTCATGATTTCTAAAATTGAGAAGCCTGAGGCTTCGTAAAAACATTCTCTTTTCGGCTTATATTTTCATCGGCATTATTACCGAAATAAAGTCAGGATCGGAAGGGTCTTTGAAAACTACCGGGGAGCTGGAATCGCTGAATTCAATCCTAAATTCGTTATCGTCGATAGACTTGAATACGTCGGATAAATATTCGCCTTTAAACGCAACCGTAATCTCGTCGCCCGAATAATCTATCGGCATATTAATACTTACTTCATTAACGCCTTGGGTTTGAGCATAGAAATTCAAATTGTCTTTAGAAAAAGTTAATCTTATTTGGCGCGTCGGCTCTTCTGCAGCAATTAAAGCTTGCCTCAAGTAGATTTGAAAATTCTCCTTTGGAATTAATGCGAAAAACTTAGAGCTTTTTGGAATTACCTGCTCGTAGTTCGGAAAATTTCCTTCGATTAGCTTACATAATAATTCTATATTATTCGCGTTAACATAAATTTGATTGTCTACGATTCCTATTTTTCCTGTTTCCGCAGTCGTAATCATTTTCGATATTTCCCTAATGGCCTTTGCGGGAATAATTACTGCTTCTTTAAATTTCAAGGGAGACGGTAAATTTCTTTCTATCTTGCATAACCTTCTACCGTCAGTCACGGCAAAAATTAATTTGTCTTCCTTTGGAACCATATAAAGTCCGTTAAAGATATATCTTTGATCTTCATGTGCGATTGCGTATCCGGTCTTCCGAATCATCTCCCCAACAAGGGCAGTCGGGAACTCCGAGATAATAGAAGGATCCACTTTCGAAATAGTTTTTATTTCTTCGGCATCCATTCCGTTTAACTTAGTTTTATAATCGTTCTTTTTAGTGGCATCGGTTATGTAAGTTATGCTCGAATCAGTTTCGCTATCATTCTTGGACAGTAACGCTTCCTCAAAATGTATCGTTTTGAAGATACTTGATAACTGTTTTGCAGGTAAAGAAATACTTCCCGATTCCTGAACGTCGGCACTTAAAGAAGTTTTAATGGATATCTCCAGGTCCGTTGCAGAAATAGAAACCGTCGATCCTTCCGCTTCTAATTTAAGATTTGATAATATAGATCTAATTTCACGAGCGGATATGACGCCCTCAACGGCGTGAATCGATTTTAGGAATTCCGAGGTGTTCACTTTAATCTTCAATTCCCTAACTCCTTTTTCAAAATATAGTAAGCTATATATAAGGTTATTATATAAGTACTGTTGTTGTACTTGTACCTGTAAGTATGTAAAAAACTATGTAGCTTTAGAGAATAGGGAAATATGTCGCATATATATTGGAAAGTACAATTTCCGAGGAATGGAAAAAACCACCCCTTGTTCGTGATAGCAACGGTAGATAAGTTTGATTTGATGAGACAGTAATTTGGTCTTATGTCTTATAGACATATTATATACATCTAATTTATAGGTTACTTACAATTTACTACCTATATTATGTCTCTTTTTTAGGACCGAATTTTTGGATCTTATTGGAATTGGAAGCGGGAGAGAATTTCGTTCACTTTATCAGAGAAGTTTTTATCATCTTTTATAAGGGATTCAATTTTGCGGACAGCATGTATCACCGTTGTATGCTCCCCACCGAAGATTCGCCCTATCTGACTTTTGTTCAATCGATAGCTTTTATAAAGAATATACATGCAAAGATGTCGAGGCACAATCAGTTCCTTTTTACGACTCTTTCCCATTATTTCTTTCGGATCTAAATTGTAAGTATTTGAAACGAATTCGATTACTTTATCATGGCTTAATTGAAGATTTTTTTTCCGAAATATCCTATTTTTAAGAATCTCTTCAATCATTGAAGAAGTGAAAAAAAGGTGAGAGAAAGTCTTTTTATGTAACGCAAGATCATTTAAAGCCCCGAGCAATGTCCTCGTATCGTCTTGAATAAGATCTGCGATTAACTCGATCGCTTCTTTGGAAAGGCCTAGATTGAGAATTCTACTCTGTTTTTCTAGTATACCGATTCGGATCTCTCTATCGGGAGGTTGTATGTCCGCTTGAACGCCTGTAACGAACCTAGATTTTAATCTATCTTGAATAGGAAGTTCCGAACTCGGCCTATCCGATGCTATTACGATCTGTCTCTTGCGTTCGAATAAAAAATTGAATATGGTAAAGAATTCTTCCTGGGTTTTCTCCGCGCCGGTATTCAGAAGTTGAATATCGTCGATCAGTAAACAATTATATGATTGATACTTTATCTTAAAAGACTCGATTGCGTCCCTTGATTGAAGAGCAAATAGAAACTCGCTCATGAATGTTTTAATATCGATATAATGAACGGTCTTCCACGGATCCTTTTTGATAATCTCCGAACCGATGGCATGTAATAGATGCGTTTTCCCAACACCCACTTTACCGAAAAGATAGAAAGGGTTAATCTCCGCGGGATTGCGGACGCATTCGATGGCGGCACTGTATGCAAGACGGTTGGAGTTTCCAACCACGAAAGTATCAAAAGTATAATCCTGGTTGAATGAATAAGATTTGTCTCTAAAGGATTCTTTCAGTACGAGTTGTAAGCTCGTCGAAGATTCGAGCACCAACTCTACTGGAATTCTTGTTCCAGTCGTTTTGAAGATAGCCTCCTCTATATAGGTTTGGTATTTCTTCTCTACGTGGGTTTTGATATTGGACGAAGGTGCTACAAGAATGCATTTATCATCAGTCAAGCTATCTAACTGAAGCGTGTGGATAAATTTATCGAAGTAAGTCGGCGGAATTTCCTTAGATACTTCGTCTAGTATACGCTTCCAGCTTGAGTCCAAGCAAAACACTCCTATAAAGTTCTAAGTTCCTGATCCGCCGGCTGCTTTGTTTCCACAAAATTTGGAATCACACCGGAAAAAAATAAAAGTCTGGGGAATTCGACGAAAGCAGTTATCTTCCGATGAGAATACACTATTTTTCCGGGGAGGGTGACCTACAAATGAAAATTCGAGAATCCTTTTAGAATCCTTAGGAAAAACAAAAGAGATTAGGGATAGATAAAATATTATGTCGCTTGTATAATTAGCAATGATACGAGTAGTAAAACCTAATACATGTTAGGTGATTGATTGTTTTTATTTGTGATTAATTTTATTCGATGTCGTTTAACGATTAGAGAGAAGACTGAGTTCGTGAACGAGCTTAGAGAAAATTATATTCTCTTGTCCGTGAATTTTCTGATGAAGGTTCTCTTTGAATCTAAAAATCGCTTCTAACTTCGGAAAATTTTCTTCAAAAGACGATTTAGAGAATTCTTGAAGTAGTATCAGACTTACTAAATCCAAAAAATCCTTAAAAGAAAATCCATCTTTCCATTCTGGATGATCGTCTTTATAATTCAGGATCCATTCTTCTAAATGCAAAAGATGCAACGGGGTTTGAACACGATCTGTAATTTTCGAAAGGACTATATCCAAAGCCTCTTTGGGACAATCGAACGTTTCCATACTTCCACCTTGGAAGGAAAAATATTCCTTTCCTTCTTTTTGATGAAGTCTACGAACGATTTCCTGCGGAAGATATCCGAACGGAATACAGACAGCACGGCTTACGATAGTTTCTTTCAAAGAATCTAATGAATCTACAAGAAAGATAAATCGAGTAAAGGTAGGCGACTCTTCCAAGGATTTCAAGAGAGCCGTTTCTGCCTCATTGCCGATCATGGATGCGTCAGGGATGATTATGAAACGTAACTTAGAGACATGAGGTTTATAATACAATCTTGTTCTGATAAGCCATCGAATCGTAAACTCTTCGGGATTCTCTTCATTACCGATCGAGATTTGCTTATTTCTGTCTGCGGGAAACCATACAATGTCCGGATGAGTATGATGCATGAAGGCTTTACAGGAAGGACAAAGGCCGCAAGATGTTCCCTCTAAACATAGTACGTGTCGAATGAATCTTTCAACAGCGGCTTCTTTTCCGGTTCCTTCCGGGCCGTGAAAAACTAAGAGGGGCGGAATTAAATCTGGGCGAAGAACGTATTTTTTTAGAAAGACGAGAGCCTTCTCTTGACCCTGAATTTCTTCGATACCAAAGCTGACACCCATCTCGGAATTAGAACTTTTTTAATATACGGGAGTCAACCAGTGTTTGTATTCGGGGATTCTTCCCTTTACTAATTCAAAGAATATTGATTGAAGTTTCTGCGTGATCGGACCTATTTCTCCTGTACCGATTGTTCTCCGATCTACCTGGCTTACCCAAGCAATCTGAACCCCGGTCCCCGAAAAGAAAATTTCATCCGATATGTATAACTCGCTTCTGGTGATTTCGCGTTCGATGATTTCGTAACCGAGATCTTTTGCGATTTGTAATACAGATCGACGAGTTATTCCTTCAAGTAGCGAGGAGGAGATCGACGGAGTTAATATCTTACCGTCCCTTACTAGGAAAATATTTTCGGCAGATCCTTCGCTAACAAAACCGCGCCCATCTAAGAAGATGGCTTCGTCATACCCGTTTTGGACAGCTTCGGATTTTGCAAGAGCCGAGTTTACATATCCCCCGGAAACTTTGGAGAGAGTCGGAATCACAGTATCATCGAATCTTCGCCAGCTTGATACCATAGTAGTTAATCCGCGTTTCGTATCCAGATAATCGTCGAGCTCCAGTACATAGATCGCTATTTCCGTTGGAACGTCGTGGAATCTCGGAGATAGTTGAAGAGCCGATGTATAGACGAAAGGACGAAGATAGACGTTCCGTTCGTATCCCGACTGCCTCAATAAGTCCAAGGTTATGTCCCGAAGATTTTCCGGAGTCTTTTCGCACCTTAGCTGCATGATTTTAGTGGAGTTCACAAGTCTTTTGTAGTGATCTAAAATTCTAAAAACATAAAGGTTTTTAGATGCTTCATCGTAGTACCCGCGAATGCCACCGAAGACAGTGGTACCGTATTGCAAGGCATGCGTTTTGATATTGATGTTAGCTTCTGTTTCGGGGACTATTTTTCCCTCAAAGTAGGAGAGTTTCTTGATAGATTCGGGCATGTACAGGGAACCTGAAAGGATACTAATGATTACATGATTCTTTGCATGGGTTTCGCTGTCGACTAATCATCTAAACGGAATTAGTGAGTTATGCAAGTAGAGTCTAAAGGACATATGGAATCTTCTTTTTTTCCGAACAAATTCGATTGTGTAGTGGTGGGAGCAGGTCATGCCGGCGCCGAAGCTGCATATGTCACATCGATTGGAGGCGCTAGAACTCTTTTAATTACTATGAACTTAGATACGATCGGCCAGATGTCTTGTAACCCCGCTATAGGAGGAATCGCAAAAGGACATATGGTTCGAGAAGTGGATGCTCTAGGCGGCCTGATGGGAAGAATGATCGATGCGACCGGCATACAGTTTAAAATGTTAAACACGTCCAAGGGCCCTAGCGTTTGGGCTCCAAGAGCGCAGGCAGAGAAGAAAGAATATCAGTTAAAAGTAAAACACACCTTGGAAGAAATCCGGAACCTTTCGATTCGTCAGGATACAGTGGAAGATTTGCTTATTGAAAACGATGCTATAGTGGGTGTCAGGACCGGGAGAGGTTTTGAAATTCTTACCAGCCATGTTATCCTAACGACAGGAACATTTTTATCTTCCATCGTTCATATTGGAACGTATCAAAAAGAAAACGGTCGCTTTGGAGAACCGACGGTTAAAGGACTTTCTAAATCTCTTGCTAAATATAATCTCAAATTAGGACGTTTGAAGACGGGAACTCCACCGCGCATACATGGAAATTCCGTAAATCTATCCGAGATGATTGTCCAAGATGGGGATCCTAATCCCTCTCCGTTCTCCTTCTCTACCGAGAAGATCACTCGAAGACAGATCCCTTGCTATATCACGTACACTAATGAGAAAACGCATCGTCTCATTAACGAAAACATTCATCTGTCTCCGATGTATTCCGGCCAAATTAAATCTACAGGGCCCCGCTATTGTCCATCTATCGAAGATAAAGTCGTTAGATTTGCTGATAGAGATAGACACCAAGTTTTCTTAGAGCCGGAAGGATATGACACTAAGGAGATTTATTTAAACGGAGTTTCGACTAGCCTTCCCGAAGAAGTACAATGGAAATTAGTTCGTTCAATTGCCGGCCTAGAGAATGCTGAGATCTTACGTCCAGGTTATGCTATTGAATATGATTATGTCGATCCGACCGAATTAAAACCTACTTTGGAAACGAAGAAGATTAAAGGACTATACCATGCGGGTCAGATTAACGGAACAACCGGTTACGAAGAAGCAGCAGCGCAAGGATTGGTCGCGGCATACAGTGTCCTCTCTTCGTTGCGCGGTGAGAAGCCGATGTTATTCTCGAGAAGTGAATCTTATATCGGAGTGCTTGTCGACGACCTAGTGCATAAAGGTGTCGAAGATCCTTATAGGATGTTCACTTCGAGAGCAGAGCACCGATTATTGCTTAGGCAGGATAATGCGGATCAAAGACTCATGGAGTACGGTTTCAAGATGGGTCTGATAAAGGAAGATTCATATCGAGGAATGCTAGAGAAATATCGACGAGTTCATGAAGTAAAAGAGAGGATCCAGTCTCTCCCGTTAAAACCTACGCCGGAATTTGAATCGTTGCTGGAGCGAAAATCGATCACGGGTTTTAAATACGGATCGAAATTAGATTCTTTTTTGAAGCGGCCCGAAATATCTTTCGAAGACATTGCCTTCTTCGTTCCTGAATCGAACGCCTTGTCTGCCGAAGATAAGAAAGTGATCGAGATGGAAGTTAAATACGAAGGTTATATTAAGAGAGAACAAGATACCATTGATTGGAAGAAGAGGTTTTTGTTAACCATTATCCCTGAGGATATCGATTATAATGTAGTCCCCGGAATTAAGAAAGAAGCGATTCAAAAGTTGAGCAAGCATCGTCCTCTCAACCTGGAGAAAGCAGCGCAAATTTCGGGTGTCGATCCGAGCGACGTTGATATGCTTTTGTTTTATATTAAGGGTAAAAGATTAAGTGCGGTATAAATTGAAAGAAAGCTTTGAGTGATGAATTAAGACTTTAGATTAATTCTCGAATATTTTTGAACTTAATGCCCGCGATTTCGCGGGCTTTTTTGTTCATGAAAAGTTCCGTTTATGGTTCTTGGGTTTAGCATCTGAGGCATCAATAAAACAATCCTATTATAAGGGATTGCCCTATTAAATTTTAAAATGAGCAGAATTGAGTCCGAATTATCTGGATCAATGCTGCGAGAATTTTGTTCGAAGGTTTGGGGATTCGTTGGCGAGTAATATTCTATCCCTGTTAATTGCGCATGTTTCACGTGAAACGTTTTCATTTTAATCAGGCTATGATAAATTCAGAGCTTATGTTTTGTGGAAGAGGAATTCTCCCGAGTTGAATGAAGATTGTTCGCATAGGATTCAAATGTTATGATAGTCTGCGCGATCAAGAAGGATAATCACGTCATTTCGAACGTAGACTTTCTTAAATTAAAGCCACTGCCGTCTATTCGATCGGGCATTGGTTCGCAAGAATCTTAAGCGGGGTCAGATCTTAATCGTACTCTCAAAGAGGATCGCTTCTCATTTAAAATCGGTTCGTCTTATTAAAGGTTCAATTTCGAAAAGTAGGGATACGGATCTTCTTTCTTGTTGCTCGGTTTTTATAGCCACTCTCCCATTTAAGCCTGCGTTGGAAGTTGAGACGTTGCTGGAACGGAAATGGATTATGGGTTTTAAATATGAATCCCAACGAGATTCTTTTGAGGCCGAGCGAAATATAGTTCGAGGATATTGAGTTCTTCGATTCTGAATCCCCTTATTCGCCGAAGAAGGAGATGGAGGTCGAAGCTAAATGCAAACCTGATTTATTATCGGGTTTTAGAAAGACACATCTTGTCAGTATTAACCTATCGAGTATCGATCAGATATATTCAACAGTATCGAAACGATGTTGCGAGAAATTGTAAGATCGGATCCACGTTTTCAACGTGGAGATTGCTAAAGATTTCATAATTATATCTCCTCTCAAGCTTCAAAATCGAACTACGCTGTCTTTCCTCTTCTAAGAAAGTTCGATTGAGAGTCAACTAGCCTTGGAAGATTAAAAGTTGGATTCCAAAGTCTCGCTTCACCAAGTTGTTTCACGTGAAACGGTCGCGACTTATAAAAAAGCCCGCCGATAATGCGGGCAAATTTATAGGAGAGTTTTTAATGAATCAATCGATTCCGATTACTTTCCGTAAACTAACTCGTGGGTCTTTTCGAGGGCCCATTTGTCTCCTTGCTTTACTAGAAAAGTAAATTGCTGTAAGCGGTTATTATTATCCCAGATCATCCGATTTAATCGTTCTAAATTTCCCTGAACGTTCATGCGGCTAATAAGTTTTCCTTCTTTATCAAACGTAAGAACTGTAGAAGCTACTTGTTGCTTATCTTCATTATAGATATTTTGCTGATAAAGTCCCGGTTTATTAGAATCTTTTACGATGGAGAAACGTTCGACTTCTTTCGAATCGGTCCAATCAGTTTGAGCATCTTTGATTAAGCCGTTCTCACCCCACGAAAGGATCGTACATTTTAAAATGAGTTTCCCGTTTTGGTCAAAAAGATCTACGGAAGAAAGAACACCATTCTTATCATACGCGAATGATTTTGTCTCTACACTCTTTCCATCTTTATCGAAGAGTTCTTCTTTTTGAACTTTCTTGTCCTTATAAGAAAACTTAGTGTATCCGTCCGACTTTCCGTCCTGAGAAATATAATCTTCCCGAACTAGTTTTCCGGATTCGTCGTACAAGTATTTCGCAATATATATGACCTTTCCGTTTGAGTTCTTGACTACTTCCTGAGAGGGGCCTCCTTTTTCCGAGCCGATAACATAGCGATCGGTGTGAGACCATTTTCCCGGAGTGAACGAATAGAGCGACGACGCAAAAAGAATGATTAAGGTAAAGAATCCGATACGGAACATGTATGAATACCCTCTTGTTAGACACATCGGCGTTTATATAAAAATATTAATAAGCTTTTCCGTTATTCTACCCGGGGTTCCAAAAGACGGGTAAGAATTCTCCTTGCAGTTGGATCAAGTAAAGCTAACTTTCGATGCGAACTAGAACAGTCGTAAATGTCGGGCGCCGTCATATGGAAGCCCAAAAAGCGAAAACCGATCCTTAACAACTTCCAAGGAAAGGCACTATGTCCCTAAAAAAAATAGGATTGGGATTTCTCGGGCTTCTGGGAATCTTCCTGCTTTATACGATCATTTTTACAGAGCGTGGAATCAGTCCGATAACTCCTAAGGCAGAGTTTCCAAAACTCGATTACGGTAAAATTAGTGAAGAGGCTGCCAAGGATCTTCAAACTTATATCAGAATCGCAACAGTCCGAGGAAGAGAAAAGGAAGGGGCCCTCTTTCTAAAATCAATTTTAGATAAGCGCGGAATCCAGTCTCGCATTATAGAATTTCCAGGGAAACCGGAGAGAGCTTCCATCGTTGCCGAATTGAAAGGTAAGGATCAATCAAAAGGAGGACTGATCTTAACAAGTCATATCGACGTTGTCGAAGCGGAAGCTAAAGAATGGATTGAGCCTCCTTTTTCCGGACTTAGAAAAGGTGATCGCATTTATGGTAGAGGTGCAGTCGACGTCAAAGGCCTAGGCATAATGGAACTGTATGCGTTTTTATTAGCGCATGAATATAAGATTCCGTTAGCAAGTAACCTAATGTTTCTTGCCTTCGCGGATGAGGAGAGTCGTTCCCTTCATGGTGCTCGTTTCTTAATAAAGGATCATAGAGATTTATTTAACGGATATGAATACGTACTGAACGAGGGCGGAACAGGTTCGAGAGATATAGCGATCAAAGGCTCTAAGGTTTTTAATATTCAAAACGCGGAAAAAGGTGCGGTTTGGTTAGATCTGAAAACAAAAGCGGATGCCGGTCATGGGAGCACTCCTCCGTTGAAATATGCAGCTAAGTCGATGGTGGATTTTTTGGAGGACGTTCAGAAAATCGGAGACAAGACTATGCTGGGGGATGAGACGGCCGCTTTCTTTTTTTCCCTAGGAAATATTAGCCCGTTTCCGAACTCGTTCGTATTAAAGCGCTCCCGAAATCCTTTACTTTTCTTGATAATGAAAGGAGTAATTAACTCCAATCGACATCTGCGAGCGATGACAAGAAACACGGTCAGCATTACAGGTATCGATAGTCATCCGGTCGGAATCAATGTTATCACGTCCGAGACTACGGGATCGATTGATATCCGAATTCTTCCTGGTCAGGATGAAGGGAAACTCTTTGAAGAGATTAAGACTCTTGGAGAAAAATACGGAGTAGAAGTAACCGCCAGACATTTAGAGCCGGGAACAAGTTCTCCGGTAGACGGTCTTCTTTTTCGAGTCCTGGCCGGTGTCAGCACATCAATCGAACCCGGATCGATTGCCGCGCCGTTTCTTTCCCCCGGTACGACTGATAGCTCTTATTTGAGAGCCATCGGATTGAAATGCTACGGACTCATACCGGCCTTATTAAGCTCCGAAGAGATAGACGGTGTTCACGGAAAGAATGAAAGTATGACTGTCGGTGAATTAAAAATGGGAATCGAAATTTTGTTCAAAACCATAATCGAATACAACCAAATTCTTCAAGGTAAAGAATGACGGAATCGGATAAACACCCGGCGAAATTCACTCACGATTCATTAGGGATACAGGCTTCCGTTCGCTTTCGATTTCCTGAGGAAAGCGATTCGATTCTGAAGCTATTTGATTGGGATTTAATCGCCGCTTTTCTTTCGTTTCTAGAAAACAAAAATGAGGAAGGGGGATTTTTTTCAAAGAGAGACACCGAAGAGATTCTGGATCGTCATGTTCTCGAATCCATTTATCATATTTATTCGATCCGTGAAGAACTTGGTTCGCTTAACAATTGGAAGGTGGGAGATGCCGGGACTGGGCCCGGAATTCCCGGTTTTTTTTTCCGCTGCCTAATACCTTCGGAACGACCCAAGGTAATATTATTAGATTCCCAGAAGCGTAAGCTTTCGTTAACCGATGACTTTATTCAAACGAACCGCATTAACGGTGTGAAATGCGTGTATGTGCGCGCGGAAGAAGGAAGGGGAGATTGGGATCTAGCGGTGTCGAGGGGATTTATACCCTTTCCCTGGAGCGCAGAGGTGCTCTGTCGATGGGTAAAACAAGGTGGTATTTATGTCCCATTTATCGGGAAAGATGAATTTGATATAAATCTTATCAAGGCAGTTCTTGAACCGACAGGATTTAGACTGTTAAAAACGCTTTCATTACCCTCACTTGAATTTTTAGGGATGCGACATATTAAGTTCTTGAAAAAGGTTCTTTCACCGAGGCAAGGTATCCCTAGGGCTTGGAAGGTTCTGGCCAAGGAGAGTAAATTAGAACATGGGAAAGATCGTATCGATCAGTAACCAAAAAGGCGGTGTCGGAAAAACTACGACTTCCATCAATCTTGCTGCCAATCTTGCCGCGATTGGAAAAAAAGTTCTCATCGTAGATTTCGATCCTCAAGGAAACTCCGGTTCCGGCTTAGGTTTAGAAATCAATACACTGCCGAAAACTTCCTACGAGCTCTTAATCGGTGAATGTTCCGCGAACGAATGTATTCGACGAACGGACCTGGAAAATCTGCATATTATTCCTTCGAATATCAACCTTTCGGGCGCGGAAGCGGATCTACTCGCTGAAGAAAATCGGGAATTTAGGCTGAAAGATGCGATCAGTCTTCTTAGAACTGAATACGATTATATACTAATCGATTGCCCACCTTCTTTGGGGGTATTGACAATCAATGCTTTGTGCGCGGCAGATAGTGTAATGATCACTTTACAGACCGAGTACTTCGCTTTAGAGGGATTGACCCAGTTAATGAAAATTATTTCGCTAGTTCAGGAAAAATTGAACCCTTCTTTAGAATTGGAAGGAGTTCTTTTGACCATGTATGATAAACGAACGAATCTCGCTCAGCAGGTCGCGGAAGACGTAAAAGCATATTTCAAAGACAAAGTTTATACGACTGTTATTCCAAGGAACATCAAACTTTCCGAAGCCCCCTCGTTCGGAAAGTCGATTCTCTCATACGACCCGGAAGGTGTCGGGGCTCAAAGTTATCGTAATTTAGCGTTAGAAGTGGCCGGGAAAAACTAAAGAATGAGCGCAAAGCCCAAAGCCTTAGGGCGGGGTTTAGGTAACCTCATCCCTGTTTCAGAAGAGAAGGCATTAAAAGAGGCCGGTGGGGAAGGTGCACTTCGAGAAATTAAACTTTCCGAGATTAGGCCGAACCCGGACCAACCAAGAAGAACTTTTTCGGAAGATTCGCTTCGTGAACTCTCCGAAACGATCAAAGCTCATGGAGTCATCCAGCCAATTGTAGTCAAGGAGACAGGTGTAGGATACGAGATCATTTCGGGGGAAAGGCGATACCGCGCATGTAAATTAGCCGGCTTCATGAAAATTCCCGCAATCGTAAAAAAAGCCAGTGAGAACCAAGCTCTTGAAATGGCTTTGATCGAGAATATCCAACGGGAAAATCTCAATCCCATCGAAGAGGCTTTGGCTTACAAGACTCTCTGCGACAAGCTAGGCTTGAAAATCAGCGACGTTGCTACTAGAGTCGGAAAGAATAGAGCCACCGTTTCAAACTTAATTCGTCTCCTCCAACTTCCCGATTCAGTCATGGACTTGGTTAAGAATGGAAGAATTTCTGAAGGTCATGCGCGCCCATTACTGGCGATCGCAGATCGTAAGAAAACAGAGCAATTGGCCTATCAAATTGCGGAGAAAGGACTGACGGTCAGACAAGTCGAAGAAATCGTTTCAAATTTGACCGAAGAAACTCCGGTAAAAGACAAAAAGAAAGTTAAAAAGAAGGAAGTGGATATCGTAGAATTGGAGAATAAGTTTCGAAAGAAATATTCTATGAAAGTGGACATTTCCCATAGTTCGTCTTCCGGAAAGGGAAAGTTAAGTATCGCTTATCCGAGTTTAGATGCTTTACAGAAAATTTTAGACGCCCTAGGGCTTTAGTAATGTCTTCTAGTCCGGGAGATTTTTTTCATACTCTTCGAGTAAGATATTCCGAAATCGATGCGCAAGCAGTCGTATTCAACGCCCATTATTTGACCTATTTTGATACTTCTCTAAACGAATACATGAGGTATCTGAAATACGACTATAAAGAAGAATTAATCAAGAATGGTTTAGATTTTGTAGTTACTCGGTCATTGATCGAGTATAAATCTCCGGCAAGATTTGACGAGGAATTGAATATCTTTATCAAACCGGGAACGATTAAGCCAGCTAGCATCCAATGGAATTTGGAAGTTAGGAAAAAGGAAGATGAAACCTTAATTTGTACTGGGGAGCTCACTTGGGCCTTCCTGCATTTGGAGTCACGGACCCCGGCCAAACTGCCGGAAGTTTTTAAAAATCTAAGAAAGTGATCCCGCTTTAATTCATTAGATCCACGAGAAGTCCGCGGATATCTTCCATACGCTTCATCAAATCGAAAGTAGAATTATCCGGATGAATTATAAAATCTGCTAACGTTTGAACTTTATCATCTACCGTATTTATTAATTGGTAAATTTTTTCAGAACCGCCTCTAGCTCTACTTCTAAGCGTTTCTACCGAAGTGTTGCGATCCATCACCTCTCTGAGAATTGCCTGGACAATCCGTTTGTAGACATTCAAATTTTCATAAGTAGGCGATTTTAAAAAATTTCTTTCCGCATCCGGTAAATCGCGTAGTAACGAGTTTAGATCCCGTGTTTTTTCCTGGCTATACGGTAATAAGTGTTCAACAAGTTCAAAAAATTGGGCCTTTGAATCGGGGATTGCCGCGTCCGGTACTGCGGAAGGAACCGGACTATATAGACTAGAAGAAAAGGAAAGGCCGTAGTAGTCACCTTTGCGTCTTTGATTTCTGCGTGGATCTTGCGAGTTTACTTTCAACGTGCAATCGGGTTTATTTTACAGTTACCCTCGAATTGCACTCCCTCTTCCATTACGACTTTCGGAGTAATGATATCGCCTTTCATTCGGCAACTTGCGAGAAGAGTCACTCGTTCGGTGGCGAAGATATTCCCATGGATCTCACCGCCGGCGACAACAATCCGAGCTCTGATATCCGTATCGACGATTCCACTCTTGCCGATGAGTACTTTTCCGTCCGTTTTAATCGTCCCGCGAAAAATCCCGTCTATACGTAATAAACCCGAAAGTTTGAAGTCACCGTTGAACTCGGCTCCTTCTCCGATAATGCTATTTACCGCTAAATGCTCTTCGGTTTGCGCCATCAGTCTTGGATTTGGTTTAGGAATGCGAAGGGATTGATTGCTCTAGTCCCGACGTGTATTTCATAATGAAGGCTATATTGCGGGCTGTTTTCGGACTTACCCACGAACCCTATAACTTCGGCTTTAGATACTTGTTGGTTCTGCTTGATCTTGATTCTATCTAAATTTGAATAGATTGTTTTCCATCCGAATTTGTGGGCCACCTTTACGAAGTACCCGGTATGCCTAGTGTAACCGATTTCATAGATTGTTCCCGGAGCGGTCGCAACTACTTCAGAACCGGGAAAGGCTCCTATATCAATTCCGTTATTCATCTCTCTCCGAGCAGTAATCGGGTTCAGATATTCTCCATAAGGATAGAGCACATAACCTCGGACCGGCCAAATAGAAGGCGTTTGCCGAATGACGCTTTTTCTCTTTTTCAAGATACTAATGATTTCTTGAGTAAGTTCGTTTGCTACTTTCAGGTTATGAACGTCTTCTTTTAAACGAAATACTTCCGCTCCGGGTGGCAGCTGGCTTCCGTCCTTCGAAGAACCGTTAGATGTTAATTTTTCCGCTCCGCCGATTCCTTTTGCGACTTTTGAAGAGTCACCCGTTAGGCGTCCGTAAAGCGCACCGACATGTGTGTGATAGTAGTCTACATGTTCATGAAGACTGTTTATCTCTTCTTTCATTTTTGCGGACTGACGGATGAAGTCTTGGTTTGAAAGATTAAGTTCGGTAAGTTGATGAATGGAACCCGAATGACTTAGTACGTTAACCGAACTGATCAATAAAAGGACAAGAATCGTTCCTACGAAGATAGTGATCGCACGATACGAGATATGGAAATTAATCGTTTTTTGTTCCGAATGCGGAATGACCATCACGGTCAAACGCTCTCTACCCTTCTTGTTCCAGTTCGCTACTTTTAGATCTAACTTAAGTTTTAGGTCCTGGTATTTGTAGCGTAGCCGATAGTATATGAGAGCGAAGTATGATTTCAGATTCACTATTTATGTCCCAAATCTAACGGTTTTGCACCGATTGGCGTATGCAGTAAGGAATCTTAAAAATTCTCTTTTCAGTCAATCCAAATCGCGAAAACTGTTCCTTAAAAGCCGTCCAAAGCATGTATTCCATCATAGATACCCACTGTCATCTGGATATTGTTCTAGAACAAGGCCAGACAATCGACCAAAGCCTTCGTAATGCAAAAGAATCCGGCATTAAGAAAATCGTCCAAATCGGAATCGACCTTGAGAGCTCTATTAGAGCGAAAGGTCTATCTGAAGAATATTCGGATTCGGATATTGATATTTTCTATTCAATCGGATGCCATCCGACTGAGACCCATGAATTTTCGAAGAAAGAGGAAATTCTCTCCTATATTAACGAGAATGTGGACGACTCTCGCCTTTCCGCGATAGGCGAGATAGGTCTGGATTATTATCATGATGCATCTTCTAAAAATGAACAAATCGAAGTGCTTCATTCTTTCTTAGACGCTTCTCATAGATATCGACTCCCTGTCGTTATTCATTCTAGAGACGCGGGAGAGGATACGATAGCTATTTTAAAAGAGCATAGAGATAAGGCTTTTGGTGTTATTCACTGTTTTACTTACGATTATTCCATTGCCAAGCGATTGGTTGATTTGGGATATTACATCTCATTTTCCGGAATCCTAGCTTTTAAGAACGCAAAGGATATTCAGGAAGCGGCGGAAAAACTTCCCTTGGAAGCTTTACTTATAGAAACCGATGCACCTTTTTTAGCTCCGCCTCCATTTCGCGGAAAACGAAACGAACCTGCGTTTACGAAATTTGTTCTGGAGAAAATGTTTTCATTGAGAAAGGAATCGAATATAGAAGTAGAAAAGATGCTGTACTCCAATTCCGAAAAATTTATCGAAAGGAAACCCTTCTATCATGCTTGATCTTAAATTTATTACCGAAAATACCGAAGCTTTAAAAGCTAATCTGGAACTACGCGGGTTTAAAGATATCGGAATACTAGATGAATTAGCTAGAATCATTCATAAAAAAAAAGAGCTTCAAAAGGAAACGGAATCTCTTCGTGAGGAGAGGAATAAGGCCAGCAAAGAGATCGGAAAGATTAAACAATCTGGAGGGGATATTGCTGCCGCTTCTGCCGCCGTAAAGGAAATAGGAGATAAAATTAAGGAGATCGAGACTGACCTCGAAATCCAAGAGAATCTCTTGAGCGAAATTAATTTAGGTCTTCCTAATATATTAGATTCGCAAGTTCCCGCCGGCAAAAACGAGCAAGATAATAAGGTTTTATATGAAGTCGGAGAAGTGCGGAATTTTTCATTTCTTCCGAAGCCGCACTATGAACTCGGAGAAAATCTTAAATGGATTGATTTTGAGAAAGGAGTCAAACTAGGCGGCGGAAGGGCTTACACTTATTTCGGTTTCGGGGCCAAGTTAGAAAGAGCTTTGGCCAATTTTATGCTGGAAACCCATACTAAAGAACACGGATACACCGAAGTTTGGGTTCCAGTGATGGTAACTGATGAATGTATGGTAACAACCGGGCAGTATCCCAAATTTAAAGATGAATATTATAGAATGGAACGGGACGAATTGAATTTAATTCCCACTGCCGAAGTTCCATTAACGAATCTTTATAGAGATGAAATCTTAACTGAAGATCAATTACCTATCTCCGTAACGGCCCATACTTCTTGCTTTAGGCGGGAAGCAGGATCCTATGGTAAAGATACGAGGGGTCTAGTACGCGTTCATCAATTTCAGAAGGTCGAATTGGTGAAATTCTCAAGACCCGAAGATTCCGAGAAGGAACATAAATCGATGCTTTCTCACGCGGAAAATATACTTAAAAAGCTAGGTCTGCGCTACCGGGTAATGTTGCTCTGTAGCGGTGATATTTCTGCCGCTTCATCGAAAACCTACGATCTGGAAGTTTGGATGCCTGGATTAAACCGATGGATGGAGATTTCCTCGGTTTCGAATTTTAAGGATTTTCAAGCTCGTCGCGGTAAAATTCGTTATAAAGCCAAAGACGGGAAGAACCAACTGGTCCATACGCTAAACGGTTCCGGACTTGCAATCGGACGAACGATGGCGGCAATTTTGGAAACGTACCAAAAAGAAGACGGAACGATAGAATTTCCCGAATCCTTGAAGCAATATTTCTAATTTTTAAGAAAAGCACTTAGGTTTTTTAAAAAAAGTCAGATAGTACGAATATGGGTATGTACTCCCGTATTCGGACGGTTTATTCTGCTAGCATCCTTTTTGTTTCGAATTCATTGATCCATAAGGATTTTGGTTCATTCGCCTCTCTATCTAAATTAGTCTTGTCAAGACTCTCGGCCCGGTTAGGCAAGTTATCTCGCGTACTTTTGATATGCATCATTGTTTCCGCTCTCAGCAATTTGAATTCGCAAGAGAATAAGGAACGGAAACCCGAAAAATTGAAAGGAGGAATTAACACTTCATTAAACGAATTCGGAATAAGCCTTTCGGATGACGGTAATACGTTGTACTATTATTCTAAGCGCAACAATTCAAATTATACCGACATATATAAGTCCGTTCGAAACGGGAATCTCTGGTCGGCCGGATTAGAGTTATCTGAATTGAATTCGCAGTTCGACGATCAAAGCCCTTTTGTTTTGAATAAAGAGGAAGGGATTTTATTTTCTTCTAATCGTGACGGTAGTATCGAATTCATCTTGCCGAACGGGAAGATCGGAGTATCGAGAGACATATATTTTTCCAAGAAAGGTGAAGGTAAGTGGTTACGTCCTACTTCTCTTCCAACAACGGTCAATACCTCCGCGATCGAAGAGAATCCCTATCTGTATGAGAACCGTTTATATTTTACTCGTTATCCATTCGGGGTCGTCGGTGAATCGGATATTTTCGTTTCTGAATATAGCGATAAAACTTGGAATAAAGCCTATCGATTGCCCTCTCCTATCAATACGGATTATGCGGAGATAGCGACCACTATAGGAAGAGACGGAAACACACTTTACTTTTCTTCGAATAGACCGGGCGGCTTTGGAGGTATGGACATATATAAATCGACTCGAAATCCCGATGGGAGTTATACCGAACCGATTAATTTAGGGCCGATGATAAATTCGAAAGGTGACGAGGCGTTTTACGTCGAGGCTCCTGACGGTAAGAACGCCTACTTTTGCAGAAGGGAAGAGTCATCCAATTATGATATTTACGAAATCGAAGCCACTCCAAGCTGGGATGATTTGAAAACCGGCAAAAAAATTTCGATAGAAGCCATTCATTTTCAAAGCGGATCTTTTGAATTGGAAAACGATTCTAAACCCTCGTTAGATCATTTGGTTGAATTTCTTTCTACGAACGGCAAATCAAAATTAAAGATTACCGGTCATACCGATCTCCACGGAGAAACCCAAGATAATATGGTATTAAGTCGCCGGAGAGCGGAGTCAGTTAGAAGTTATTTAATTCATAAGGGGATATCACCCGACAGGATCGAGACGGAGGGTAAAGGAAGTACCGAACCTATTTTTCAGGACAAAAATCCCGAAACGGATCGGAAAAACCGTCGCACTGAATTTCAACTTCTTGAATAAATCGAATTATATCTTATGAAACAGCTAAGCAAAAATTTCTTTCAAGTCCTGGAGTTGCCGATAACCTAGGTATCATGACGAGACCGAGCAGTACCTTGCGAGCTCTCCTCCCAGCTCTCATTTTATTTATTTCCGACGGTATTTTTGCCCAAAAAATACCTGTTAGCAGATTGGATCAAATCTTGGCAAAAAAGGAAATTGTCGTGGGTGTGAATCGAGTTTATGAACCGTTTTACATTCAAGATCCGCTTGAAGGGTTTCCAGGCTTCGATGTTGAATTAGCGAAACTTTACGCAGAGTATTTAGGAGTGGCACTTAAATTAAAGCCGCTTAAAACTTTTAGACAATTTTCAGACGAGATAGCCGCGGGCTCGATTGATATCGCATTAGCGGGGATGTCCACGGACTTAAGCCGCGGGAAGACTGTCAGTTTTTCGGATCCTTATTTGTTAGCAACTCCTGCCGGTCTTATTTTTAAGAAATCACTTCCTCCGGAACCTGAAGGAAGTATCGTAACGACTAGGTCGTTCAAGTCACTAGATGATCTATCCGTTTTGAACGGGGTCTCTTTTTCAGTTCGTTCAAATACTACAAATCATAACTTCCTTTTGAGAAAATTCGGAAAAAATAAAATTTACAGTTATCTTTCCGACTCGATAGCTATCGACGCACTTATTAAGAACGACGTTACTTGTTACGTTGCTGACAGTTTATATATCCTCGCTTTACTTCAAAAGCAACCTAGTTTACGCGCAAGTTATTTGCCTTTAATTAATCCTGTGATGGATGACTATATAAGTGCGGCTATGCCGTTAAACGATCTTGTTTTCGTAGATAACTTTAATTTCTTCATTAAAGAGTTAAAGAGAACGGGTGTAATGGAAGGAATCCGATCGAAATATTTTCTCTCCAAAGATTGGGTAAAATAATCGGTGAAAGATGTCAGTCAGTTACTAAGAATCGGGCTTTTATC